>JAKSSB010000072.1 GCA_024403285.1 Lachnospiraceae bacterium | reverse complement strand
TTTTCTACTAGTTTCCATAATATTTTTGGTTTTTTGAGGTCATTTTTTTGTATAATGTTGTTAACTTGGTTTATAAGTATGTTTTATGCGTGTCTCACGTTTTTTGAATGTGGATAACTTTTTTGGTAAAAAATGTGAAATATTATTGCAATAAATCCTTTTGTGCAACTTGTACAAAACGATAAAAATCATAAAAAAATGCTGCGATAAAGTGTGCATAAAATATAGCAAATATTCTAAATCATCGAATGCGGCTCCAAGTAGTAATTTCCTTATGCAGCCGTGTTTTCTTTCGAACAGGAGGAATTGTCCTTCTGCTCGTCTCGCCGACTGCATGTTGCGAAGCAACTAACCCGTATGAATAAAAAGAAGGTCGCATCCTTTCGGCTGCGACCTTCACCCCCAAAACATATACAGATATGCTTATAAACTGATTTAACTGCAACGCATCATTCTAGAAGATACGTCTTACTGCGAGAACTTTCTTGTGTTCTGCACTGGATACGATAATACCGGTTTTGCTTGTACTTGCATGAACAATCTGATTATCGCCGATGTAAATTCCTACATGACCTGAATAACAGATAATGTCACCGGGCTGAGCATTTGCAAGACCGTCTACCGCATAACCCTGACTTCTGTCTGCCGTCGATGAATGAGGAAGTGAAACATTGAAGTTCGAATATACACTCATTACAAATCCGGAGCAGTCGGTTCCTTCTGTAAGCGAGCTTCCACCGTATACATAAGGATTTCCAAGGAACTGTAATGCATATTCGGCAACAGCCTTACCCATCTCGGAATCACCTGTAACAGTGTAAGTCGTTGTATCGCTTGAAGAAGATTTCTTGGTTGAGACAGCTGCTCTTGCAGCTTCCTGAGCTTTAAGTCTGGCTTCTTTCTCTTTAGCGAGACGTGCTTCCTCTTCTTCTTTGGATTCAGCATGAACGAAATCAGTTCTTAAATCAACGAACTCATCCGAAACATAGCCTTCACCTTCTTCGATTGAAACCTTAACCCATCCGTCAAGTTCATCTTCTACGGAAAGTTCCTCTTCAATGGGAACAAGTCCGAGAACACCGGAGTCTGTGCTGGCTTCTTTTCTAACTTTAAGAGTTGTGGTATTAACCGTTGCCACTCTCGTTCCTACTTCTTCAACAAGAGCTTCGGCATCTTCACCGGTAACACAAAACTCTGCTTTAACATATCCTTTAACATTTCCGGATTCGATTAAATACCATCCGTCTTCTTCGGAAATGAACTCGCCTACCGAATCGTCATAAAGCTTACCTACAATCTCTGCATCCGTTGAAGCTTCCGAACGAACATTTACATAATCATCAACTTGAGCAATTACAAGATTCTCAAAAGTTTCTTCTTCGTCTGTCTCAACGATTGCGCTTTCACCGAGAATTCCGTCCGATTCCTCATCCGAAGCAACGGTATTTGCAGCCGTTTCAACATTCTTAACCGATGTGGTAGCTGTTTCAACGATTTCAAGAGGTCTTTCCTCGGGGGAAACATCTCTGGCAATAAGACATTTCTTAACTTCTTCCTCGAGATCGGTATATGAAGTTCCTTCTCCTATGGCGGCTGCCGCACCTGCTGCGGGGAGTCCCGAAGGTCTTGTCTGTGCCCCTGCCGATGTTGTGAAACCTGCTATTACGCCGGCGATTGCCAATGCGCATATTCCATAGGTTAAATACTTTCTTTTCATGAAAAACTCCTTGTCATTCAATCATCATGATTGTCTGATGTAAAATTTCCATATTTTTACAAATTGTTACAACTTTGTTACGCCTTAATAAATATATCAAACAAATAAGTATTTGTCAACTTTTATCGGTAAAAGACTTCTTTTATAGCCAAATTAGAACATTTTGCACAAATTGTTACAAAGTGTCGCATTTTCATGCAAATTATGTAAACTTGCTGATATGCAATTTCGATACAAAAATATGAAAAAAGGAGCATTCCTTTAGAAATGCCCCTTAAATATTTCGTAACAAATTAAAGAATCACGGAAATATCTCCGATAAAGATTTTTGTTCATTCGTTTTCACAAAATTATCCTATTATATCAGCCTGGAAACTGGTGACCGCATTCGCGCCGTCGGCAACCGCAGTAACAATCTGTCTGAGTTGCTTGGTACGCACATCTCCCGCCGCATATATTCTTGCGGTCGAACATCTGCAGTCTTCTCCCGCTATCAGATAACCTTTCTCATCCATATCGGCAATTCCTTTAAAAGATTCACTGTTCGGAATAATTCCTACCGCAACAAAAACACCGTTCAAATCGATTCTGCGCGTCTCACCTGATATCTTGTTAACTACATTTACATACTCAACCATATCGTTTCCGCAAATCTCGGATACATTCGAATTCCACACATACTCAACATTGTCATACTTCTTCAAAGCTTCCTGCAAAGATGAAGCAGCTCTTAACGAGTCCCTTCTGTGAATCAGGTAAACCTTACGACAGTTTCTTGCAAGGAATATGGCGTCCTCAACCGCTACATCGCCTCCGCCTACAACTGCCACGTCACGTCCGGTAAAAAATGCGCCGTCACAGGTGGCACAGTACGATACGCCCATTCCCTGAAATTCCTTCTCGCCCTTAACTCCGAGTTCGGCATGATGTGCTCCGGTAGCGATAATCACTCCGTTGGTAAAATATTCATTACCTTCGCCGTGAACCGTGATAAATCCGTCAACGTCCGATATACCTGTAATGTTCTCCGTAACAAATTCGACACCGAGCCTGTCGGCATGCTCTCTCATTTTGCTTCCGAGATCCATCCCCGAAATGCCCGGAAGTGCGGGATAATTATCAACTTCATAAGTCGAAAGAACCTGTCCTCCGCTTACTCCGTCCCTTTCCATTACTATCGCATTTAAACCGGCTCTTTTAGCGTAAATTCCTGCGGCAAGGCCTGCAGGACCGGAACCGGCAATAATCAAATCATACATATTAAAATCCTCTTTATTTATTATTCTTTTCGCTGAATATTCGTCTGAAAGTCTGTTCACACAAACATACTGAAATTATATCATCGAAGATAATCAAATGCAATTGACAAACTCTTGTTATTGCTTTTATCATTGTTATGAAAAGAGTGTTTTTAGAGCCCGGCTTAATGCGAATTCACGCTGCGGCCGGTGAATCTTTTATACACATTACTCCGGAGGAATCAAATGAACGAAACAGTGATTATCACCGGTGCATCCCGCGGTATCGGTCGCGGAATTGCAACCGCTTTTGCGAAGAATAAATGTAACCTTATATTAATATGTAGAAACTCTGTCGACAAACTGAACGATTTGGCGATGACGCTTTCGGAAGAATACGGAATTAAAGCGTCGTGTATAGCATGTGATGTATCGAATCCGGATGATATAAGAAAGTATTCGAATGAATTTGCCAAAGCTGACATTCTGATAAATAATGCCGGGTTTTCTTATGTAGGCCTCCTTCAGGACATGACGGATGACGACTGGAAGAAAGTAATCGATACCAATCTTTCATCATGTTTCTACATGAGCAGGGCCGTTCTTCCTTCAATGATTCAAAGAGCGTCCGGACGAATTATCAACATTTCGTCTGTCTGGGGAAATGTCGGAGCATCGACCGAAGTCGCTTACTCAGCCTCGAAGGGCGGTGTTAATTCTTTTACCAGAGCTCTTGCAAAAGAAGTCGCACCCTCGGGCATTCAGGTCAATGCGGTAGCCTTCGGATATATCGACACGGAAATGAACTCCATGTTAAGCGATGAAGAAAAGAGCGATCTTTTCGACACCATTCCGGTCGGAAGACCCGGTACTCCCGAAGAAGCCGGCGAATTCGTCTGCAAAATTTGTTTCTCCCCTTCGTATCTGACAGGTCAGGTTATCACCTTTGACGGTGCCTGGATCTAATATTACCTTATCGTATGCATAAGAAATCGAGTAAGATGTGAATCCCTCCAAACGGCTTGCCGGCCGTGTTACCTTATACGGCCGTGTGAACAAGAAAGCATGTCGCCTGCGACATGCTGCGCCGCTTTTGCGTCGCGTCAGCGACAAATTACCGCTGCAAAAGCGTGCGCATCCTCGCGGAGCGTTTTTTACTTTATAGGACGTAATTTCCTATAAAGTAAAAAACCATGTTCTGCACATTTGCAAAACATGGTTTTAATTTTGTTCATTACATTAACGGAACGTAGAATTCTTTATCATCTTCGAGACGCAGGCAACCTAAACAACTGCTCTTGTTCTTAAGCGCCATTCCGCAGTCCACATTGATAACATGAAATCCGTTATAGTTCTTGTTATGATAAATCTTGCCGAATCCCTTCTCGTCCATGCAGTCAAGACGCTGGGTAAAAGTATGTCCGCCCACATAAATCTTCTTCTTGTCGGGGAAAAGTGCCTTGCCTTTCTTCTTGACGAATTCCGGTTCGTACACACTCTGCCAGACCACATCCCAAACTTCCTTATGTGTCATCTCATCAAATCTGATTTCGTCGGTAAATCTGCGGTCCGTAACGTAAGCATGCGAGAGATAGTAACTCTTCCTGCCCACCTTAATCTGTTTGGCAACAACCGAATGACGTATAAAAGAAATAATGTCTTTTCTCTTCTTGGCTGAAAGGGAGGCGAAAGCATCCGACGTCGGGGTTCCTCCGTTGCAAAGATCTGCCCACAAATCAATGTCGTCCGTATCGGTTCGTGAACCGTCTTCAAGTGCCTCTTTGTTAGCGAGTGCATCAAGCATCAGAAGCTCATGATTACCGATAAACATCGTAACATTCGGCATTCCCATTATATCCTGAATAATTTTAATTCCGTCCGGACCTCTGTCAATAACATCTCCAAGAATATATAAAGTATCCGATTTGCTGAAAGATATAATTTCCAGCATTCTTCGAAATGTTTTGTACTGACCGTGAAGGTCGCTCATACAATATGTGCTCATAGACGCTGCCCTCTACACTTCCACAACGTCTGTGACATCAACCTGAATGACCGGTCTGATTCCCATCGGAATATTCAATCCCCAGCAGGCAAGTTTGCCGTTCTGGATAGAATGTCCGTCGCAGTTTTCACCGTAGGTAAATGTATCGTTGAAATAATTTATTGTTCCTCTTGTTCTAAGGCCGTATCCCGAAGGAAGCGTTTCATCAATCATCTTGGCTGCCGCATACTGACTGGTAAGCGAAGAACTGATTCCTGACATCGCTGCTACGGAATTGGTTCCTCTGATTGCATGTACGTCAAATCCTCCGTTAACCTCTTCTATTGAGGGTAAAAATACTCTGTCGTAAGTAACCTGATCCGAGAAAGTTGAAATCGGAGTTTTAACTTCCTTAATCAGAATTCGGTTCTGCTCTTCCTTGGTAAAAGCTTCCTGGAAGAAATCGCGGTTAAGCCATTCTCTTATTCGGCTGGTCTCCCAGTTGATTCCGGTACGAACTTTGGCAATTTCCTTTGATGACATATCAATGTAATCGCGTTCATCGAACATCTGATAATCAAGCGTATACTCAGACTGAATAATCATCTTGTTGCCGTTATGATAGAGAATAATCCAGGGAATCTCCGTAAATTCGAAAATTCTGTATTTACGGCTCTCATCTTTAATTCTCTGACGATTGGCATTCTTAAATTCTTTGGACATTATTCCGGAGCCGATTACAAATCTCTTATATTTAACGCCCTGAACTTTCGTCGTATCCTGTAAATCGTAATTGGCATAGATAATATCGGTTGTAAGTTTAGGTCCTTCCACTTCGTTCATGGGATAATGACCGAACCATACTCTCTGATTTCTCTTATCGTACAGCATCGATGCATCGGACTGAGGGAAGAAAACCTGAGTAGCCTTGCCGGCTGCTTCGGCTGAATCCATCTGCACTCCGTAAAGAGATCTGCGAAGCTGACCCATATCCTGCTGACGGTCTTTGCATTCCATCTCGAGACCCTTCATAATCATATCCGAACTTACCGAAATAAACCTGCGAAGTTCTGTTGGAAAGTTTCTTGGTTGCACCGAAATCGATTACCTTAATACTTCCGTCGGCATCGAGCATGATGTTCTCCGGTGAAATATCACGGTGAATCAGTCCGCTCTTATGAATCTCCTCCATTGAAGTTATAACAGGCTCCATCAGTGAAAGCGCCTTCTCCACGGGAAGTCGTCCGCCGTTGTTGTCTATGAATCGGCGAAGCGTTCCTCCCTCAAGATACTCCATGACAATATATGCGGTATTATTCTCATAGAAAAGTTCCTTAATTGAAACAATACCGGGATACTTGGAGAACTGAGCAAGTGTTCTCGCTTCTCTCTGATAAGCCTTGAGTTCTTCTCTGTATTCTTCCTCGGTCGACTCATCGGAAACACTTAAGCTTCCGTCCTCTTCTCGCTGAACCATCTCATCGGGGAAGAATTCCTTAACAGCGACACGATACTCGAGCAGCATGTCAAAGCCCATATAAGTAATACCGAAATTACCCATTCCGAGAATGTTACCGATAAGAATCTTACCGTTTAAAACAGTTCCGGGTTCAAGTGCTCTGCCGTAAGATTTACCGGCTCTCTTGGGTTTACCGCATACGGGACAGAATTCATCTTCTTTGCTCATGTGCATACAGTTTAAACACATTTTACCGATTTCCGAAATCTCCATTTTACTCTTCTCCATTCAATTCGTTAAAATTGAGGGTTACCCTTTTTGCGCAACTGAATTTGCAGAAAAATTCAATAATGCAAAAAAGCCGACCTAATTATGAATATTATACTAAATTTTCAGAGATTTTTCCAATATTTTCTGTAATTTTTTATAAACAGCCGTCCGGTTTTTCACTCGGTCCGTGCTACACGTCTACGTTCTGCTTCGGTCGGTGCAACTCGTCTACGTTTCACTTCGGTCTCTGTAAAGCAGAAGTCCACCGTACTTCTTGCACCGCCAAGTCTTTTGACAAGCCGATGAACTCTGTTTTTGTATATAAAAAAACCAAAGAGCAGGTCTTTGGTTTACATAACAATATGTCTATATTGTGGTTTACATAAAATAGTCATCGGCATTTTGGTAAAAACCGTCTTCCCCGAGCATAAGAACGTGAGAGCATGATTCAGCCGCAAATTCTATATTCTTCGGGACAATTACAATACTGACTTTCTCTTCACGGTTCATCCGCTCTATCAGTGAATAAACCTTCGAAACAGCGGCTATGTCCAGGCCTGCAGCCGGCTCGTCAAGAAGATAGATATCTGCCGAAGTCAGAAAAGTTCTCGCTAAGAATACTCTCTTCTGCTGACCGCCCGAAAGATCTGCAATCGCACGGTCCTTCAAATCGGCTATTTCAGCACGTTCAAGCATCTCCTCGGTTTTAGTTCTGTCCTTCGAGGTAAAAAACGGATGAAACCCTCCGCCTGAAAGACATCCGGAAAGGCAAAACTCTTTTACGGTAACGGTTGAATCTTTGGAAAGTCCCATCTGCTGAGGCATATATGCGATTTTGTTCCTTTTGATACCGTCCCCAAGACTTATACTTCCGCCCATAGGCTTCGTAATTCCGGCGAGGCACTCAAGAAGCATGGACTTACCGCTTCTCTTCGGTCCCAAAACCATAATATAATCGCCCTTAATAACTTCAAACGAAACACCTGAAGTCAGAACGTTTCTGTCATATCCGAGAATTAAATCCTTACAAGTAATCTGTGCCATCTGTACACTTCCGAAATTAGTATCTTCGATTTATATGTGAAATCAGTGTCATTTATTTATCATCTTCGCCTGATTCTGCTGTCTCTTTTTCTTCGCCTGATTCTGCTGTCTCTTTTTCTTCGCCTGATTCTGCCGTCTCTTTTTCTTCATCCGATTCGGCTGATTCTTCCGGTGTTTTTTCTTCGTTTTCAGCCGCAGCTTCAGTCTTTACTTCTTCGGCAGATTCCGCGGTTTTCTTTTTGTCAATCAGACGCAGAATAACCATAAAAGCAATTCCCGCAACGACAATAAAAATCGAAATAAACTGAGATGTCGAAAGAGCTCCGACAGCACCTCTGGGATCGTTTCTGAAAAACTCCACGATAAATCTTCCGATGCCGTAGAGAATCAGATAAAGCGCACCGATGTCGCCTTTCTTTTTTCTTTTGGCGGAACAAATGTAAAGAATCAAAGCGATAACAAAATCACCGCCCGATGAGAAAAGCTGAGTGGGCCAAAGTTTAACTCCTGCGGGTGCACAGCATCCTTTTGGGAAAACAATACCGAGAAACGAATCTGTCTGCGCTCCGTAACAGCAACCGGCAAAAAAGCATCCCAGTCTTCCGAAGCCCTGTGCAAGCGCAACCTGCGGCATGACAAGATCGAAATAATCAAGGAAATTAAGTTTCTTGTGTTTAAGCCAGAGCGCGCTGAGTCCGACCGCAGCAACGATTCCGCCGTATACGACAAATCCGGCAAGTCCGATTACGCTCAACGGATCCTGTAAAAATGCCTTGAATTCAACAATAATATATAGAATCTTGGCGCCAAGAAATCCGCCAATCATCGCTATAATGGCAATGTCCGGAATGACATCATAATTCATGCCCTTTTTCTTGGCACGGAAATAACTTACGTAAATTGCAAGCGCGAAACCGATTGCAATCATTACGCCGTAACCGTGAATTGTAAATTTACCGATAGATAACCAATCGTTGTACATAATTATCTCCTCATATATGCCGGCTGCAATACTATCAAATCAGCCCTATTTAGGGGCTTTCATTTTAGTGATTTTCTCACCCCAGCAATTTGCCCATCTTTCAGGGTAAAAGATGTAATACGACATTTTTTTGTCTTTTCTCATGTTCTGAAAATACTTGAAATTGCACCATATACCGGACGGAATCGAAATTACGAAGAAGTATAAAGGTCCCAGTAAAAGAGACTGAAGCGAATGGCCAAACTCATGAACCGCAACCTGATTAAACTGCGATTCGGGATTCTCTCTCGCATTCTCTTCTTTGATGTAATATTCATCGAGGAACACGAACATGCCCATTGACATGCTTGTTCCGCCGTTCGGGCCTTTCCAGATTGTTATGACGCTTCCGTGAAAAAGATAATGCTTATCCTTTATATGCCACAGAAAAATCACGAATCCGACCAGATTCTGTGGGAGCCCCCACGTAATCTGAAGTAAAAAATAAAGAACGGTAACCAATGTTTTCATAAAGTTTACACCTAACAATTACAGAAGATGTGCTCTGATTTCATCGCCGCTCATTGCCGAAAGGTAAGCGGGTGCGACATCAAATACGGTTAAGCAACCTGTTCTGCCCTCTTTGTTCAAACGATAAGCTGCTCTTGCGAAAGCTACGATAACGCTTGATGTGAATTCGGGATTCGAATCAAGTTTGAGTGAATATTCGATAACATGACTGTTCTCTTTGTTCCAGCCGGTTGAGCCTGTTCTGATAACGAAACCGCCGTGAGGAATTCCGCTGTGGTTAGCTTTAAGTTCCTCCTGTGAAATAAAGTTAACGGTCGTATCGTAATCCGCAAAATAATTCGGCATATTCTTAATCTCAGCCTCAACTTTAGCGGCATCTGCGCCTTCTTCAAGTACTACGAAGCACTCTCTTGTGTGTTTCTGTCTGGTGGTAAGATCGGGATTTGCACCGCTTCTTACAGCTTCGAGCGCTGATTCCACGGGAATTGTGTACTGCTTTGCATCTTTGACACCTTCAATTCTTCTGATGGCATCAGAATGTCCCTGGCTTACGCCCTTGCCCCAGAATGTATAATCTTTGCCTTCCGGAAGAATAATATTTCCGTAAAGTCTGTTAAGTGAGAACATTCCGGGATCCCAGCCTACGGAAATGATTCCGACCTTGCCTGCTTCCTTAGCGGCAGCATCCACATTGGCGAAATGCTCGGGAATGCGTGCGTGTGTATCGAAACTGTCAATTACGTTGAACATCTTCGCATACTTCGGAGTCATCTCGGGAAGGTCCGTAGCCGAGCCGCCACAGATGATAAGCACATCAATTTTGTCCTTCCATTCCTCAATGTCTTTTACATTGCAAACCGTTGCGGTCTCAGTAAGAACAGAAACCTTTGAAGGATCTCTTCTGGTAAAAAC
>JAKSSB010000071.1 GCA_024403285.1 Lachnospiraceae bacterium | reverse complement strand
TCCACTAATCTACCCGCCAAAAAACAGACCAGTTCTCCGCCCGCAAATCCGACAATCAAGCCTATAAGACCGCCGATTAACGTAATCGCCGCAGCTTCGGCCAGAAACTGCATTACAATTGATTTCGTCCTTGCTCCGAGGGCTTTTCTTATGCCGATTTCCTGAGTTCTCTCCGTAACGGAAACAAGCATAATATTCATAACTCCGATGCCTCCGACGGCAAGCGAAATCGCTGCCACAAGCGAAACGAAAATCGTAACGTAGTCGAGAAGGCTTCCGATGGTATCGGAATAATCGGAAAATGCATCTATATTAATTTCTATACCCAGTTTGCTCTTAAAAAACGTAACAAGATTCTCTGCGGTTTCTTTCTGAGAATCGGAGCTCTCTGGCATAAACATCAGTTCATTGAAACACGGCTCGTTCTCATAATCCGTGATATTTATATACGTCTGAAACGGCATCTCAAGTTCGACATCGTCATAAACATACATTTTCTTGTACAGCGCGGAATCCGACATTTCGCGCACTCCGACTACCGTCATTTCCGCTTCGTGTCCGTCAATTTCCATGGTAAAAGACTGACCGGCCGCTTTATCCGTTCCGTAAAGATTTTTCGCCGAATCCGCAAGAAGCACACAGACATTTTTACCCGCAGCCGCCTCATCTGACGTAAAATACCTTCCGTCAACAAATCCCTCGGGCTTGGTATACTCATAATCTGCACCGCAAGCGGTAATATATGTCGTAAAAGTACCTTTTCTGGTTGTCGCCGTTCCGTATACACCTCTTTCGGGTGAAAGAACTTTGATATTGTCGATTTTCTCTTTGGCCTCATCTATCAGTTCAAGGGAAAAGCTTCTTAAAGGATCGAAGTTTTCGTCATTCTGATTGGCATAAAGATAGATTTGTCCGGCAAAAACCGAATTAAGTTCTCTTGAAACGAGACCGGTCACACCGTTTCCGATACTCATAATCATGATTACGGATGAAATTCCGATGATGATTCCGAGCATGGTAAGAAAAGACCTGGTCTTATTGTCGCGAATGTTTTTTAATGCAATTTTGATATAATCAAATATCTGTTCCATTTAGTTCATCATTCCCTCGGGAACTGCCGTTACGGCCATTCCGTCACTAATCTCACCCATGTAGGAAGAAACTATCGAATCACCTACCGAAAGTCCTTCGGTTACTACGATTGCGGAGTTGCTCGTCTCTGCTGTTTCCACATATCTTTTCTGAATAACTCCGTCTTTGTAAACATAAACAAAATCACCGTCATCATCGACATTGATTGCCGAAAGAGGTATTGAAATACACTTGTCGATTCTTGCCGTTTCTATTTTGGCCTTGCCTTCAAGTCCGATGCAGATGGAATCGTCCGGATTAAGAATCTTCATAATTCCGCCGATTGAAGTGCTTCCGCCCATATCCTGAGAAACCATTCTGTTAATCTGAATAACTTCCGCGTCATACTTGTTTCCGAGAAGCGTAACGGTTGCTTTCTGACCTTCTTTTACCTTGGTAAGCTCATTCTTCGTGATTGAGAAAGAAAGCGTAATGTCATCAACGCTTGCAAAAGTAAGAAGCGGTGACGAAGGAGCCGTTGTGTCTCCGTCCGTATAGGATACGGCTATTACAACACCGTCAAACGGTGCAACAAGTCCGTCCGTGTAATCAAGGAATGAACTGTAAGATTTATCCGCCTGAATTGTATCAAGCTCGTTCTTTAAAGTAACGTTTTCTCTGTCATACTCGTTTCCGAGAGCTTTGCCGTATGCTTCCTTCTCGGATTCGGCCTTTGCCTGCTCTGCTTTGTAATCGGCAAGTTTGGTCTGTGCGTCCGCAAGAATTTTGGACTGCTCGTAAGCCGTTACGGAACCTGAAATTTCTTCGAGCTGATGCTGCAGTTCACCGATTTCATAGCTCTTGTCCTTAGCGTATTTCGCATAAGTCTTCATTGCATCCTCGGAAAGACCGTTGATAACTCCGCCCTCTCCGGCAAGATAATTAAAATCGTTTAACTGTTTCTGACACTCATAAATCTTGCTTCTAAGTTCGGCGCTCTTGATTGCGTTCGCATCGGTAATCTCCGAAGTCAGCTTGTCAACTTCCGCCTGCTGGGAATTTACAAGTGCCGAATATTTCGAGTAATTTGCTTTGGCAGTATTGTAATCTCCCAAAGCCTCTTCCGCCTGAATTTCTGAGCTTTTGACAGCATTTAACGTCATCGTGTTCTCAAGTTCGGCGATTCTTAACGCCTCATCAAACGATGCCTGATTGAAAACTACGATTTTCTCACCTTTTTTGACAAATGAGCCCGCTTTGGCAATCGACTCGATTTCAACAGCACCGGGGGCATTGTAATGAAGAATCTTATCGCTCTCCACAATTCCCGAAACTTCGACATCGGATTCGAATGCATCTTCTTTGACATCAACGGTGAAAACGGACCCCGACATCATCATGGAAGCTGCCGAAAAAGCATTTGCAACCAGAACAATCACAATCACAAGGATAAGCAGAACGCCTCCGATAATTGAGAAAATAATTATTTTTTTCTTACGTTTCTTTTTCTTGAGAATTTTCTCTCTTTTGGTGGGTGCGGCTTTAACTTCCGATTCTTCCGCCGCATTCATGTTATCTTTATTCTCCATCGTTTCCGTCCTCCCTGATATGTAAATCGATTCCGCTCTCTGTTTCTTTTACCGGCTCGTTTTCCTGCGTATTCCCGGTAAAAGACCTGTCTCCCGTCGCGTTCGCTGCACTAATGTCGTACAATTCGTTAATCTCGTCTTTGTAAATCTGTCCGTCCCTGATGGATACGACTCTTCTGGCTTTGGCCGCAATGGAATTGTCGTGTGTAATCAGAATGACGGTTCGGCCTTCTTCATGAAGTTCATGAAGAATTCCCATTATCTCCTCGCTTGAACGCGAATCGAGGTTACCGGTCGGTTCGTCGGCGAGAATAATCGGCGGTGCCTGCGCAATCGCTCTTGCTATCGCAACTCTCTGCTGCTGACCTCCCGACATTTCCGAAGGTTTGTGGTCAACACGGTTTTCAAGTCCGACTTTTGCAAGTGCTGTCAGCGCGAGTTCACGTCTTTTACCCTTCGGAACTCCTCTGTATATAAGAGGCAGCTCGACATTTTCGAGTGCCGTCAGATTCGCAATTAAGTTAAAGCCCTGGAAAATAAATCCGATTTCGCGGTTACGAATGTCCGAAAGCTCGTCATCAAGAAGTTCCGAAACGTCCGTACCGTGAAGAAGATATGTTCCCGAAGTGGGAACATCGAGACATCCTAACATATTCATAAGAGTCGATTTGCCCGAACCTGACTGTCCGATAATGGCGACAAACTCGTTCTCGCCGATATCGAGAGTCACGTGGTCGAGCGCTCTTACTTCGTTTTCTCCGGGATTGTAGATTTTGCACATATCCCGTATTTCGATAATTGCACCCATAAATAATTACCCTTTGACTTTCTTCTTGTTCGTGCCCTTAAGATACGGGCTTAAGGGCTTATAAATCAGTATAACGATCAAAGTGTCCGCACCGCCCTTAATAATATTGATGGGAACACTGGTAAAAAGCACATATGAATTGATATCGGTAATAAGCGGATTGAATTTGGCCGCGCCCTCAAAAAGCGCATTGTAATCTCCGCCGATAAACATTTTGACAAGTGAAGGAACAAGGAAAAAGCGGTTTACAACCGCACCGGCGAAAATCATGCACAACCAGCCGATGACAGCGGAAGCTATCGCTCTCTTCTTCGTCTTCTTCATCCAGTAAAAAATGGTTGCCGGAAGAACGAACATACATCCTATGCAGAAATTACCGACTTCACCGACAAATGCCGTCGAGGTCGGTCTGATAAGCAGTTTGACAAATTCCTTGATTATCTCAACAAAAACCGCAGCAGCGGGACCGTATGCGAAACCGGCAATCAGTGCCGCCAGATCGCCGAATTCCATTTTGAAATCCGTCGGGATAAAAAAAACCGGGAATTCAAGCGACATCAGAACGCCTGCAATCGCTCCGAAAATACCGATTAAGGCAACCGCTCTCGTATTGAAAATTTTGGAATTGTCTCCGTTTCTTTTCATAATAATTTTCTGAACGATTACCGACACGATAACAAGTGCAACCATTATTGCCAAAAACTCAACCATCATAATCGAATTGTTCTTAACGGCTGATATAAATTCTTTCACGGGATTTCCCGCAAGAAGGCATCCATACATATATATTGTACCTCACAGACTGATTTTCTAAATTTTAACTCAACATATACAATATATGTTTATTTACATTTTTCGTCAATACCGTCTGTTAAAAAATTCTCAAAGTTCTCCTTCCTTTACATAACGACATAAAAATGATAAAATCTTCATTGTATGGGGAGTGATTTTGAATAAATTCAGAGGGGGCTTATACTAAGAAGAGAGAGGATTTTTAATGTCAGAAGAATTTTTTACTCCTTTGGGAGATATGGATAAAAAGGACAAGGGTAAGGAGCGCAAGCCCCGGAAAACGGGCAGGCTTCTTGTTTTTGTTCTTCTTTTTATTTCTGTGGCATCGTTATCGTTCAGCGCATTTCTCGCCGCTCGGATGGATAAAATGAAAAAGGACGCCGAGAACGCGTCTTTTACCGAGGTTCCGACTCCCGATCCGGATACCGTGAATCCCGATACCGTTTACACTGCCGAAGAAATGAACAAACTGATTGCCGAGGCGAAAGAAGAAGCCAGGGAAGAAGGAATCAGTGATTTGAAGAAACAGATTAAAAATGTTTATTCGGGTGGCGCACCGGTTGTTTCGATGTTACGTTCGCTTTATCCCGAAGACATCATTTATTATGACAAGGGCGGATATGTTTTCTGTCCGATTGACGAATCGCTTCCGATGAGTCCGGTTTCGTATGATGATATTACATTTGATGAGACAACCGGTCTTGCTTCGTATGCTCCGGGCGGTGAAAATGCCGGTCACATGGGAATCGACATTTCCAAATATCAGCAGAATGTCGACTGGAAAGAAGTCAAAAAAGCCGGAGTGGAGTTCGTTATGATTCGTGTCGGAATCAGAGGTTACGGAACGGGCGCCCTTGTTATGGACGAATCATTTGAAGACAACATAAAAGGCGCGACCAAGGCCGGGCTTAAAGTCGGCGTGTACTTCTTCTCACAGGCAACCAGCGAAACGGAAGCACTCGAAGAAGCATCCTTTGTACTCAATGCGATTGAGAAATACAAAGTTACTTATCCCGTGGCAATCGATATCGAAGCGGTTAACGATTCGGCCGCAAGAACCGCAAATCTGACTGCTGCCGAAAGAACCGATTACACGATAGCTTTCCTTGAAGCAGTCAAGGCGGAAGGTTATACGCCGCTTATATACGGCAATACCAAAAGTTTCTGCGGTATGCTTGATATGTCGAGACTTTCCGAATACGACAAGTGGTTCGCATTCTACGATACGGAAGTTTATTTCCCTTATGAAATCAAGATGTGGCAATACTCCGAAAAGGGCTCGGTTCCCGGAATCAAGGGAGATGTCGATTTCAACATCACCTTCGACGATTCATTCGACAAATAAGCATACGCGCGAAGTCAGAAGTTTTAAAGAATCATTGAAAGACTGATTCTTTTACGTTTAATATCAACATCGAGAATTTTAACATCCACGATGTCACCCACATTAAGCACCTCAAGCGGGTGCTTAATGTATTTATCCGTAATTTTCGAAATATGGACGAGTCCGTCCTGGTGCACTCCGATATCCACAAAAGCACCGAAATCTATTACATTTCTGACAGTTCCCTTAAGAACCATTCCCGGCTGCAAATCTTCCATTTCAAGGACGTCGCTTTTAAGTATCGGAAGCGGCATGTCTTCACGCGGGTCGCGTCCGGGTTTCTCAAGTTCGGCCAGAATATCGGCAAGAGTAATCTCTCCTATTCCGAGTGCATTCGCCGTCTTTGTAATTGCCCCCGGCTTGGCCATATCTTTGAAATTCAGAGGCTTGACCGCATCTGCCGGCGAAAGTCCCATCATATCCAGAAGTCTTGCAACAGCATCGTACGATTCCGGATGAACGCCGGTTGCATCGAGCGGATTCTTTCCGCCCGTGATTCTTAAGAATCCGGCGCACTGTTCATATGCCTTCGGTCCGAGTTTCGGAACTTTAAGAAGCTGTTTTCTGTCGGTAAAAGATCCGTTGGCCTCGCGGTAAGCAACTATATTGTCCGCAATTGTCTTCGTGATTCCGGAAACATAGGAAAGAAGCGAAGGCGATGCCGTATTCAAATCGACTCCGACTTTGTTTACGCAGTCTTCAACGACACCCTGAAGCGCCTCGGAGAGCCTCTTCTGATTCATGTCATGCTGATACTGACCTACACCGATTGATTCCGGTGTGATTTTAACAAGTTCGGCAAGGGGATCCTGAAGTCTTCTCGCAATCGAAACCGCGCTTCTTGCGCCTTCCGAAAGATCCGGAAATTCTTTGGTTGCAAGTTCGCTTGCCGAATAAACCGAAGCTCCGGCTTCGTTAACAATCACATAATGAAGTTTTCTTTCATTGTTCTTAATGAAATCCACAATGACTTTCTCGGATTCTCTCGATGCGGTTCCGTTTCCGACACTGATCAAATCAATTTTGTACTGCCTTACAAGTGCGTTCAGTGTTTTGACGGCATCATCGATTCGGCACTGCGGCGCGGTCGGATAGATAACGGTTGTCGCAAGGACTTTTCCGTTTTCATCGACAACGGCGATTTTGCAGCCCGTTCTGAAAGCGGGGTCCCAGCCGAGAACTCTTTTACCCTTAATCGGAGGCTGCATAAGAAGCTGTCCAAGGTTCTTGCCGAATACGGAAATCGCACCATCCTCCGCTGTCTCCGTCAGCATGTTTCTTACTTCACGTTCGATAGCGGGTGCAATGAGACGAGAGTAAGCATCGTCGCAGGCGTTCTTCAGGAAATCCGTGGTAAAAGAATTGTCTTTGACGATTGTCTTCTTATACAGAAAGCCCAGTATCTTCTCTTCGTCGGGAACGACTTTGACATTTAACACATCCTTGTCTTCACCGCGGTTTAATGCAAGTACCCTGTGGCCGGCAATTCTTTTTACCGGTTCCTCGAATTCGTAATACATCTCGAAGACACCGTCTTCGGTCGGATTCTTACAGGAACTTGTGATTTTGCCTTCGCGAACGGTGGAATTTCTGATGTATGTTCTGAAATCGGCATTGTCGGAAATGTCTTCCGCAATGATGTCCGAAGCTCCCGCAAGTGCGGCGGCGGCATCTTCAACGCCCTTTTCTTCCGAAATGTATGCAGCGGCGATTTCTTCCAAAGGTGCGGTTGCGCTTTCCGAGGCGATTATTCCCGCAAGTCCCTCAAGGCCTTTTTCTCTGGCTATCATCGCACGTGTCTTTCTCTTCTGCTTGTACGGTCTGTATAAATCTTCCACAGCGACCATAGTCGTCGCTTCGAGAATCTGTTTTTTAAGTTCTTCTGTAAGTTTGCCCTGCGATTCGATTGACTCAATTACCTGCTCCTGACGTTCGCTTAAGTTTCTTAAATACTTAAGTCTTTCGAAAAGTTTACGCAGTATCTCGTCGTTCAGATTGCCGGTCACATCCTTGCGGTATCTGGCGATAAAGGGGATTGTATTGCCTTCGTCGATGAGTTTCACCGCGGTCTCCGTACTTTTATTCGAAATTCCGAGTTCTTCGGAAATAATTCTGCAAATGTCCATAATTTTAACGCTCCATTATAATTTATAAGTAGTCTGACATTGACATTGTATCACTTTCAGACACATTTGTGGTATCTGTATTTGATGTAAGATTGTTCTTTTTTACATATATCATGATATAATACTTCATAGCAACGTTAGGTACAGGCGTACTGCTCATTGGGGGCATTGTATTGATGATTCTTAGAATCAGACAAAAGAAAAGCATGAAGAAAGAATATTTCCAAAACGACAGAATGAAAGCAGGTGTGATTAATATGGAAGAACTTGATTCGATAATCGAATATCTTAAAATTAACAAAACTGTGGAATTTTCACCTTATCCTGTTTATTCGGCAGAAATATATAAAGCTCTTGATTTGCTCGAAGAGGATATAAACTATCTTTCGAATCATAGAAAAATTGAGAATAAATCAATAAACGATATGAGTAAAAAAGAAATCGCAACGATGTTAACATTCATATCGCGAGGTGAACGTTTTTGTGACGGACACATTGCAGGCTTCGTAGAATCCGGAGATTTGTTGAAACTGATGCTTCGCCTGAAGGAACTATCGTAGTAAAAGACGAATATACCAAGCAGAACATTAATTAATCCGCAGCAGGACTCATATTTCTATGAGACTTACTGCGGATTTTAATATGATGATTATTAAAGTATATTAGTTGCTTTTCGATCCGGAATAGTCGAAATTGTAGTAATCCATCTTGTACTCGGCCATTTCTAAAAGGTCGTCCTTGCTGTAAACATCATATTTCAGTACAATCGGATAACGATTTTCGTCGAAGGAATTCATTAAGATTCCCGTTCTGTCGGAAGTTAAGCCAATCATATCTTCTATTGATGCTACGATTTCGTTGTTCGAAGATACCATGATTGCCGAATTATCGCTTCCGAAATATTTGTTTCCGTAAATGTCTTCGCCCATATATTTGTCGATTAACAAACCGACCGATTTATGATAAAGCAATTTTTTTGTCTTCTCATCATAAATTTCAACCGTACCGTTTTTATAGGTAATAATATCCAAATTGTCGTTATCCGTTACTATTGAGTAAACCGTATTGCGAATATCGGCTCCGAGCGCTTCTGCTTTGGTGATTGCATCGCTTCCGAAAGCAGCCCGGTATTCTGCAACTAAAACTTCATCGTTATATATTGAAGCAATATCATTTACCATATAATTATAAAAAATGAGATGATTGTCATTTCCGTTTGCCGCTATACCCATGTAAGCATAATTATATTCGGTAATTTCCAAAGACTTGAGCTTTGAAAGATTCGTGCAGTCAATTAATTTTCCGAGATATAAGTATGCGCCTGTCGATGAATCGATAACCGAACTGTCACCGTTAAGATTTCGTATATACAGGTTTCCATCTGATTCGGTCAAACATCCAACATCGGAATTGAATGAATAATTTCCGATTAATGTTCCGTCATTATGATTGTAAATATACAAATCATTTCCCGCCGTTACCGCAAGAGAATTTTTGGAAGTAAAATATAATTCGCCTGCAACACCGTTAAAGTTTGAATTCCATTTTGCAGTGTTGTTCATTGCATCCAATGCACACACATATAATTTGCCGAGGTCGCCCTCGCGACGTTCGCTTAAAACATAGAAGACGCCGTTTTCGCAGATACAGTCTTTCATTTGAGAAACGGTAAATAAAGCATCAACCAAAAGCTCGTTCTTATTGATATCAGCAACTTTGAGTGTTTCTCTTTCAACCGCTTCGGAGTCACAAACAGAATATAAAATAAGCCCGTTTGTCGAATCCCATCCGATGCAATCTGCAAAAATATAAGAATTACTATCTACGAAGTCGTTGTAAAGAATACTGTAATCTTTTAGATTGTAAACATAAAGCGAATCATCTGACAATGCCGCAAGCACGCTGTGATCATCATTCAGATAAGCACTTGTAAACTCGGCATCACTTAGAATTGCTGAGGTTGTATTGTCGATTGATGAAATTACAACCTGTTCGAATTCATTTATATAGTAAAAAATATTTTTATCGATAAAACCTACGGTGTGTTCGCTTTGGGGATCCTTTAGTCCGTCGAAAGTTTCATATATTTTATCATATTCTTCATAGAGCCATACAGCGACATTCCCGGATTTATCGGCATAGATAACTTCAAACGGATTGCTGTTAAAATCAACGGCGCATATCGTATCTGTGGCATTGATTTCGAGAACGGCCTTCGAGTATTTAGCCGAATCGTATACCCTGAGTGCGTCAACAAGTGCGTATTGAGCTTCGGGAGTATATGGCATATCGACGCTGTCGGATGAAGTTAAGGCTTCATATGCGATTTGTAACGATTCCAATCTTTTATCGTCATCAAGAAGCCGTTGGGATTCGCCTGCCATCTGAATTGCCTTGTCATATGCGAGCAACTCCGCCTGCTTTTTGATTCTTACGGCTGAAGTTCTTGCCAATGACGCGAATGTAAAAGCCACTGCTGCAGC
>JAKSSB010000070.1 GCA_024403285.1 Lachnospiraceae bacterium | reverse complement strand
CATAAATCGGCTTGTAGCCCATCTCTTTGTAATAGGCGTTCTGCATCATGAAACGCTCGTCGCCTTTGAAGGTTTTCCTTATGTGGGTTGTCCAGCGCTCCATCGATTTCTGGCGCGCCCTCTCCTCGTCCTGAATCGCGTCGGCTCTTTTGTACAAAGGAAGCACCAAAAGATTGACGACGATGCTCACGAAGAGTATCGAAACACCGGGATGGTCGAAAAATACCCTGTTCATTATTGAGAAAATCAGGGCAACGACCGTCTCAATCGGTGTGATAAACAGATTGTACAATACAGAAAGCATATACTAAAGCACCTCTTTTAACGCATTAATAAGTCTGTCGTTGTCGGCGGTATCTCTTACGGCGAGACGCATATAGTTCGGCTTCCCGGTCTTCGAATCGAGTGTTTTGCCGATGATTCCGTGCCTGTCCAGAAGTTCGGTGACGACATCCTTCGCCGTTTTGCCACCTGTAAGTTCAACCATGACGAAATTGGCCTGTGACGGTATTACACGCACTCCGCCGTCTGCGGAAAGCACTTTGACAAAACGTGCTCTTTCCTCTCTGAAAAGTTTGCAGGCTTTAACATAATCCTTACTGTATTTCTCATAAATCTGCATAAAAAATTCGCCGAACGAATTGATGTTCCAGATGGCAACGTCTTTCTTCAATTTCGCAATTGTTTCGGTGTCGGAGGACACTAAAATTCCGAGTCTGATGCCCGGTACGCCGTACGACTTCGAAATGCTTTTCATAATGTAAAGATTGTCGAATTTATCGATTATCTCCTGCTCGATTATCGAAGGATTCTCTTCATCCGCGAAGTCGACGAATGACTCGTCCACAAGCAGTCTGATACCTTTCTTCTTCGCTAATTCGGCAAGCCTTAAAATATCCTTTCGCAGGATGTAATTTCCCGTCGGATTATCCGGATTTACTATGCAGAGATTCTTAATATCCTTATCGGTAAAAAACGTAATTAAATCGTCCGCAGTATAAGAAAAATCCGCGTTATCGGGCTTATAAACCACAAGGTCTTCTTCGTTATACCTGTTGGGATACTCTTCGAAAGTCGGTCGAATGATTCCCATCTTACCTTCGAAATTCTCCATGAGTGCCTTTATGAGTTCGGCCGCTCCGTTTCCGACAACTATATTCTCCGAATGTACATTGAAGTTTCTTCCCGCAATAAGCGAATTGACCTTCATTCCCGAAGGATAGGAAGTAAGAAGTTCCGCAAAACTGGCCTTCATTTCTTCCACCATTTTGGCCGGCGGGAAATAAGGATTAACAAGATAACAGAAATCCGTCAGATCGGGATAACGCCAGTAACCTCCGTAGCGGGCACCGATTGCATCAAATCGCTCTTTCGGTGAATTCGCGAAAATCGATTCGGCGATGTCGAGATCCTGAACGTCGTCGATTTCGTACCATTTCTGACCGGTTAATCTTTTACCCTTAATCTCGGGATTGTCGAGCATGGTAATCACACGAAGGACCTGTTCGTAATATTCGTTGTTTCCGAGAGCTTTCGAATATGCCTCCAAAAACGGAACGTAATGTGTCTTCGAAAACGACTGCGAAAACTTGTAGATATTCACTGTTTTGAAATATGAATCGCGCGCGGAAAAATCAAAATTCTTGCCCGGAACAAATTCGAGAATCGAATCGTCATCACCGAGTTTAACGCATGTTCCGTCCATCCAGCTCTCATACTTGTCGACGAGCGTAAGTGTCTCGCGCGGATCACCTACGAGCGCTTCCAAAACGGCATCCTCGAATATCAGATCCGACTCGAAAAGAAGTGTATCTTCTTCGATAAGCCGGTCTTTGGCAAGGAACAGTGAATAGATGTTGTTCGTCCTGTCATAAATCGGATTTTCGATAAACTCAACCGGTGTTCTGATATCCAAAGTTTTAATATAATCAATCAACTTCTTTCCTTCGTAACCGACTACGATTACGATTCTTGAAAGATTCTGTTTTTCTATCTGATGAAGCATTCTGTCAATGAGTGTGACTCCGTTTACTTTGACCATGCATTTCGTGTTGTTCTGCGTAAGTTCTTTGAGTCTTTTACCCATTCCTGCTGCCAGAATTATAGCCTGCATATTTACTGCTCCTTATCTTTGATTTCAGTGCATTTCTTAACAAGGTAATCCACGGTTTTCGTCGCGGATTCCCCGATGTACTGCCATGCGGTGTTTCGGATTTCTTCCCTTCCGTTTCTGTATTCGTCCGACTCCGAAAGCGAATCGATGATTGAACGCATATCGCCGAAGTCGTCTTTGTTAAGCTTTATTCCGAGTTTCGGCAGGATTTCAAGGCGCCATAACGGTTCGTCAATCCACGCCGCATCATACGGAGACAAATCCATCGATGTGTCCGCATAGATGAGCGGTCTGTTGAATACGAGACAGTAGTCGAAAATAATACCCGAAAAATCCGTAATCATGACATCCGCATTTCTTAAACATTCGAAGTTGTCATTGTCAGAATTCCACTTAAATCTGTCATTCTCAGGATATTTCTCCTTAAGTTCGTTTAAAAGTCCGGCATCGCTTATAGCCATCTGCGGATGCGGTCTTACAACTATGTTGAAGCCGGTTGCCGCAAGAGCGCTTAAGATGCTTTCACCGTATCTGTTAAGAATTGAGCTTTCGCCCCAGGACGGTGCAATAAGAACTGTTTTGACACCCGAGGCTTCCAAACTGCCTTCGGCCTGCGCCTCATCAAGTCTTTTCCTCATGGAATCGAGATATGTCGAACCGGTAACGCATGTTTCTTTGGCGGGAAGTGAACGAAGCTTCTCAAGTTTCCTAATGTTGTCTTCCTGAAACTCTCCCGTTAAAAGAATCGCATCATAGAAATCGACGCCGAACATCCTGTAGCCGAGTCCTTCATCAACCGCATGATAGATATGTACATAAAAGTCAGTGTCCTTCGAGCGTTTCCACTGATAAACTTCCAGTCCCGGAGTCGTCGAGAGGCAGACTCTCGCTTTCATCATATTGAGTCTTGAAAAAGCCTTGTTGCCCTCTCCGATAAATTCGGTGTTAACAAATTTATATTCTTCCGAAAGTGCCGGATCGTCCGGAGAAGCCGTATAATACGAAATCTTAATCTGTCTTCTCTCGAACTCGTCGCAAACCGGTTTGAAAACATTCCAGTAGCGCTTGCTGTCGCTGAAAATTACATAATCTTCTTTATTTGCATTTTTGTCAGTTTTCGATTTACCGCCGCTCATCACAAACTTCAGTTTGATAAGCAGTGCCCGCAAGAAGAACACGCATGCCGAAATAATTCCGATTGCTATGGTAAAAAGCATGCTGCCGGTTCCGGGATCGATGTAAACCAGTATATTCATAAATTACTCCGCGTATAGCTTTAATAATCTTTCACCCTGCAAATCATACCATACCGGGCGATATTTTTCACGCTTTAACTATAACATACAGCCGTCCCTTTTTGGAAGTGCCGCTCACTCCCACGTAGGAAAATCTGCCGTATCCCCTGACGGTTACCCTATCGCCCTCTTTAAGCGTATGGCCCGGGTTTTCTGTTACTTTCCCGTTTAAGAAAACCAGTCCGGAAGCGAAAAGCTCCTTGACCTCGGCGCGGGATTTTTTATAGAAGCCTGCAATAATGCCGTCAAGACGTTCCGATGCCGACTGAAACTCGATTGATTCAGGTTCCCTGACGGCAATGTCAGGAAGTTCTTCCTGCCTTGAAACCCTGACCGAAGTATGTTTAACCTTATCGAGACTTCCGATAATATATTCCGCAATCGATTCCATGCAGAAAAGGAAAGCGATGCAGGATTTGTCCTTTCCGCCGGTATGTGCTTCCGTAACGAGAATATCTCCCAAAACTTCCCTCTTGATTCCGAGATTCATAAGTGCACCGAGGAAATCTCTGTGTGTCAGTTCATCCGCAAATTTGACATTCAGCGGTTCGATTTTGAGGCACGCAATCGGAAACGGTTCGCTGTATCCGAACTCTTCCTCGCTTCCGAAACGCACCATACATCTTTGCGCATCACAAAAACCTCCGGACACAGTATATGCGCCCGGAGAAATTTCCCTGTTCTCGGCAAGTGTTGAAAGTTCCTGTAAACTTAAAAAGTCCGTGAACTCAAAACTGTTCTGCCTGAATGATTTATTATATAAATCTTCAAATCTTTTAGAAGTATCCATGTTCTACGATTCCAGCATAACCGAAATTTCTTCACCGTCAAGGAGCGAGAACTCAGCTGTCTGTCCATTGCAGGAAGCCTTGTAAGTTCCCTTGAAACCTTCTACGAAAGCAAAACCGTTCTCATCGGTATGAACCGTCGTATCGGTGTGCCACTCTTTGTTAGCAAGATTCTTAATCTCGTTATATGCGGGTTTAACCGTTCCGTCGGCGCGAACAAGTCCGCTCGGTGCGTTAAGCCACTGACCGTCCGTGAAATCCCAGCCGGTAAAAGCTTCAACAAGCGGATGCGCAAAGAGCGTCTCGTACATTTCTCTCCATTCCTTGCGCTGACGTTCTTCACCTTCGGGAGTTGAAGGCCACTCGTCTACCTGATAATCATTTAAGTCAACAATTTCCGGAGGCATAAGATGTCCGGAAATAAGTGTATTCTCGGTAAAATGAATCGGAAGTCCGAAGAATGAGAATCTGTCGAGAATATCTTCCAGTTTCTCTTTGCCCATATATCCCTGATGCTGATGCGTCTGAATTCCGATTGCCGAAATGGGAACGCCCGCATTTAAGCATCCGTCAAGGAGAATTCTGTAACTTTCCGAAAGGTTGAAATCATTGATAAGCAAAACCGCATCCGGGTTGGCAGCTTTGGCTGCGTCGAATACTTCTTTTACCAGTTTGACACGTCCGAGGTCCTTGCAGATTCTCGTTACGGCATTGTCATATCTGTCATAAACCTGCATGATAACAACTTCATTGATTACATCCCACATATCGATGACACCCTTGAATGTCGAAACTTCTCTATTAATACGATCGAGCTGTTTGGAAAGAATCGTTGCGTTGTCATATTCCATAAGCCAGTCTGCACATACCGTGTGCCAGCAAAGGGGATGACCTTTTACTTTGGCGCCGTGTGACTGTAAGAGCTTGGCTGCGAGCATTCTGCTCTCCGTTTCGGGTTCTCCTTCTTTGTATTCAAACGATCCCCAGTAAAAAGGAATCGTTCCGTAATTGAAAACATCGAACCATAAGTCCATTCTGTCTTCAAACATTTTGCGGTTGAATTTGCCTTCTTCGATAGCTTTTAAAAGCCACGGATTCTCCGGCATTGTAGCCGAAACGGCATCAAATGCGCCGCAACCGAACAGGAATTTATGACCTGTCTGATTGATTGCAATATCACTGCCTGCAACCGGGTTGCCTGCCTTGTCTGTAAAACGGATTTTCTTGCCTGCCATTCTGTGCGAATATCTGTTGTCCATAGTATGTATCCTCCGTTAAAAATTGAATAATCCTCTACAATCTAGTTTCGCAAAGAAATGTACTCATGTCAATATTTCTTATCACTTTGGAACTTGTATTTTTATGCTCTAGAATTCTTTTTTACGCATAATTGTGTTTGTAATGATAAAAGAAACAGTAAGCATAACCGCAGCACCCGCTATGGTAACCGTTGTGAAAACAAAATCAGGAACATCCTGTAATTTGGTAATGAACTCCGGAACCGGGATATTTCCGGCGAACGATCTGAAAAGAAAAACCGCAGCCAGAATCAAACCTGCAATTACTGCTGCAATATTTCTGCCTTTTTCAGGTCCGAATCCCAGATTGAGCGGAAGCAGAAATGATTCCATGAAACCGAAAAGACCGATTGCTACAATGAATGTTTCAAAAAGAGATGCATACGTCACACCCGATTTACCCAGAAGAATCGAACCAATCGATACGGCATAGCCAAAAAGTGCTCCGAAAAGGATTCCTCCGAAAACGAAGAGATATTTCTCGATACAGTACTGCTTAACGGTAAAAGGCATAGAGAAAAGATATGCGCCTCCGTTGTCGTTTTCATCGTATGCTATCGTCGAAATGCCGATTAACATTCCCATCAGCGCAAGGAATGTAATTGAGAAACCTTCCACATCCACAAAAAGATAAATAAGGGATAGTACCAAAGCGATGAAAATTATTTTGCCCTGATTCTTAAGAAGTGCCAGATCTTTTATAAATAAACCTTTCATTATACGTTCTCTCCTTTAATCATCATCTGAATTAAGTCGTCTATCGAGCTCTTCTCGATTACGATTCCGGGATAGTTCTCCATATAGTATCTGCGTTCGCGAACCATACACATGTATCCGTAGTTTTCTTTGCGTCTGCGAAGAATATGCTCTTTGTCGATTTTGCCATACTCCTCTTCACTGACTTTAAGAATTGCATAATCGGATAAAAGAACATCGCATGCCTCATGAAGTACAATTTCTCCGGATTTAATCATGTATAATTCATCACAGAGGTTCTCCAAATCCGATGAAATGTGCGAACTTATCAGGATACATCTGTCATCCTTTTCCGCCATGTACTCACGCAGGATGTCAAGAATCTCATCACGTGCCAGGACATCGAGACCTGCCGTCGGCTCATCAAGAATCAGAAAGTCGGCCTTATGAGTAAGTGCTGCGATAACTCGCATCTTGGCTTTCATACCGGTTGAAAACTCTTTAAGTTTCTTATCCATGGGAATGTTCAGCTGTCGGCAGTAATTGTCGAATTTCTCCTCTTCGAAATCCTTATACATATTCTTAAGAATATTCCTTACGTCTTTGCCGTTAAGATATCCCGAGAAGCCCGAATCCGAGAAAACAACTCCGATTCTGTTCTTCATTTCGGTGTTCATCTTTTCGCCTGCTACTCCGATTTCCGTTCCGAAAAGATTTATTGAGCCGCTCTCCGGACGAATCAGCTGAAGAATCGATTTAAAAGCCGTACTTTTACCGGCGCCGTTCGGACCGATGATTCCGACGATGCTGCCCGGTGTGACTTCCATTGATATGTTCATTTTAAAACTGCCGTATGTTTTGGTAAGATTGTCTATTCTAAGCATAAATAACACCTCTTGTTTTCCTTTTCATTTTCTGACACAAATCTTTGCGACAAACGCAATTCGAATCCGTTTAAGTATCAGATTTCCGAGCTTAAAAGATCGATGGCATTCTTGATTTCTTCGGGTTCGATTCCGTATCTTTTAGCCTTCTCAAGCACCAGACTCAAATCGTTCTCGATTTCCTTCATCTGTTCTTCCTTAAGAAGTTCCGGGTTAAAAGATTTAACGAAAGTACCCTTGCCGTGAACCGTCACCGTAAAACCTTCTTCTTCGAGTCTGTCATAAGCTTTCTTGACGGTAAGTGCACTTATGCGAAGTTCATTCGAAAGTGTTCTTACAGACGGAAGCATTTCGTCGTTGACAAGTTCTCCGGATGCGATCATCTTCTTGAATGACTCAACTATCTGCTCATAAATCGGTACCATTGATGAAGAGTTAATAATTAAATTCATGTGTTTCTCCTGTATACAGTATGTACGTACATCACTTAAGTTGTAAACAGTATATAACAGTGTTTAACTGTTGTCAACTGTTATATGGTGTTATATACGAAATTTTTTACAGCGACGTTCTGATTGTGAAAAAAAACTGCCGTCCCCGAATATCGGAAACGGCAGTTAATTTTTCATCACTTATATAAACGCTTTTGTAAAGACGAACGGCTGTCTTATCTCGGCATCAGTCCGCATTCGGCATAAATCTCGCGGGAATGATTGAGTGTGTATTCTATTGCCACCAGTTCAAGAATATTACCGACAACACCGAGTACTCCGCCCAGAAACAGATTGATGAAGATAAAAATTATGGTCGTAACTTTCTGATTGGAACTGAAAGATACCATTATCGGCGGATTCCTCTTGAATTTGCCGATATTGCTCATCATGATAATCGTTACTACAATATTCCAGACTGCGCAAAGAAGCATGCTTCCTCCGTAGCACACCATCAGGGCAATCAGGCCGACAATAACCTGATATACAATAACGAATATCCATACCACCATGGAAGCTGTCCACAAATTGATTGCCTTTTTGGAGCACGCTCCCAGAGTTCCTCTGCCATCCATCGATAATTCCTCCTAATCCCAGATTGCATAGAGTACAACCACATCCTTGTTTTTATCCGAAAGACTTGTCGTAATCTGTGCTTTATTCGTAAACTCAGGCACGGTAGCATTCTGCTTCCTGTCCCAGCCCAGGAATTTATGTCCCGCACACTTATACTCATTTCCCTTAAGGGTAAAAGATTTACCGTATGTAGCGGTCTGACTGCTCATTTTTCCGGTTACCTTCGCTCCTCCGGGAACGTTTTTATCGAACTTGACGGTATATTTGTTCGGTTTGTAAACCGGATAAAGGATTTTGCCCGCCGCATTCTTAACGGTTGATTTGTAGGCAAGTTTTCCTTTTGCCGCATTCTTTTCGCTTGTTGCGAAACCGACTACATGCTCACCCGGCCTGTTAAGTTTAAAAACAAGGTCTGCAAGGTATTCTGTTGTATAAACACGGTTGATACTTGCAGAGAAAGAATCTGTAGTCCCATCATCTTTCTGTACACAAATATCATAATCCCACTGAGCATAAAGTGTAACAACATAATTTTCCTTTATAGGTCCGTAATCAAATACTTCGCCTTCCTCATAGCGTAAATCACTGTCATCCTTCGTAGTGCTCCAGCCCCTGAATGTATAACCGTCATTATGCAAAGAAGAATCCTTCACGGGAAGAATGCACGGGTTAACACCGTACTGCCTTCCTTTAATGGTATCGGGAACTTTTCCCTTACCGCCGTTTGCCGAGAACTTAACACTGTACGTATTCAGTGACCAGACGGCATATAACCTCACCTCTCCCGATGTTGCAAGATTCTTAACTTTCGCTTTATTTTTAAACCTGACTTCTCCGTCGGGTGTCAGGCTCCAGCCCTTGAAGGAATAACCTTTACGTACATATTCGTTGGCCGGCAGTTTCACGTTCTTTCCATACTTCGTATTCAGCGGATTCATAAGTCCAAAAACCTTGACACCCGCTTCGACATTGGTGTCAAATACAACAGTATACGGATTGGGCGTCCACTTTGCATAAAGGTTTACATTTCCTTTATTTGTTTTGGTCAGATTCTTTACCTTTTCACCGAATGCGTAGAACTTACCTTTACCGTCTTTCTTCGTTGTAAAACCCGAAAGCGTATAACCGGTTCTGACAAATTTAGTACTCAAAGCCGCCTCAGAATCATAAGTCAGATTCATCTTAAATGTTGAAACAGCCTCACCGCCTGCAGGCGTATATTTACCGCCTTTGCCGTTTAAGGTAATCGTGTAAGTATTGGGAATCCATTTCGCATATAAGGTAATATCCTGCTTTTTTACTTTTTTTATTTTATCACCGGTAAAAGACTTATTGTCGTACCAGCCGTCAAACGTATAACCGGTTCTTTTGGGGTTCTTTAAAGTAACCGTCTTGTTAACACCGTATGACTTCGGATTATCTTTGCTGTTGTTTCCGCCGTTCAATTCATAGCTGATATTGTAAGCAGTACGCACGTCCGAAATACTTACCGATACGAAAAGGCTTATACCGTCAAGCCTGATTTCTATTGTTTCTTCGCCTTCCGTAAGAGCAACGATTTTACCTTCTTTAACCGAAAGATGCGAATCTTTCTTAAGGATAATTGCGGCATCACTCTCTGCGGTATCGGTTGCAATTTTGGTGTCCGAATAATATTCAACCATAAAATCAACCGCCGTCTCATCGCCGATTTTCATATCAATCTTGCCCCGGGGATTCTCTTTTACCTGACTTAATCCCGTAACATAATCCGGGGTAAAAATATATCGCCACCAGTTGTTGAAATAACCGTCCTCATCACGGCCGTCTTCGTAAGGCATATTTGAAAACCACCATTTGTGGTGTGAAATGCACGGATCGTTCTGATAATTATATGGCGAATTCTCGGCTAAATATGTGGATTGAGCAGTAAACGTAGATTTGCCCGTTCCTTCTCTCCAGTTCTTGTAATAATTCACCGGAGTATCATTATCCCAATTGTAATCATCATCCGAATTCGGTGAAAAATGAACCATTCCGTAGCCGTATACACTGGTCCCGGGCGTCGCAAGATACTTACAGAGGCAGAATTTCTGCCAGTCGTTGAGTGCATTGTAATTGCTTCCGTCAATGCAGCCGGCCACATAATCTATATTTCCGTAAGTATAACCAAGCATAGCCTCCGACATATGTCCGACGTTCTCTATCGAACCGTCGGGGCGGGAAAATGTC
>JAKSSB010000007.1 GCA_024403285.1 Lachnospiraceae bacterium | reverse complement strand
TCTTCGATTACTTCTTCAACAGGTACTGCCTCTTCAACAGCCTCAGCAACTGCTTCTTCGATTACTTCTTCAACAGGTGCGGCTTCTTCAATTACTTCTTCTACAAGTGCGGCTTCTTCAATTACTTCTTCTACTGCTTCAGCAGGTGTCGCTTCAGCAACAGGCTCAGAATAAGTAGTGGTATCGAAATCTCCGAAAATGTATTTTGCAAAGGCTTCTTCCTTCGCTTCATCGGACATTTCATCAACAATATCGTCATCAAATACGAACTCTTCCGAACCAATAATTTCTTCTTCGTTTACGGCATTTGCAGGATTCTCTTCTGCAAATTCCTGCGTTGAATCGAGCGCATCGTTCATTGCAAATGTGTTATCTGCCGGAGCGGCATCGTTCATTGCAAATATACTTTCCTCAATAGGAGCATTCTCATTAATTGTGAAGAAATCTTCTCCAACAGGTTCTTCATCTTCTGTTGTAAAGAAACTGTCTTCAACCGGAGTTTCTTCCGAAGGTGTCTCTTCAACTGCTGCGAAAATATTATCCTCTGCGGGTGCTTCTTCTGCTGCAAAAATGTTCTCTTCAACAGGCGCTTCTGCTGCTGCGAAAATGTTCTCTTCTGCAGGTGCTTCTTCTGCTGCTGCGAAAATGTTCTCTTCTGCAGGTGCTTCTTCTGCTGCGAAAATGTTCTCTTCAACAGGTGCTTCTTCTGCTGCGAAAATGTTCTCTTCAACAGGTGCTTCTTCTGCTGTTGCGAAAATACCATCAGCTGCAGGGGTATCTTCAACAATCGAACTGCCAAACGGTGAGAAAATGCTTTCTGCAGCGGAAACTTCTTCTGCATTTGAGAAGAAATTCTCTTCAACCGGAGTTTCTTCCGCTGCCGCGAAAATGTTCTCTTCAACAGGAGTCTCTTCCGCTGCCGCAAAAATGTTCTCTTCAACAGGTGCTTCTTCCGCTGCCGCGAAAATGTTCTCTTCAACAGGTGCTTCTTCTGCTGCCGCAAAAATGTTCTCTTCAACAGGGGTTTCTTCCGTTGCCGCAAAAACGTTCTCTTCAACCGGTGTTTCTTCTGCTGCCGCAAAAACGTTCTCTTCAACCGGTGTTTCTTCTGCTGCCGCAAAAGCGTTCTCTTCAACAGGGGCTTCTTCAGCCGCTGCGAAAATGTTCTCTTCAACAGGGGTTTCTTCAGCCGCTGCGAAGATGTTCTCTTCGGCAAACGAAGCATCTTCATCGTCGCTTCTTCTGTGAACATCGAAACCGGGCATTGTTACGAAACCATTCTCATCAAATATAGGCTGTGAAAAACGACTGGTTCTCGGTTCGTCATCGTCTGTTGTCGAAAATGAATATACTCTCTTGCTTTCATCGGATTCTTTCGGTCCTTCGGTAGCAAGTTCATAATCAAAAATAATCGGAGGCACATCTTTCTTCTCAGGTTCCGCAACCGCTTCTTCCGCCTTCTCAGGTTCTGTTCCGGAGAAAGAAAACTCTTCGTTCTGCTCCGGTTCGATAACCGTATGCACCGTTCCTCCTGCTGCATTCCAAAGTTTCGGAGTTTCTTCTGCGGGCTCCTCAGTCTCCTGCTTAACCGGTTCGGAATTTGAATAAAATGTTTCGATAACCGAATTTTCGGTAAAATATTCGCTCTTCTCTTCAACCGGCTTCTCGGGTTCTGTCGGAGTATCTGAAAAATCCAGAACACGTTCTACCGATCCGAGACCACCCATTGACCAGGTCGGAGCGGAAGCTTTATCTTCATCATTTTTAGCGGGCTGTTCAGTCGGTGCACTCTGCCAGAATTCCTGACGTCTCTCGACAACGAACTCCTCAGATTTGTCTGCCGGTGCTTCAGGCTCTGCATTGAATCCGAAAGATTCTGCCTTCGGTGCTTCAGGCTCTGCATTGAATCCGAAAGGTTCTGCCTTCGGTGCTTCAGGCTCTGCACTGAATCCGAAAGGTTCTGCCTTCGGTGCTTCGGGCTCTGCACTGAATCCGAAAGGTTCTGCCTTCGGTGCTTCGGGCTCTGCATTGAATCCGAAAGGTTCTTCCTTCGGTGCTTCGGGCTCTGCACCAAATCCAAAAGGATCTGCTGCCGTATTCGCATCGTTCATAAAAGAATTTCCGTATATGGACTCCTCCGGTATTTCTTCTACCGGAGTTTCAACCTTAACTTCTTCCGGTTCATGCGGAAAAAATGAATCTCTGTCAGCATTGCATATAGGGCACTCAACCAAATCTTCAAAAGCCCTTCCGGCATGCTGCTCATTGTAGATGTAACCACATATCTTACACTCGTATTTTGCCATCCGATCGTCCTCCCGACAATATAGTTTGTAACCTCAAATCATACCCCTTTTTACGGGCAAAATCATACACAGTAATTTTATCTTTTTTCGGTAAAAAAGTCAATGATTTGCGCCCGGAATCTGTAGTCGCCGCCACTAATAATTTGCGCCTAGAATCCGTGACCGCCGCCGCTGTGACCGCCTCCGCCGCCACCGCCGCCTCCGCCGCCGCTTCCCGAGCTGCCGGAATTGTATTCTCTCCTTACGGAAATAAGCTCAGACTGCGGATTTACAACCTCTATGCGGTGAAGAACTCCGTCGAGCAGTTCAAGGTTTTTTGTTTCCTTCTGTTTGGAAGAAACTCTGACGAAAATGTAATTAAGAACAAGTGAAATCAGCACTGCAATAAGGAAATTGTTAATATGCTTCATCGGCTGGGCAATCCTGTTGCCTTCGCACAAAGCATTTATCTGTTCAAAAGCCTCTGCAGCGCACTCACAGTACTGTTGTTTGGATGCATAGCGATATACATTGTCGGTAATCGTTCTCGATGCGGCTCCGGTTATTGTATTCCTCATGCTTCCGGTCGAATCGATGTATATCTGTCTTGTAGCCATATCAATCAGGAAAAGGACTTTCGTATTTCCTGCCAGTGAATCGTTATAATTCTGCGCGAAACGCGTCTCGCTGCCCCCGTCGTTCAAAGTCGTGACAAAAGAAACGGTCGAATAATCCGAGATCGGTTTCATCGCTTCGAGTACTCTTCCTTCTTCCTCTTCGGTCAGAAGATCGGCATCATCGTCAATTATAACTTCAAAACCGCTGTCGGGATTGACGTATACCGGCCCCGACGCTTTTGCATAAAACGGAACGGTCAGAATAAATAAAACCGGTACGAGAGGCAATAAAAGTTTACAGATTCTCCGCATCGTCGTCACCTCCCGTTCTGTCAAACTGCGGCAACGGACGTGTCGCAAGTATATTGTAGAATGAAATCAAATCCGCCACGGTAAAAGAAACAGTCGCTATCGCAGCAAAAGCAAGACCGTAGTAAATATAATCGTCCGGCGGAGAAACCAGCGAAACAATTATGGTAAGCACCGCCGAAAACATACTTCCCAAAATGCCGAATTTCTTTTTACCTTTGTACTTCAAAAGATAGCCGAAAGCGCGAATCGAAGCAAACAGTGCCACCGCGCCCATAATCGGCACGACCGGCTTGAAGCTGCGTGAAAGCATCGCCGCAAAAACAGTGCACGCGAAAATAACGGCAGCCCAGAAATAAACCATTCCACTGTTTAAATCAGGGTTGTTTTTGACTTTGTTTTTTCCCCGGGCAATCGACTCTGCCGGGATTTCCACCGCGTCTTCCGAAACGGAATTCAGGCCGTTTTTAAGCTTCTTCTGCTTCTTGTAATACTTAAGGCCTTTATCTCCCTCGAGCGAATCCTTCTGTTGAATCTCGCGAATTTCAAAGCAGTACAGATACGAAATAATTGTCGAAATTCCGGCGGAAAGAAGCAGCATTTCCGAAGGCTTCGGAACAAACATAAGCTCCAGGAAAAAGTAAATTACCATCGCCAGAAGAAATGTTCCGAGAAGATACCTGCCGTATGAAACCGGAACATCACTCGCAACCTTGCCCGTCTGACCGTTCACAACCGCATACGAAACTCTGTCTCTGTAACGGTATGACAGAAACCATACCGGGAAATACGAATTGTAGCAGCCTTTAAGCTCCGGCGTAAAATTCTTAACAAGCACATCCCTCTTATTGTTCTTGTCAACGGACATTTTCTTGAACATCGGGACTTTTTTGACAGCTTCGACTTCTCCGGACCTTGCAACCGCCGCAGCATCGTCAGCATAAACTTCGCTGGCCACATCGGGAATGTCCGCATAGAATCCGCTCAAATAGGACGGGGTAAAAGATTTCCTCTCGGTCTGATTAAACGGTTCGATAGCGTTACTTAATAAGAGTACGCATCGGGATTAAACGGGACCGCATCATATTGCGCCTTCATTTCGCCGCCGATTTTATAAGTTTCGTATATTGTGTAATTACCCTCGCTTCTGACAATCTTTCCTTCTGCTTCGAAAGGCTTGTCATGACTGAATTCGTAGCACCAGAACGGAATATAAATACCTCTGAAAGATTCTGTTTTGCTTTTGTTTACGATTCCGGAAGGCGCATAAAAAGCTTTCTTGAGTTTCTTCTTGTAAGCTGCAACACAGTCTTCTTTGCTCAGTCTGAACGGAATGATGTACTCGGGTTTCTTCTGCCTGGTCATCTTGCTCATCATAATATCCGAAGCTCCGCAGAAAGAACAGAATACAGCCGCTTCGTTCTCTTCGCCCAAAAGAGTTGCGCCACACTGAGGACATGTGTAAGACGTCGTCTCAAAATAATTGTTCTCAACGGCATCCGATTCTTTGACAATCTGTTCCGGCATAAAAGAACTGTCGCAGTACTTACATTTCATCGACTGCGACTTAATGTCGAACAAAATATTGCCGCCGCAATTGGGACATGCAAACATTTCTTTTCTCCCTTCCTCATAAAAAAATATTATTGTAAGTATATCATAGCAACATGCTCTTTTCCATTGTTTTTTAGTCCCGCAGATGTTACACTTTCAGTGTCGGACCGGACGTGTTTTTTGTATTTCGCAGACCTGCACGGCTGTCCGAATTCCGACGGAATTTCACATTGAGAGGATTACTGATACGGATGAAGAATTTCAGATTTACGATAAGTTATGACGGAACGCGATTCTTCGGTTGGGAACATCAGCCTGATAAGGAAATGACAATTCAGGGTAAAATAGAAACCGTGCTTTCCAAAATGACGGATAAAGAGATTACATTAATCGGTGCGGGAAGAACAGATGCCGGAGTTCATGCCGAGGCCATGACCGCAAATGCTTTTCTCGACACGGAGTTGAGTCCCGAAGAAGTCAAAAACTACCTCAACCGCTACCTTCCCGATGACATCTGCATAACCGACTGTGTAATCGCAGGTGACCGTTTTCATTCGAGATACAACACACTCGGCAAAACCTACAGATACACCTGTTTGACCGGTGAAGTCAAGCCGATTTTTGACAGGAAATACGTATATTACACGCCCGAGGTTCCGAACCTCGACGAGATGAGAAAAGCCGCAGGATATTTAATCGGCGAACATGATTTTGCATCTTTTTGCAGTAACCCGAGAATGAAAAAATCAACGGTAAGAACCGTTGACAGAATAAACATTGAAAGAAAAGACAACTATTTTATTTTCACATTCCACGGAAACGGTTTTCTGCAGCACATGGTCCGTATACTTACGGGAACGCTTCTCGAAGTCGGATACGGTGTACGAAGTGCCGAAAGCATTCCGGAACTTATTGAAGCCAAGAACCGTTCCTTAGCCGGATTTACAGCTCCCGCTCAGGGACTTTGCATGATAAAGGTCGATTATCACTAATCGACCTTTTCAATTTCTGATATTATTTTTTAACAGTTCAAACAAGAAAACGCTTCTTTCAAGTCTTTATCAAAAATCTTTATTTAAGACTTTATCTATATATTCATCAAAAGTCTCTATCAAAAGCTTTATCTAAGTCCTTATTAAAAGCTTTATTAAAGCATTTTCTCGACTCTTACTTCATCGGTAACTTCATCCAGCATCGCATTCTCAAAATCTGCGCTCATTTTAACCGGGTTCTGTGAAGAAATAAGTCCTTCGAAAGTTGTCTTCTTAAAAAGAATGCTTCCGTTACCGGTTCTGCTTCCGATTCCGAGAATATTCGATCCGGTTCCGAAAAGACTGATTTTGGAATCTTCCGAACAAAGCTTTATATTTCCGGTTCTGCTTCCGAACATAATGCCTTCGCTGGCGGTTATATCAACCCGCACCTTGGATGACATGATTTCTATCGCACCTTTGGCTTCTCCTTTACATCCCAGAGCCGCAACCTCATTGCCCGTAGCCGAAACAGCAAGACGCATTCTTGCTATGCCTGTTTTCTGCTCTCCTTCGAATGAGCCGACTCCGACACCGTTCTGACAGTCGAAGCTTACCTTGACCGAACCACCGGATAAATCAATCGGCGCTTTGCCTTTCATACTTCCTATTCCGACACAGTCACTTCCGACACAGACAATATTTACCTTCATATTGTCTCCGACCGTACGAACCAATGAAGATTCGGTTCCGATTCCGCCACCGATTCCGATACAGTTTTCTCCGTCAAGATTGATATCAAGAGTTCCGTTTACGGCAATTTCTATCGAGCCGAATTTCTTCGTATAATCCGCTCCTATGCCGAAGCACTGTTTCTTCTTATTGACAATCGAAAGATCTCCGTCTCCTTCAATGCAGACCGAGCTGCCTTCGGGAACATGAATTCCGCCGTTTCTGAATTCGTTTTTACCTTCGACCATAAGTGTCAGTTTCGTATTCTTGCCGATTTCGATACACGAAAGTTCATCATCGCTTTCGATACGAACATTCTTCAAACGCACGCGGCAGTTGCTGTTCTCTTTAATTTTGATTCGAACTCCCGCAACGAAGTTCGGATTTCCGTGAATCGTAACTTCCGGCTGTGAAATAAGAATTCCTGTATATTTCTCGAGAGCGATTCCCATAAGCGAAATCTCCTGCTCTCTGTTAACGATGTAAACTTTCTTCAGAAGTTTATCGTTGGGGTTGTAATTTACATCAATAATTTCGTTCTTAATGTGTTCGGGAAGTTCCTGAACAATCTCGAACGAAGGTCTGGCGGTGTAGAATCCCTGAATGAGGTCGACGCCCATGTGAATGACCGCCTTAAGTTCCGCACTCGTCTCAACGCCTTCGGCGAGAACCTTGAATCCGTTGTCATGTGCAAACTCGATAATATTCTTAACGAAATGCTGTTTTCTCGGGTCTTCCTGAATCTCCGTAATCAGCAGTCTGTCGACTTTGACACAGTTCGGCAGATACTTAAGAAGTGATACCATGTTGGAATATCCGCAACCGTAATCATCGATAGCCACTTCAAAGCCTTCGCTTCCGCTTCGTGAAAGCATGAGATTGAGGCCTTCGTCATCCAGCTCCGTCTGCTCCGTTATCTCAACGACAAGCCTCTTGAAATGGTGAATGTAGTCTTTTTTGAGAAGTTCATAATCGGTAGCATCCATCTGATGTCCGGGAATGGAGTTGACGAAAACTTTTTTACCCGAAATCTTATCTATATTGTTCGTAACCGTTTCGAGAACGTTAAAAAACGTAGCACGCTCGATATCATACAGTCTGCGGTCATACTTCGCATATTTGAGAATCGTCGCGGGAGAAACCGGCTCCGACGTATCCGATCGCATAAGTGCTTCGTATGCGCAGATTTCACCTGTTTTGGCATCAACAATCGGCTGGAACGCGTATTTGAATCTGTTGTTGTCGATGATGTCTTTGACAAGACGTGCTTCAACAGGATTGATTTTCAGCAGACCTTCCTCGTCTTCCGCAATGTTGTTGCGCCTGTTGTTCTTAATTATTCTCTTGTTGGAGAATGCCGCATCAACCGCTTCCTTCATCACTGTTTCCGGGAAAACAACGGTCATGTAGCTGCTCGTATTAATCTGTAAACTGTAATCCTTACCCGATAAAAGATTGTAGTTTTCAAGGCGTCCGGTTAAGTTCGACAGGAAATTGCTTACCGCTCTTTCACCGTCGGCTCCGTTATGAAGTGCCACAACGAATTCGTCCGAACCGATTCTCGCGCATATTTCATCGCGGTTGGCACATGCGGTCACAATCTGGGCAAGCGTCTGAATTGCTTCGTCACCTTCCGAATGGCCGTAGATTTCATTGATATTTCCGAGTCTGTCCAAATCGGCACAGATAAACCAGATATTCTCCTTCGTCTCAAGACAGTGCTCTTTAAGATGCTCTAGTTCCAGTGCAAAACCCTTGCTGTTGTAAAGACCGGTCATTGCATCACGAATCTGCATCTTCTTGATATTTGAATAGTTCTCGGCAAGTTCCCTGTTGGCTCCCGAGAGTTCCTTCGATCTGATATGCTGTGAAATATGACTGCACAAATTCGTCATGAAACTCTTCATCATGAAAAGTCTGAAGGCATAATCCGGCGAGCTGAACGCGAGAAATCCGTACAGCGAGTGACCTCCCGACGCGGTAAAAACAAACAGCGGTGCGGAATTATTCGGATTATCGATATATTCATGAAGAAACGACTTCTGCGAAACTCCGGTTCCCTGAAGCCTTTGGAATAATTTATCGGCTATTACGTGAGCGCCTTCCTTCCGTTCCCCATAATCTTCCTCGCATAAATTAAAATATTTACGCATAATCGATTTGGTCAGAAACAGGCAGGAATTATCCGGAATTTCATTCTGCATTACGGCACTCAGTTCATCGGCACCTTCTACATTTTTAAGCGCCTCGCCCATAATGAACTGTCTGTCCTCAACTTTGGAAATGCTCTCAAGTTTCCACGAAAGCAAATCGGCATATTCGGGGCTTACTCCTAAAGTTCCCGGTTCGATGCATCCGCACGATTCGCTGAAGACCGGCTCACATTTGATTCTATGATTCATCGATACGACATTTCCGTTCAGGCTGTCGTCAACAAGGCAGAATGCTTTCTCCATCATCGCCGGAATGTCACGTACTCCGGTCGTAATTCTTCTGTATCTGAAATCATCGACGTTAACTCCGCCCATACCGGTTACGATACATTTCGACGCTTCTCCGTCACCCATGATACGTAACGAATCGATAACATCCGCCGCCACCGAATCGTTCGCACACATAATCGCCTGAGGATTCACTCTGCGGTAGAATTCAACAAATGCCGGATTTCTCCTGTTAATCGAATTAAAATCGGATATGACAAAATCGTCGGTAAAAGAAATACCGGCGTTTTCCAAACCTTCTTTGTAAGCATCCATGAGATATGTGAACTTTTTGTCCTCGGAAGAATTTCCGACAGCCGCAATTCTCGTACAGTTATGCTCTTTGGTCAGATGGTGAATTAATTCAAGATATGCGTTGTGATAATCAAAAGAAACAGCCGGATAAATCTCGGTATCCGACTCCAAAAGAACAACAGCTTTGCCTTTGGACCATAAATCACCCGTAAATGACAAAACCTTCGAATCATCCATAACGAACTCGTCGTCTATTATCAGCGCTTCAACACTGTTAAGACCGACTCCCGCAAGGAAATCCAGCTTCCATGCCGCATCGGCTTCGTACCATTTAAGTCCCGGATAAAGAACCGTCAGGAAATATCCGTGTCTGTTGGCACATTTCTCTGCTTCGAGAATCTTCGCCAGACACCTTTCCTCACTAAATTCCCCGGGAATGTATCCGATAACCTTCTTCATAAAAGATACCTCCGATTCACATCCTGCGATCTCGGAATTTTCGTGCAATTCCACGAATATATTTTACAACTTAATCGTGTTTTTGGCAAGTTTCAGAAAACTCATTCTGCCTTATCTTTTAAGTATTCTTCCGATAACGGAGAATACTATAAATGCAATAATATCGGCAACAACAACGGTAGCTCCGACGGGCGTGTTCAAAACGATTGCCACAAGCATTCCCGAGAGTGCGCACACTACGGAAATTACGGCAGAAAGAATAACTACTCCTTTGAAATTCTTAATCACTCTCATTGCCGAAAGTGCCGGGAATATTACAAGCGCGGATATCAGAAGCGAACCGACCAGGTTCATTCCGAGCACGATTATTACAGCGATTATAACAGCTAAAATCAGGTTGTAAAATCTGACTTTAAGACCGGTTGCACGCGCAAAATTCTCATCGAAAGTCACGGCAAAAAGTCTGTTGTAAAAGATTATGAACAAGGCGATAACGATTGCCGACAGAACGATGCATAACCAGACTGTTTCCTCGGAAAGAGTCAGCATTGAAACCGAACCGAAAAGTGTCGAGCAGACATCTCCCGAAACATTGGCCGAAGTCGAGAATACATTCATAAGCATATATCCGAGTGCAAGCGCTCCCGTCGACAGCATTGCGATAGCCGCATCGCCTTTGACCTTGGCGTTCTGCCCGGCATTGAGAAGGACAATCGCAACAATTATCGTTACAGGAAGAACCACAAAAGTACTGTTCGTAATGTTCAGCACGGTTGCAACCGCCACGGCTCCGAAAGCCACATGCGAAAGACCGTCGCCGATAAAAGAATATCTTTTAAGCACCAGTGTTACTCCCAAAAGCGCGGAGCAGAGAGAAATCAGCACACCGACAATAATCGCATATCTCGCAAAAGGGAAACTCAACACATACAAAAGATTACTCATCTGTCATTTTCCTCCTTTGCCGTATTGTCTTCGCGATCCGCAACAAGTCCGGTATAGACTTTCTTCTCACCCTTGTCCGGTTCATGCTCTCTCGCCGGCTGAATGGTGTTCCCCATTTTGGGTTCACCGTTTGGCGTTGACTTTTTCTGGTGAATATGTCCGTGACCGTGGTCGCATGTATCTCTGTAAAGCGGTGAATTGACATCTTCAATCTTGTGTCGGCATTCCTCGCAGTCGATACCCGATTCCCGTCCTCCGAAGTTGTGCCATACATCACTCTTTAAGTAACAGTCCGTACATCCGAAGTAAAGCTGTGTCGGTCCGACATGCAGAATATGCGATGCATAATGAATCGCCGAATGAACATCGTGAGAAACCATAATAACGGTCAGTCCCGATTTGTTAAGATCGCTGATAAGATTATAGAAATCAAGTGTCACTTTCGGGTCGAGTCCCGTAATCGGTTCATCCATTAAAAGAACCTTGCCCGATGCACAGAGCGCTCTTGCCAAAAGAACTCTCTGCTGCTGTCCTCCCGAAAGGTCTCTGAAGCTTTCGTTCTTAAGTTCCCACACGGACATCCGCTTCATATTCTCTTCCGCACACTTTTTGTCGGATTTTGAATAGAACGGTCTGAATCCCTTTTTGGAAACGGTTCCGGAAAGAACAATTTCCCATACAGAGGCCGGAAAATCTTTCTGAACTCTTGTCTGCTGGGGAAGATAGCCGAAATCGTTTCGTGACATGCCGTCTCCGTAAACAATCTCTCCGCTCATGGGCTCAATCAGGTGTAAAAGAGCCTTCATAAGAGTGCTTTTACCCGCACCGTTTGCACCGATAATGCAAAGGTAATCGCCGCTGTTAACTTCAAAATCGATACCTTCCGTCACGGTTACGCCTTCGTAGCCGAGAGTAAGGTTTTTACAGGTAATCAGAGCCATTTCTTCCTCCGTACAGATTTTCTGGTAACTTTTATAAAATCATTATACTCTTTCATCCCGGTGTCCGAAGAACCGGGAATTTACACTTTGCTTCTTAAAACACCCCCGGGTTATTCGGTGAGTGCTTCAAGATTTTCTTTCATAATTTCGATATAAGTCGCACCGTTTGCGTAATCATCCATCGTAACGGACTGCATTGAATTGAGTTCACGGATTTCCACACCGGAAACACCGGAATTTTCAATAACCGTTTCAGCAAGTTTCCTGTCGGATTTCTCCAAAACGTATATCACATCCAGATTGTCATATTTAATCTCATCGGCAAGGAAAATCACCGTTTCAAAAGAGCTTTCCGTTTCGGCGCTGCAGCCCGGAAAAGCTGCGTAATATACAAGGCCGTAATCCGCCGTAAGATATCTGAACGGGAATCTGTCAGCCACCAGAACGGGCTTTGTTCTTCCGGAGAGTTTCTCGCCGAATTCCTTTTCAAGAGCGGTTATCTCTTCGCAGTATTTCTCAGCATTCTCCGTATAATAAGCGGTATTGTCCGAATCGATTGAAGCAATGCTTCCGGCAATGCCTTCGACCATTTGCGAAGCGTTCTCAAGAGACAGCCAGATATGTTCGTCATATGCCTCTTCTTCCTCTTTTTCTTCTACGGTCATTCCCTCTACCGTTTCCTCGCAAAGAAGCATGTTTCCGTCTTCTAAATGCGCGCTTAAATTAAGTGATTTAAGTCCTTTACTCTCTCTTTGTTCAACGATTGGTTCAAGCCAGGCTTCCGACTCTCCGCCGTTTTGTATCAGTAAATCGCAGCTTGAAACAAGTGCGATATCCCCGGCAGAAGGCTGAAACGAATGCATATCGACACCGTTTGAAGCAAGCCAGGTAACTTCGAAATCGTCCTTCCTGTCCCCGAGAACGGTCTCGGTCCATTCGTATGAAGGAAATGTTGTCGTAACGATTGTCTTCTTACCGTTATTCTCCGGTGCGCATCCCGTCTGCATAAGGGCAAACAGAGAAGTCGCCGTCACCGCAGCAAGGGTAAAAGAAATACGCTTATAATCCTTATTTCCAAAAAACATATTATCCTCCGGACATGTATTAACATAAGTTGCCGGGGCTCATTCAGTGAACGGATAAGCCCAGGTCCGTTGTATGAACAAGATTTGCCGGGATTCATTCAGTAAACCGATAAGCCCCGGTCCGTTGTATGAACAACAAAGAGGAGAAAGGACTTCCTTTCTCCTCTTAAATTATCTCAATAATTTAAAAGATCAGCGTTTTCCGATTGTGTAGGAAAACTCAGGTCTGGTCTTGCCCTTGTACACGCCTTTAATGTACAAAGCATATGTCTTACCGAGGAAACGGATGCTTGCAGCCTCGTCACCCTCACGTCTTACGGTATGCGCCTCAGCGCTCTCTTCCCAGCCGTCATCGGGAATTGTTCCCATCAGTTCTTTCTCAATATCATTGATGCACTGCTCTTCCATGTAGTACTGATTCTCAGTCTTCTGCTCATGATACTGAACACAGAGTTTGTTCTCAAGAATGGTACTCTTGCATGTGCAATCCGCATAATAACTTGAAGTAATCATGTATAACGCATAATCGAAAGCATTCTGATTATCCGTAAGGTTCATTTTCATCATCGCGCACCCCTCCAATCTAATTCAGCATACCATAATATTCGCAATATGTCACGCAATCTTTTACCATATATACATCAAATTCTACCGATTTACAAATCCTGAAGATACAGTTCAACGGTAAGTACACCTTTATCCGCATTTGTTACGATAACAAGAGGCTGTGAATAAGTGTTTACAAACTTAAGATCAAGGCTTCCTTCTGCAACGGTTGCATCCATTCCCTTGGGAATGTAAGTTACCGGAAGCGAATGGGCATGTCTTTCAGTTACGGCAAGCGATGTGCCGAATGTCGATGCGTAAAGTGTCGACGAAACCTGGCAGATTCCTCCGCCGATGCCTTTTGTCTTCTTGCCGCTTGCGAAAACGGTTGCAACAACATATCCGTTCTCGATTGTTCTCGGTGTGAGATTTGCAAGGAACGAAAACGTCTCGCCGGGCTGAACGACTTTGCCGTTAATCTGTGAAGCCGCAAGACGAACGTTGGTGGCTCTCGTACTGTAAGCATCAAATTTTGTCGAATACGAAGAAATCTTCGAACCGGTCGAACCAACCGACGGAATTATCGAAACGGGGAGTACCGTAAGAACACCGTCGCTTGATGCGTTTCTTCCTTCGGCAATACCGAAATCCACATAGTGGATGCAGTAAGCTGTCATGTCGTCACCGTATGCGGCCGCAAGATCCGGATAACGGTTTCTGTAAGCCATAGCGTTAAAAGAAGCACTGGCACTACGGCCTTCCCTGATACCGAAATTCACATAGTGATTAAAAAGCGCATTCTCGTTTGAGCCGACCGCAGCCGCAACATCCGGGAACGAATCGTAATAGAACTGCGCATCAAAAAGTGCTCTCACTTTGCTCAGATCTTTTGTTGGAGCCGCGTACGCATTGACGGGCGCAAAAGACAAAACAAGCGCAATCGCAAGTGTCATTGAAACCAGTAAGCGAATCATTCTGTTCTTCATAAAATTCCTCCGAAATTTACTTAATTATTGTGATATTTATCATTTAACCCACTAACGGGCATCTTTTGCATGTACAAGTTCAAAATAGAAAAGATACTGCTGAACGGTTCCGGCGCATCCGTCAAAATATCCGAAATCAAAGCCGTCCGGATAGTATTTCGAAAGCAGCTGCCTGACATGCGTATCTATCGGAAAGGCCTCGACATGATGAAGACCGAAAAGGCAGATACAGTCGGCAACCTTCGGTCCGATTCCGAGTCGCTCCAAAAGCATCTTTCTTGCATCCCCGTATCCGGCATTCCCCATTTTGGCGAGCCAATCCTTATTTTTATCGGCAAAATCGTACATTTCCTTAAGATAAATGTTCCTGTAGCCGAGTCCTAAAGAAGCGTCATCGAAGAAATCCGGCGGAACTTCACCCGGTTCGGGAATTCTGTAAATGCAGGGCGAATCGGCCGGCATTTCCGAAATATCCTTATGGGTAAAAGACGAAAAACGCTTAACCGTATATCCTCCTTTAAGCGCAATTCTTTCAATCGAACCTCTGATTCTCGGAATGTTGTTGTTCTGCGAAACGATGTAGGAAACTATCATCTCCCAGAGATTCTGATTAAGGATTCGTATTCCCCTGCCCTCTTCGTACGCTTCAATCATATGAGCATCGCCGCTTCCGATCATGAGACCTTCTACAGTGTCATAATCACTGTCCAGATCGAAATAGTGTTTCCAGAACGAATCGAATTCCTCTTCATCGCAGGACATAACAAGTCTCTTGCCGTCAAGTCTCGCCTCTGCATAGGCGTCGGAAGCCGTCATTGCAAAAACACCGTCGGAAAGAGTTTTAAACCGAAAACACTGTCCGCTGTTACATATTCTGTATAAATCGAGATTGTCAGTTTCTGTCGTAAACATTTATACTCACCCATTCAGGCCGAAATCACAAGCCTATAATCCGAGACCGCTTCTTAATGCATCAACGCGTCCGTAAAACTGTGTAAAGAAATCTTCCCCCTCCGAATAGGGAGTCAGATAGAATCTGCTTAAAATGATCATTGAAAGATTCTTCACACTTTCATCATCCGCACCTTCGGCAAGCGATTCCATCTCTTTAAGAAAGTTATGCCATGCAAGGACGAATTCCTCGACATCTTTTAAGCGCTTCTCTCCGAGCCAGTCTTTAATCTTGACTTTGGTTCTGTTCGATGCCGGGCATTCGTTTATCTGATTGAAATAGGTAAAAGAACCGTTCTCGTAAATTCTTCCCAGAGGAAACAGTCTGCAAAATCCCGGTCTGGCATCATGAACCGAACATCTGCCTTCTTCGTTTAAGAAAAAACAGCCCGAAGTTTCCGGTTGCATTCTTATATTGGGCAGTACAATTCCGTCCACCGCGTTAAGCTCCGCAAACACTGATAAACTCTGCTCCGGAGACATTTTGACTTCTTTGGTCAAGCGGTAAAAATCGAGCGGATCGAGCACGATTGAAGTCCCCATATCATGACAGCAGAGACTGCATCCGAGGCAGTCGTTGCAGCCGATTTTGACCATATCCGAGGACGAATATCGCTTTCCGTCTGAAATTTCATTCATGTCAACATTTCGTTTCATATTTCGTTCGCCTTTAATAAATCCAGATTTAATTTTCTTTTAAAACCCTGTTAATTGCGTTGATTGTGGCTTTCTTATCTGCACACCATTTTGGTTCAATCAGTAACTTTTTCGGTCCGTCACCGGTCAGTCTGTGTATTACGACATTCTCGGGAATTATCGAAATAAGTTCTTTTAACGTGTCTGCATACGTCTCCCTGTCGGGTAATTCGAATGGAGCCGCCTCAAATTCGTAAGCCAGATCGGTTTCTTTGAGTACCTGAAGCATCTGCAGTTTGATTCCGAAAACATTCTTATCACAGACGTATCGAACACTTTCTTTCATATCCTCAACGGTCTCTCCCGGCCAGAAAAGAATAAGATGAACTATTACTTTGATATTGCGCCTGTGAAGTTCTTCCACCGCGCGATTGAAAACATCAAGCGTATAGCCTCTGCGCATTCTGCGCGCACTTTCTTCATGAATCGTCTGAAGTCCCAGTTCAACCCAGACCGGCTTAATCCGGTTCATTTCTTCCAGAAGATCAAGCACATCATCCGGAAGGCAGTCGGGACGCGTCGCAATAGAGAGTATTCCGATATCTTCACGCTCTATTACAGGCATAAAAAGCTCTCTTAAACGTTTAACGGGTGCATATGTATTCGTATAAGCCTGAAAATAGGCAATATATCCGTTCTTTTGCGGTACATTTCTGCATTTTGACGAAACCAGGCGTTTGGCATTCTCTATCTGTTCGTCTATCGACTCGCCGGAGCAGGCAAATTCACCGCTTCCGCCCTCGGAACAGAAAATACAGCCACGGGTACCTTTTGATCTGTCACGGTTCGGGCACGTCATCCCGCCGTCAAGCGAAAGCTTGTACATCTTGTGCCCGTAAGTATTCATAATGTAATCATTTAATGAAGTATATGACATCAGATTTTAATTAAATCCGCCAGCATCGATATCGACGGAATTGTAACAATTGACAGAAGCGTACTGATTATAACACATTTAGCCGCAAAATTCTCATCGGAGCCGTACTCTTTTGAATAAAGCACGGATGAATTTGCAATCGGTACAAGCAGCATAATTAACGTAAAGCTGAAGCTGAACGGATCTTTTATCGTAAGTTTCATAACCGGAATAAGAACAATCGGTAAAAGAATATTTCTGAAAGCCACGAAAAGATATGCCCGCCAGTCGGTGAAAACTTCCTTGATCTTCATATTTGCGAGAGTCGAACCGATTACAAGCATGGCCATCGGTGTCGTCATATTACCGAACGATGCCACAGGGCTTTTGATAAACTCAGGGAATTCAATTCCGGTAAAATATAAAATAAGCGCAATCAGTGAAACGGAAATTCCGGGTGAAAGGAATTTCTTGAAGCTTAATTTAAAATCCGTTTTCGCACCCGAATTGTCGGGATCGTCGTTTGATACGATGTAAACACCGTACGAATATGATAAAAGATTAAACGCGATATTGAAAATTCCCGCATAAAGCACGCTTTCCGGACCGAAAACCGCGCTGACAAGAGGAAATCCCATGAATCCGACATTTCCGAAAATAATCATAAACTGATAGATTCCGCGAAGATTCTTCGGTACAACCGGTATTCGAACGACAAAAAACGCGATAATCGGCAGAATTATGTACATTATAAGTGCCAGTATTATGAAAATTCCAACCTGCTTATACTCTTTCGGACCGCTTTGGGAAAGAACCGCATTCAAAACCATGCACGGCATCGAAAAGTAAATTATTATCTTGGTGATGATGCTGTCCTGCGTTTTGCCGAGAACGTGGGCCTTATTGAGAATAAATCCCATGATAATCATGACAAAAAGGATAAGCATCTGGTTAATGATAACTGAAGTATCCATTACAAATTACCTGCTTTTAAATATATTCAAAATGTGTTTTTACACATTCAGTCTGCCTTATGAATAAAACGAAGACTTCTCTGCGGGTGCGCTGACCATCTCCGCCCAGAACGGCGCAAATCCTGATTTGACAGCGACCTTCTGAGACTGTATATGTGACTCCGCGGTTCCGTAGTACGGAAGATGTCCCCCTTCGAGAATTTCATTTTTGAGCATAATTGTAAGAAGTGCACCGAGATTTCTTCCGCGGACATTCGCACATACATCGATTCCTATCTGCCACATAGTATCGCTGTCGGCACTTGCTCCGGACATCCCAAGGATTCCTTCCCTGTCAGATGCGGTTATGGCACATACATCGGGCGCATCTTCGAGAAAGCTTAATGCTCTCATAAATCTTTCATCTCCACGGAAACGTTCGACACTTTCCCTGTCGAAATGTTCGAATTTCAACCCGTCGGAAAAAGTCTTCATCTGCTCTTTTGAAACAGCCTCCGTTCCGAGAGGCAGATAGTAATGATGAAATTCGAATACTCTGTATCCCTTCTTTTGAAGGATTTCATTCATTTTGGACATGTGTCTGAAATTGGAAAACCATGCTCCGTTAACGTCTTTGAAGGCTTCCCTGCATTCGTCGTAGAAGTCCGGACGTGCACTCAGCACAATTTTACCGCCCGTGCAGAGAACTTTAACCGGTGAATCCACCGTGAAGAATTTTCTTCTTCCCGGGTTGTCCGCTCTCTCGGTAAAAACATTCTCGCGAGAGCAAAACTGTTCTCTCGTGCAGTTAAAATCCGCACACATCTGATTGATGAAAATTTCTCTGATTTCTCTTTCAGTCATATTATCAAATCCCTTTATAAACGGAATCTTCCGAAGTTACTTTCGAAAGATTCCGTCTTAAAATTTCTTTATTTTCGTTTAATATCCGAAGTTTCACTTATTGCCCGGAAAGTATCGGATTACTCTTCTTTATTGTCTTCTTCGACTTCGTCGTCTTCTTTGTTATCGACAGCTTCGACAGCTTCGGCAGTTTCGGTATTCACGGGAGTCTTCGCATCCGCATTACCCTCGTTTTCTTCTTCGCCGTTCTTTCTTGTTGCGGCAAAAACAGCTGCACCGCCTGCAAGAACTACCGCACCGGCAATTCCCACATACATTCCCGTTTTGTTTGCGGGTCCCTTACCTTCGGCAGGTTCAACAGCAATTGCTTCGCCCACCTTTTCAACAAGCTGTGCCGTTCCGAAGAACGAAGGTGAAGACCAGCACTGGTTCGTGGAATCGTTCCAGGTAACAGTTCCGATTCTCATTCCCGAAGCATCTGCGTCATTAATCTGAAGTTCAAGTCCGATATAGTCTCCGAGTTCGGGATTAATCTCCGTCCACTTGTATGCGCCCTCGATAATATATCCTGTCTCGATTAACTTAACCGCGGTATTCTTGTTCTCTTCGAGGCACTTCGGTCCGTTATAGGATGATTCGTTTTCGAAATTGGTACGATACTGTTTGGTCGCATCGTTGTACTCTCCCGCCTTCGAATTTGTCTCATCAATGAAAATTTCGAAGGAATCCTGCTCGTGAACCTGCTCATTTGCTTTGTTCAAATCGGGATCGGATACAATTGCAAGAGCGTAGAGATTTTCCTCGTCCCAAAGAAGTTTGACTGTTGCTGTTGCCGCCGGGTTGTCCGTTTTGATTCCCGGAATCACATCAACGGCTTCTGCCCATGCTGCTTCAATTTCTCCGTCGATTGTAACGCTTCCTTTCGGAATTGTTGCAAACGGTTTCAATTCTGCCAAAGCATAGTACTTCGATGATGAAGCGTAATTTCCCGTTGTATCGTTAAATACGATTGTATCCTGACCGTTTGTAACAACTAAATCAAGTCCGAGTGTTGCATTTGCTTCGATAGTGTCAAGTTCAACGCTGAATACCGCTTCATAGCCGCCATCGATCATTGTGGCTTCGTCTCTTCTTATCTGAACCTCTTTGGTTTTGATTCCTTGAGTTCTTGAATCATACTTATCAATGAAAAGCGAAATCTTATCGGTATCATCCGTCGTATCGTCGATAACGTTAACTTTGACCTGAAGAAGTCCTTCACTCCATACCGGGATAAAAGAAACGGTAGTCGTATCTTCACCGAATGAATATGTGTTACCGATGGCGAAACTGTCTTTTACACCCTGATTCAGCGTAATCGTCTTAATTTCGGGAGCAAGTCTCGTAGGATCGACAATTCCCCAGAATGCAGGTTTTGCACGATAATCATCGTCGAAAAGAAGCGGGCACTGAGGTCTTCCGTCCGTCACACCGCCGCCGACTCCGGTATATGCCTGGAGCCATGAGTTTCCGTCGATTACACCCCATACGATGAATCCGCCGACTTTAGCCGAGCCTTCATCGTTAACTTTCTTCATTGCCTTGTAAAGATTCTTGTAAGCATGTGCCTGCTTAGTATATTCGTCTTCAAGCGTTGCTTTTGTTCCGTCGTATGTCGAGCTTGCTTTGAAGTCGAGCTCCGTCAGCATTATTTTACCGACGATTGCACCGTACTTGGTGGCTGCCGCTTCAAACTGCTCGGGTGTGGGAGAATCGATATTGTAATGTCCCTGCATTCCCATACCGTCGATTCTTGTACCTTCGGCACTCTTTACATCGTTAAGAAGAGCTTCGATACCCTCAACCTTGCCGGGTGTGCAGTCATTGTAATCGTTGTAGTAAAGTTCCAGTTGTGCGGGAGCATATTTGTTCGCAAACTTAAATGCGTTGATGATAAATTCATTGCTGCCGTATACTGCCCACCAGCTTGAACCTTCATCGGCATTTCTGTATGTTCCGGTTGAATCGCTGACAGCTTCGTTTACAACGTCCCAACCGTAAAAGAGATCTTTGTATTTGCTTCCTTCTCCTACATAATGCTCAAGCAGGCTCTTAATGTACCACTCGTGACGGAGGTTCATGACTTCCGGTGTTACATAAGGTTTTGAAGCATCATATCCTTCGTGGAAGAACCACTCGGGAGTCTGTGAATGCCATGTGAGAACATGACCTCTTATTTTAATCTGAGAATCGGGATTCTCTTCGTTCCAGGTTAAGAAGTAATCAAGATACTTCTCTGCCTGTGAAAAGTTAAGAACGGGAACATCTATTGTCTGACCGTTGATTTCCGCGCTTTCAATACTCGGTGCTCCGTTTCCGAGATGTGCATCCGGCTTAAGTTCGTTTCCGAGTGTAACGGCGTTGAAATGCTTCGTTACAAGCTGCATAAGAACTTTGTCGTTGATTTCCGAACCCGAAAGTGAAGTTCCGACAATCATGTCTTCTCCGAAGTCTGCGGTAAAAGTATCTTTCAAATCGGGAATTTCCGGCTGAATGCTTCCTGTTTCAAGGTTTAAGTCAATAAGTGAAACACCTGTTACGTAGTACTCACCCATTACACAAACGCCTTCACCGTAATTCGTTCCCTGCTCAAGGAGACGGATAACTACCTTATCAAGAGTATCTGCAGCACCAACCTTGAAGGTTCCGGAATAAAGTGTCCAGTTTCCGGGATTAAGCTGCTGTGAAACCGAACCCGAAAGTTCAGCCGAATAAGAACCGAGGTAATTTGTATTGCCGGCTGAAGTTACATACGGTGCGAAATCCACCTGTCTCTGCTCTCCGGGAGCGCCTTCGTATGCATCCGAAAGCATTGCGTAGAATGAGAACGCGTATGTTCTTCCGTCTTCTACAACAGAAGTAACGTCCTGTGCAAAACAGTCATAAGGGCTCGTTCTTCCTTTGATAATTCCGTATGTGCAGACATCATCGAAAATCGGTGTGTCGCTTACACCCTTTTCAATTGATCCGCCGACAAGTTCGACACCCCACATCGACATATCGTCGCCATCGAAGTTTCCGTTTACGATTAAGTTCTCGCCTTCAATCTTCGGTGCTTCCTCTTCATCGTCCTCTCCGGGATTTCCCTCTCCCGAAAGATAAAAAGTAACACTTGAAACCGTTGCTTTGGTTGTACCTGTGTTAAGTGACATCAGTGAGAAGTATTTAACCTTAAGTCCGGGGGTTGCCGTAATCTCGGCCTTGCCGTATGAAACGGGCGTACCTTCCTTATTGGTTGAATCGTAATCTTCCTGTGTATGAAGTTTAAATCCCAGTCCCGATACATTTCCGTCGGTAACATCGAAAGTTACCTTCTCGATAGTCTTCGGATCGATATCCGAAGGGATGCTGTAGAACTGTGACTTGTACTGATCAGTAAAAGTAATATTCAGCGCACCGTCGGCATCAATCTCCGAAGTAAGACCGTACTCGGAAACCTTGGTCAGATCCGAGAAAGTATAAGTCTTCTCGAGTCCTGCCGCTTTAGCTTCGCCCGGAAAAATCACAACCGAGCACGCTATCAGGATAATTGCTGAAATCATTGAAATAATTCTTTTAGACATTTCTCTCCTCCTATCAGAAAAACCTGTTTAGCCCACGCTACTTAATATACCATTCACGCGGTAAAAAAACAACGGATAACCGCCTAAATATAAGCAATTATCCGCATTTGTTCCGTTTTTGAATAAGTTTTGGCAAATATTATCCGCGTTCGGATACATATTCGTGTAAAGTTCGTCTGACCGCTCCCGGTCCTTCGAGCATTTTAACATACATTTCTTCTATTTTCGGTAAAAGACCTGCTTTCGTAAGGTCACTTCCGAAAATGCTCTCATTTGAAAGTACCGCCTTCGCCTGTCCGGTATAGCTTTCGGGCTTTCCGAATTCAACTCCGGCAAAAGCTTTTTGCAAATCTTCAAGCTGAGGATCGGAACTTATCTCAAATGCATCGCCGTTATCATCGATGCCGAGAAGATAACGAAACCATCCCGCTATGGCAAGAGGAATATAGGTAAGCGACGTAACGTCTCGCGATGGATCTGCGATGTAAGCCTTAACCGTCTCACCGAAACGAATAGGTACTTTCATCGAAGTATCCGTGGCAATTCGCTGCGGCATATCCGGAATATGCATGTTCGGAAGTCTCTCATTCATTACCTCGTCGAGGAAGTCCTTCGGATGAATGATTCCGGGATCGGTTACTACCGGAAGTCCCTCATTATAACCGATTTCATAAACAAGCGAATGAATATCCTCATCCTTAAACTCGGTGGCGATATGTGTATATCCGAGGAGACATCCGTACACAGCCATCGCTGTATGAAGCGGATTCAGACAGGTCGTAACCTTCATCCTCTCCGTCTTGTTGACGGTTTCCCTGTCGGTAAAATACACTCCGGCTTTTTCCAGTGCCGGTCTTCCGTTCGGGAATCTGTCCTCGATAACAAGATACTGCGGCATTTCCGCATTTACAAACGGCGCAATGAAGGTATTTTTGTCGGTAACCACCGGCGCCATATCTTCCACACCGTCGCCTTTTAACATCTCCTCGATATCTTTGGCAGGTCTCGGCGTAATCTTGTCAATCATGCTCCAGGGGAAAGAAACAAGCGATTCGTCTTCAATGTATTCAACGAACTTTTGGTTTACATAATTGTTTTTAAGCCATGCTTTCGCAATTTCCGTTACCGATGCTTTCAGCTTCTCGCCGTTATGCGAACAGTTGTCCATACTGCATACCGCAATCGGAAGGGCGCCCGCTTTGAATCTTTCGTATAAAAGAGCCGTAACTATACTCATCGCATGTTTCGGATTTGCGGGACCGTTTGCCATATCGTCTTTGACAACACCGAGAAGTTCGCCCGTCATGTTTCTTAACGCATAACCTTTCTCCGTTATGGTAAAACTCATCATGCGAAGACCGGGATTCTTTGCGATTTGCACAAGTCTTTTTTTACACGAATCATCGTTCATATCGCCTTTAACGTAATCGGCAATCGAAGCGACGATTTCTTTTACCACGGATCCGTCTGCCTTAAGGCCTACCGAAAGTGAAAGGCTGTCGAACGGTTTGTAAATTTTCTCGAGCATGTCGAAATCGAAGGTGTCGACTGCGATTATTCCGCGGTCGGCTTCGCCCGATGATAAAAGAGACTGTGACAATCCGGCAATGAAAATTCTGAAAATGTTGCCGGCGCCGAAATGAATCCACTCGGGATTTGCTATCGTCTTTGCGCGTACTGCGTCTATGTCGTAATCGGGTAAAATGTAACCTTTGGATGTCCACTCTTCCCTGCTTTTAATTCCTTCAAGTGTCAGTTTCATAAACAACCTCCGTTAACGCTGAACTCTGCCCGAGCCGTCACCGCCGGAAAGCTTTAAGACTTCATCGGCGCTTACCATGTTGAAATCGCCTTCTACGGAATGCTTTAAGCAGCTTGCCGCAACGGCGAATTCAATTGTTCCCTGTGAGTCGAAACCGTTCATCATCGAATAGATAAGTCCGGCTCCGAAGGAATCTCCGCCGCCGACACGGTCTACGATGTGAACCGCATATTTTCTGCTGAACGAATAGTCGTTGCCGTCATAGAGAAGTGCGGCCCAGTTGTTGTCGTTTGCGGAAATCGATTCACGCAGTGTAATAGCAACGTAAGAGAAACCGAATCTGTCGGCAAGTTTCTTTGCGACGGTTTTGTAACCTTCGTACGAAAGTTCGCCGGATGTAATATCTGTATTGTCTGCGCGGATTCCGAAAACATCGGCCGCGTCTTCTTCGTTTGCGATGCAGACATCCACATATCTGCAGAGTTTATCCATAACGTTTCCGGCCTTTTCTTTGGACCAGAGTTTGTTTCTGTAATTCAAATCACAGCTTACCGCAATGCCTTTTTCTTTGGCTTTCCGGCACGCTTCCAGGCAGATTTCCGCGAGTTCGTCAGAAAGTGCCGGAGTGATTCCCGTAAAATGAAACCATCCTGCGCCCTCGAAGATTGAATCCCAGTCAAAATCAGACTTCGATGCGGTTGCTATCGCAGAGCCTGCTCTGTCGTAAATGACTTTTGAAGGACGCTGACTTGCGCCTTTTTCGAGGTAATAAATTCCCACTCTGTCGCCGCCTCTTGTGATTAAAGAAGTGTCGACTCCGTACTTTCTCAATGAATTGACCGCAGCCTGTCCGATTTCATGCTTCGGCAGTTTCGAAACAAAAGAAGCATCCATTCCGAAGTTTGCAAGAGATACGGCAACGTTTGCCTCTCCGCCTCCGAAGGTTGCGCCGAACGAATCGGCCTGAACGAAACGGTAATATCCTTCGGGTGCAAGGCGAAGCATAAGCTCGCCGAAGGTAACGATTCTTTTACCCGGAAGGTTATGAAAATCCGGTTTGGGAATATTCGTCTCACCCAAATTGCCGGTCTCTTCCGCAGAGGAAGTAAGTCGCGCAACAACACGCTTCGTGAGTTCTTTGATTTCATCGAAATTGCCCGCTTTAATCGCTTTCTTCGGAACCATAAAACTTCCGCCGCAGGCGCATACACAGCCAAGTGCGTAATAATCGTCCATGTTCTTCTCGCCGATACCTCCGGTCGGCATAAAAGAAATCCTGTTGTACGGCGCAGCGAGTGCTTTTAACATTTTGACGCCGCCGTTTGCTTCCGCCGGGAAAAATTTAACCGTCGAAAGACCGAACGAGATTGCTTTTTCGATATCGCTCGGAGTCGCACATCCGGGGATTACGGGGATACTGCGATCGACACAGTATTTGACAACCTCCGGATTGAGGCCGGGGCTTACAATGAATTCCGCACCGTTTGAAACGGCAAGGTCAACCTGATTTGTGGTAAGGACTGTTCCCGCTCCCACAAGCATTCCGGGGCAGGCCTCTTTCATGGCCTTTATACATTTCTCCGCATCGGCGAGACGGAATGTCACTTCCGCTACGGGAAGACCGCCCTCGCAAAGTGCCCTTGCAAGAGGTGCCGCATCGGCAACGCTCTCAAGTGCGATTACGGGGACCATTTTATATTTGCTGATTCTGTCAAGAATAGTCTGCATACTTGAATACCACTCCTTTTATATTTACACCCCGGCCAGAAAGGCCGGGGTTTAGTTTTCTGATTTATTCGTGCTTATTTGTTCTTTGCACTTTTGTCGATTGCTTCCCAAAGTCCCTGAAGATACACTGCACCGAGTGCTCTGTCGTAGAGACCGTATCCGGGCATCGCTACTTCATCCCAGATCATTCGGCCGTGATCCGGTCGCATCGGACCGTCAAAGCCTGTATCATAAAGAGCTTTTACGATTGCGTACATATCGAAGTCGCCATCGCTTGAAAGATGTGCCGCCTCTTCAAAATCGGTCGGCGAATTGAATTTAAGATTTCTGACATGCGCGAAATGAATTCTTCCTTTAAGCGCATAAATTGTTTCTACCAGATCGTTGTTCAAGTTTGTACCGTACGAGCCGGTGCAGAAAGTAATTCCGTTATGAGGGTTGTCAACAGCCTGTACAAGTTTTAAGAGCTGTTCTTTAGACGTAATGATACGTGATAATCCGTAAACGCTCCATGCCGGATCGTCCGGATGAATTGCCATATTGATATCGTATTTATCGCATACCGGCATGATTGCTTTTAAGAAATATACAAGGTTATCGAAAAGTTTCTTCTCGTCAACATCCGAATACATCTCGAAGAGAGCCTTGACTTTGGCCATTCTCTCAGGTTCCCATCCGGGTAAAATATATCCGTTGCAGTCAGCATTCAGTGAATCAAAAATCTTCGTGGGGTCTATTGCATCGATTGCTTCCTGCGTATATGCCATAACCGTTGAGCCGTCTTTTCTCTTCCTTGCGAGTTCGGTTCTTGTCCAGTCAAACACAGGCATAAAATTGTAACAAACCATATGAATTCCGGCTTCGCCGAGATTGGTAAGTGTCTTTATATAATTATCAATGTAGCGGTCTCTGTCCGGTGTTCCCACTTTAATCTCATCGCAGACATTTACACTTTCTATTCCGGAGATTTTCAATCCCGAAGCTTCGACTTCACTTTTCAGAGCTGCGATCTTGTCAGCCTCCCAGGCTTCCCCCGGAACCGAATCGTAAAGTGTCGTGATTACACCTTCGACTCCCGGAATCTGTCTAATCTGCTTCAGTGAAACAGAATCAAAACCGGTTCCGAACCATCTGAATGTCATTTCCATTTGATACATTCCTCTTTCTGTTAATTCTCAATCTTAAAGTAACATTTTATGCCATTTTTGACAGAAATTCAAGTATACGAGTAAAGCTAAAGGGTAAAAGAATGGGGGCGCAAAAATATGCACCCCCTGTTTAATTTTTCTTTTACCGTATATTATCTTGCGTTAATCTCGTTGTAAAGATTTACAAGGTTGTCGGCATTTGCATCTACACATGACTGAACGTATGTATCCCATTCAGCTTCGATGTCTTTTTTACCTGTAACGAAGTTAAGTGTCCATGTGTTGATGTTGTCAACCAAAGGAGTCTTCCAGAGGTTGATCTGCTCGTTCTCGTCTGCTGTACTTGCAAGTGCGGGATTAAGTGCACGAAGTGTTCTGTACTCTGCAACTCTTTCATTGTAATCCTGAAGTTCGGGTGTGAAATTATCTGTCATCTGGTCAACTCTGTGGCCATACCAGAAGTTTCCGCCTGCATAACCGTACTCAAGACGCATATCCTTGTTGTCTGTCTCATCTTCGGGAGTGGGATCGCCGTAGCCTAAGCCGCCGCAGAACCATCCGTCAGCAAGAACTTTCTGTCCGTCAACAACATTGTATGTTTCACCTTCAATACCCCATTTGATGAGGTCGTAAGCTTCGTCTGAGTAGAATAACCAGTCAACGAAACGAAGCATCTTGATAAATTCTTCTTCGCCGAGTTCGTCGTATGCTTTCTTGGAAATCATAACGCCGTTCTCAAGTCTTGTATTCTCAGCCATGTAGTTGTTGGTTCCGGTAGGAGTTACGCAAAGATATGTTTCGTAGTTTCCTGCGCCGAGACCTTCCTGAAGGCCTGACTCAAATGTAGCAATCTGTCCTCTGTTAACTGACATGATAGCTGTCTCGCCACGGAAGAACTTGTTGGTTGCTGTTGAGTCATCCTGTGTGAATGTTTCGGGATCGAGGATTCCGCCTTCAACGAACTTGTTAGCCATTGTTACGAACTGCTTGTAGTTCTCTGTTGTTGAAGAAAGGTACCACTCGTTCTTCTCCTGGTCAAACTGGATACAGTCATTTACTGCCCAGCCTGAACCTACGCCGTATGAGAAGCCCATGAGTTTAAGAAGGTTTCCGCCTGAACCCTGTCCGGATTCCTGACCGCACCAGAGGTCTGACCAGATATAATCTGATTCGGAGCACATTCCTTCTGATACCATGTATGCTTTTACCTTAACCAAAGCATCATATAAATCATCGTATGTCCAGTCTTTTTCGATAGCTGCCACATCAACACCTGCTGCATCGAAAAGGTCTTTTCTGATGATGAAAGTGTAATCCTGAAGGGGTTTCTCGAGCATACCGGGCAGACGGTAGAAGTTTCCGTCGTTACGTGTAATTGTATCGAGATCGGCCTGCATATCGTATGTCTCAACGAAATTTGTGAAGTTGGGCATGAACTCTGTCCACTTTGAAACGGGAACGATAGCGCCACCGTCTACGAACATTGACTCATCATATGTCTTGGGAATGATGTAAGGAGCATCACCTGCGTTAATGCTGAGTGCAATCTTGTCATTGTAGTCGTTTGAATCGATTGATGTAAGATCAAGTGTTACGTTTGTAAGTTCGGTGATTTTAGCAAATACACCTTCGCTTTTCCACTGATCTGTCATCGGGTACCAGGAAGCATCTGAGAATGACATTGAATATGTCACAGGTGTTTCCGAATGGAAGTGCTCGCCATATTCGTAGTCGAGCTGTTCAACAACCTCTTCCTCGCTACTTACGATTGCTTCCGGTGAAGGTGCGGGCTCAGAAGTTTTTTCCGTACCTTTGTCGCCGCCGCATGCTGTCAGTGAAACAACCATAGTCACTGCAAGCAATGAGCTTAATAACTTTTTCTTCATTTTGGATTCCTCCCTTGATAAATTTTCTATTATCCTTCCCCACGAACGGATAATATTTGTTAATAGGTTTTTATCTGATTAGCCTTTTACCCCGCCTAACATCATGCCCTGCACGAAGTATTTCTGGATAAAAGGATAAACACAAATTATGGGAACCGCCATCAGCACCATCGAACATGATTTGATGTTTGCGGCTACCTGCATGCTTTCTGCGGAAACAGCACCGGGATCCGCACTTGTTGATGCTCCGATGATTATCTGACGTAAGTAGTACGCTACCGGCCACTTGCTTCTGTCTTCGAGATAGAGAAATGCGTTGAACCAGTTGCTCCAGTAACCTGCCATGTAGAAAAGAACCATCGTCGCAATAATCGGTTTCGAAATCGGAAGTACAATTCTGAAGAATACGCCGTATTTCGAAAGTCCGTCGATTTCTCCGGCCTCCTCAAGCTCGTGAGGAAGGCTCTGGAAAAATGACTTCATAAGGAGTACATAGTAAGTTCCGATAAGTCCCGGAAGGATAAAAGATAAAGTCGTATTACGAAGTCCGAGACTTGTCATAAGTATGTAGTTCGGGATCATACCGCCTCCGAAGTACATTGTGAAAATAATAAACGGGGTAAAAAATTTATTTAATCTCAATGTGCTTTTCGAAAGCGGATATGCCAAAAGTGCCGAAAAGAAAACGCTGAAAAATGTTCCGATTACCGCATAGAGAATTGTGTTCTTGTAGTAATTTAAGAAATCACCTTTCATAAGTACCGAGCGGTAAGTTGTCAGGTTGAAATCAACCGGGAAAATTGAAACCTGACCTTTGATGATTGCCGCCTCCGAAGAGAAGGACTGGGCAACCAGATAAAGGAACGGGTACAACGTTGCCGCGCAGATTATAAGCATTATGATTACGTTGATAACTTTGAAAACTCTGTACTGCCACGAATCTTTTACCTTTACTCCGGGTTTGAAAGTCTTCTTCTTATCTGTTGTTTCTATTTTCATAAGGACCTCCTACCACAAAGATTCGCCCGCAACCTTCTTCGAAGTGAAGTTTGCGATTGTAAGTAATATCAGGTTAATCAAACCTTCGAACAAGCCGACCGCCGTCGCGTAACTGTAGTTTCCGGAATGAACACCCATTCGGTAGACGTATGTCGAAACGATGTCGCTGGTTTCGTAGGTCATCGGGTTGTAGAGAAGGAATACTTTCTCGAAAGCTCCCGACGAACCGACCATTCCGCCGATGTCCAAGATTAAAAGAGTTGTAATCGTAGGCAGAATGCAGGGAATTGTTACGTGAATTATCTGCTGGAAATGATTTGCTCCGTCAACTTTCGCAGCTTCGTAAAGTTCGGGGTTGATGCCGGCGATGGCTGCGAGGTAAAGGATGCTTCCCCAGCCGAGTCCCTGCCAGATTCCGCTCGTTACGAAGATGGTGGTAAACCATTCGGGAAGGGAAATGAACTCAATGGCTTCGTGTCCGAAAGAAACAAGCAAATTGTTGATGGGACCGCTGGTGGAAAGCAATTCTTTTATCATACCTGCAACGATAACCATGGAGATGAAGTGAGGCAGATACGAAACCGTCTGCACAAATTTCTTCCAGGGCATCCACTTAATCTCATTTAAGAGAAGTGCAAAGATAAGCGTAAGCGGGAATCGTACGGCAAGGTACGAAATATTAAGAACGAGTGTGTTCTTGAATGCCCTCAGGAATGCCGGGTCTCCCAAAAACTGTTTGAAATATTTAAACCCTGACCATTCAACACCGAAAATCGGACCGCCCGCCTGATACTTTCTGAATGCGATGATGTTACCGAACATCGGAATGTATCTGAAAATTACGTAGTAAATTACGGGGATGATAAAAAATGTATATATAAGCCAGTTCGTCTTAAGATGCTTACCCATTCCTTTCGCCCAGACGGATGCATCTTTCGGAGCGGACTTAATCTTCTCTTTCAAAGGCCTCTTCTCACTTGACGCTTTGGTTTCCGGTGCCGGAATAACTTCTGTTTCCGTTACTTGCTTTTCCGTTATTTCCGTTTCCGTATTCACGCTTTTTACAGCTTCGGTGGTATCGGTTTTGCCCTTCATGGTTACCTCCTTTTTGTCTTTTACCATTCTTGTATACAAGTATATTACAAAATTTATTTTTGATTTTCTAGTGTCAAAATAAACATATTTCACATTTTATTTTTGGTTGTTTTTACCAAGTGCCGGATTTGTTGTTTTACCTGTGCGGAATATTTGGTTTAACTGTACGCCAATCAACATAGTATTCCCACCCAAGTTCGGTGAAATTAGATTTTGAATTGCTCAATCTGCATATCTTGAGCTGCGTAACGATTTTATCCTGCATGGCCAAAAATCCTACATGGCTAAATCAAGATTGAAATCAAGTTCGGATACCGCTAATTTGCAAAATTTTATGATTTTAGCGGTAGTTGAAAAGGTGAATCGATTTGTTTGAAGGGCAATGACAGCAAAATCCAACAAGTCAATCCAGTATGCTGTCGCGTAAGACTATTTTTCCAGAGGCGAACATCGAAAATAACAAGAATTGAGAATTCCGATGTACAAAAAGCTCGAGAATCTAAGAAAAATACATCGAAAACTTCAAAAAGCAAAATTCCGATGTACAATAGCCCGGAAAATGAAAGAAAATACATCGGAAATTTCTAAAAACAAGAATTCCGATGTACAAAAACCCGGAACATGAAAGAAAATACATCGGAAATTTCAAAAAGCAAAATTCCGATGTACAATAGCCCGGAAAATGAAAGAAAATACATCGAAAATTTCAAAAAGCAAAATTCCGATGTACAAAAAGCCCGAGAATCTAAATCCCCCTCCCGCATTTCCTCGAGGGGTGGTTCTTTGCATGTATTCTGCAAGGGGACCTTTTGACTTCGCCGGTTCTTAGCGAGGTCTTTTCGAGCTTAGAACCGCTGCGTAAGTCAATTGAACGAAAGTGTGTCCCCGGCAGAATATCATCAAAGAACGCCCCGAGGCAATCACCCCCCGGAAGAATATCATCAAAGAACACCACGAGGCAATTAAAAAACCGGTTGGGATATCCCAACCGGTAAAACTTAATAGGTATTTATTTGTCTTCTTCCATCTTTTGAATGTATTCTTCGACCGGCATCGGCTTCGCGAAATAAAAGCCCTGAATCAGATCGCACCCGCTCTCGGCAAGGAATTCAACCTGCTCGGCACTTTCAATTCCTTCGGCGACCGTAGTCATTCCGAGGTTCTGCGCTAGATGGATTGTCTCCGATACGATGAGCGAACTTCTCTCCTCGTTCTCTTCACGTCCACGGAAGAAGTCTGCATCGATTTTCAGAACATCGAGGTGTAAATCCTTAAGTGAATTCAAGGATGAATAACCTGCTCCGAAATCGTCCATCGACACGGCAAAGCCCATTTTTTTAAGTTTCTCGACCGTATTGATCAACGTATCCTTGTCTTCAAAGAATGCGCTCTCGGTAAGTTCAAGTTCTATCAGATTCTTCGGAGCGCCTGCGGCATCCACTATTGCGCATATGTGCTCCGCCAGATCATCTCTGGTAAAATGAGCTCTGGAAATGTTGACCGACACCGGCACAACATTACGTCCTTCGGCAACCCACTTCGCCTGAAGTTCAGCCACGCTTTTCAGCATGAAATCATCTATCTTTGTAATAAAGCCGTTCTTTTCAAAAATCGGAATAAATCTTCCCGGTCCGATAAACCCTTTTGTCGGACTTATCCAGCGAATAAGTGCTTCCGCTCCGCCGAGTTTGTGCGTTTTCGCATTGTATTTGGGCTGAAGATACACATGAAGTTCTCCCGCTTCCAGCGCATGTTCCATGTTTTCTTCCATGAAATGCTCCCAGACCTGCTCTTCCTTAAGTTTCTCATTAAACCGGAAAATCTTTTCCGTAGCCTTCTCCTGAACATTTTTTCTTGCCAAGCTGGCATTCGAATAAAGTTCATCCGGCGTAATCCGATCCGTCACTTCGCAGATTCCCATATTGAAATCCACTTTACGTTCCCTGATGCCCTCAACAAGCATCTTTCTTATTCCTTCAACGCGCTCCGTTATCTGTTCGGGATTCTCTTCGATAAGCATCAGACCGAATTCCGCTTCGGCGTATCTGGCGAAAGCTTCCTTGCGTTTCAGAACCGCCTGTTCGAGAATTTCTTTGATTTGCTCCACAACCATCTCGCCTTCAACCGGTCCGTAACATGCGCAGAAGCTCTGATAGCGCTCCATTCTGAGACTTACCATTGCATATTTTCTTTTACCGCGTACTGCATTCTTAATAAACTTCTCTGCACGCTCGGTAAAAAACAGCCAGTTTTTGCCGCCGGTTACGGCATCATAATACAGAATTCTTGCAGCTTTTCTCTGTGAAGCAATGGTGCTGATAAGCATCGAAACATAGAGAATTAACGGAATTCCCACAAGAATCACAAGCGATATTCCAAAAACAGAAAAATATCGAATATCGCTGACATAAATCGTCATCTCCGTACTGTAGTAAAGAACGTATTTGTCATTTAAAACTGATTTGAGAATCCAGCCGTTGAATGACGTGACTGCGTCGTCATCATTATGCATATTATTGAAGAATGTCTTATAGTCGGCATTGATAAATTCCCAGCCGAACACCCAGGGGTTCATGATGTCATCTTCTATCCATTCGGAATTCGCCATCCCGTATTCATCGAAGTATACCGTTCCTACATTAAAACCGTATTCCATAAGATTTTCGGTATCAATGGGATTGGTCGGTAAAAGAATAAATTCCCCGGCCTCAGTATCGAAAAGACCGTAGTCTTTCAAAGACCGCGGAAGCATATCTTCGGTTATTTCATCAGCATCGCCGACAGCCGATTCTATACGCTCGGCCAGTGCGTCCGCTCCCTGAAAAGAACTTTCCAAGTGATTTTGCAGAAGAAGTGACAAAAACAGTTCCGCATATGCCGTAATTAAAACGGTAAAGAGCATAAGTACTACCACGAGAATAATGAGATGCGGCAATAAATGTACTCTTTTAAGTTTCTTGATTCTCTTTTCTTTGGTTTTCATCATTATAACCGGTCCTCTTAACTCTTATAGTACTCCGGATAAGCTTTCTTGATTTCTTCCTTGTCGATGTCATATCTCGAAAGATGCTTCATAATCACGGTTTTGACATCTTCCGCATCGTGGTTCTTTATAGCTTCGAAAATGCGGCGGTGGTCGTCGACGATTTTTTTATCCTTGACGGTAACGAGAGAAAGGGCACGAACCCTGTCGTAATGAATCATCATTCCCGACTTCATTTCGTAGGTTCTCTCTTTCTTCGCCATAACGTAAATCATTCTGTGAAATTCGTTATCGAGTTCGAGAAGCTTATCTGCCGCATAATTCTCAAGATAGAATTCCTGAAGTTTAACATTTGCTTCAAGGTTCATCAGATCCTCGGGAGTTGCGATGTGACACGCAATCTCGGCCACCGAAACGTCGAGTACTTCTCTCACAAAACGCGATTCCTCAACAAGTTCGGGATCGATAAGCGCAACCATGCTTCCTTTCTGAGGATATGTCTCGATTACATGCGAATGATTCAGATCTATCAGCGCTTCACGAAGCGGAGTTCTGCTGACTCCGATTTCATTCGCCAGTTCTGTTTCGCTAAGTGCCTGTCCGGGTTTCAGTTCAAGCGAAACAATATTACTGCACAGAAATCTCGATGCATAATCTCTCGCTGACTCTCCGGGTATTTTCTCGACCTTAATCATCTAAATTCGTTCCTTTCTTTTGTAACTTATATATCATTCTGCATTTTATTGCTGCAGTTTCTTATACGCTTCAAGAAATCTCGCACCCACAAGCTTCTTGTTCTGGGTATGAATCTCATTCCTCTGACCGAGATCGTACATGAGCACCATTTCCACGTTGTCACGCGTTTTTGCCGCTCTACGCTGCGAACGTCTCATTCTGTTCCAGCCGTCATCACCCGGCTGCTCCCAGGTCTCGCCCTCGAAATCGGGAAGCTCCGCAAAAACAAACGGCGTATCCTCTCCGAACAGGCTTCTGAATTCATCAATCATATCGACCATAAGGAACTCGAAATCATCGGGATACCTTGTGTTGGATTCTCCTTGGTAAAAGAATATCGCTCCGAAAGAAATATTTCTTACCGGATAAATCATCGTGTTGTAAAGCGAAGTCGGATGCCAGAAAAAGAAAGTCTGTCCGCCCATCGGCTTCTCCACTGCGGCGATTCTCGCAAACCATTTGCCTTCGAGTGATATTTCGTCATCTCCGAATTTCAGGCAGTAAGGCATCTCAGTTTTGAATTCGCCCACGTTATTATTGATAATCACGCGAACCGTGATAACGTTTCTTCCTGCTTTAAGAAGTCCTTCCGGAACATCATATCGTCTCGGCGGGTAAAAATAATCCGTATGACCGACAAGTGTTCCGTTAACATACGTATCGTCCGCATCGACAATCGTTCCGAGTCGAAGTTGCGCAGCCTTGCCGGCAAATTCTTCGGGAATATCAATTGTTCTCTGAACCCAGACGCTTCCCTTCATCTTGCCGAGCGGAATGTTAATCCACGACGAAGGAACATCGACAACAAAAGCATCTTTAAGTTCTTCTTCGTTCCACTCATGATCCTGCCAGTTGCCGCGTACACCGTAATCGTCACGTCCGAGTTTCTCAAACCATTTCATCATGTCTGACATTTCCGCACGTACGGTTTCTTCAACGAATCCGGGCTTTTTATCTCTTTCGATAATCTCCTCGTAACACATCTTGCAGCTGTCGTTCGGCAGACATGTACATTCAAGGGATCTTCCTGCACGCACGGCACGGATTCTGTTCATTCTTCCGGCTTCGATAACCTTCTCTTCGCTCATGAAAGCTTCGATATGCGTTCCTCCGACTGCCGCATGAACAAGACCTACGGGTACTCCGTCTTCATCAAATTTCTTCTGTGCAAAATAGAATCCCACCGCACTGAAATCCATTACTGCGGGAAGCGTTGCTTTAATCCATGAACCCGATCTCAAAATCTCATCCGGTTCTCCGAAAGAAGCTTCCTTCGGAAGCTGGAACATCCTTATCTGCGGGTAATTCACTCCCTCAAGGTCCTTTTTGTAAAGGTCAAGCGTTCTGCATACCGGCAGTTCCATATTCGACTGACCTGCAAGAAGAATCACATCTCCGACATAAATATCGGAAACCGTCAGCACTTCCTCTCCGTCGTTAATCGTCATGGTAAAAGGACCGCCGGCCGGGCGCGCGCTCAGTTTCACGCTCCATTTACCGTCGTCTCCCGCCTTGACGGCAAAACTTTCTCCGTCAAAAATTACTTCGATTTCCGCTCCGGGTTTTGATACCGCTTCCACGATATTCTCCCTGTTGCGCTCGATTATCATTCCGTCACTGTATATCGGTGAAATTCTCATTATATGCCTCCATACCGGCCGCCCGCCTCGACAGTTCTATCACTTAAAATCTCGTCAGGTATTCGACAGCCTTATCACTTATATTTCGTCAGGTATTCGTAAATCTCCGCTGAAATAATCAGTAGAGTTCTCTTCCGTGTTCATCCGCAATTCCCGTCTTTCGGTAAAAATAACTGTTGATGACATCTCTCCATTCGCGTGCACTTGCTTTCTGCATTTCGAATCTTTCATGCACCCGGTTAAATACTCCGTCTTCTATTATACCATGTAAACCGTCCCATGCGTCAGACATTTTCCTTACTTCCT
>JAKSSB010000069.1 GCA_024403285.1 Lachnospiraceae bacterium | reverse complement strand
CCATTGAAAGTAACAGTTCCTTTACTATCAGAAAGATTACCGGTAATTTTGAAACACTTGACCGCTACAGCGCGGATACTCAGGCTGAGATTTCGATTTTTTACAAGGACACAAGAATGCTGACCACGCTTAAGAATTCCGGCGGCGAGCGCCTTATCGGAACCGGAGCGAATACGGTTATCAATCAGGATGTTGTGGACGGTAAAAGAGAAAAGTTCTACAACAGAGTTAACATTAACAATGTTTCCTACTATGCGTATTATTCGCCGATTCTTCTTCCGGAAACGGGCGGCTGCGTCGGAATGATTGCAATTGCGAAGCCGACAAAGGAAGTTAACAGTCTCGTTATGAGAGCGGTTGCGCCCGTGATTATCGTCGAATCGGTTTTCATGATTATTGCGGCACTCGTGGCATATTACTATGCGAAGAGCATCGCGCGGGCGATACATCTTTTACAGAAGGATTTATCAAACGTGGCCAAGGGAGAGCTTTCCAAAGAGCCGAACTACGAGGTTATGAAACGTAAGGACGAAATCGGAGAGATGGGCAAGTCGGTTCTGCAGATGCAGAGGGCTCTTCACAATCTTGTTGAGAGGGACGCGCTTACGGAATTGTACAACAGACGTCTTGCAAACAAAAAGCTGGATGCACTCGAGAAGAATCTTTCGACCACGGGAATGAAGTACTGCGTGGCTATCGGCGATATCGACTTTTTTAAGAAGGTTAACGATACTTACGGCCACGAAGCCGGCGACGATGTGCTGAAGGAAACGGCCAAAATTCTGCGAAAAGGCATGACCGGCAACGGTTTCGTCGCAAGATGGGGTGGCGAGGAATTTCTGCTTGTTTTCGAGAATATGGAAATTGCGGCGGCAGCAGGCAAGCTTCTCGATATCCTTAATGAAATCAGGGCGCAGGAAGTTGTGAGCGAGGGTGTCGAAGGTGTGATTAAAATCACGATGTCCTTCGGTATCGTGCAGACCGGAGAGAATTCGACGACAGACGAGATTATCCGACTTGCGGATCAGAATCTTTATGAGGGTAAAACAAGCGGAAGAAACAGAATTATCAGTACCGAAAAGGAGAATTTCACCAACGAATGGGTTCAGGTTACGCATTCGTAATACGGTGTGACTTAAGATATGAAAGACGAAAGAGTGAATTTAAGAACAGATGCGGTATACGAAAGAGACGGTTCGGTCAGAGAGTTTTCGGCGACGGTTATTTCGTGCACCGAAGATGAGAACGGCACCTACAGAATCGGTCTCGACCTGACGGCGTTCAGCCCGGAAGGCGGCGGACAGTCGTGGGACAAAGGAACGCTTGACGGTCTGGAAGTCAAAGGCGTATACAGAGAAAACGGAGAAATCGTGCATGTAATCGACGAGCCTAAGGAAATCGGAAGCACCGTTGTCGGCGAAATCGACTGGGAAGTCAGATTCCGGAGAATGCAGGAACATTCGGGCGAGCATCTTTTCTGCGGAATTCTTCACAATATTCACGGATACGACAATGTGGGATTCCATCTTTCCGAAACAGGAGTGACACTTGATGTCGACGGTCCGCTTTCGGCCGAAGAGATTGCAAATATTGAGAAACTGGCCAATCGTGCAATCTGTGAGGACATTCCGATTGTTGCTTCTTTCCCTTCGCCGGAGGAGATAAAAGACATAGATTACAGGTCGAAGCTTGAGCTTGACAGCGTGCGGCTTGTGACGATAGAGGGTATTGACATCTGCGCCTGCTGTGCACCACATGTGGCATCGACCGGACAAATCGGAGTTATCAAGGTTATTGACTTCATGCCTCACAGGGGCGGAACGAGAATAATGCTCAAATCGGGAACGGATGCTTACGAAGATTTCGTGGCGCTTGCCGAATCGACAAAGGCTGTCATGGGTTATCTTTCCGCTAAAAGATACGAATGCGCCGAAGCGGTCGAACGTGCAATGAATGCGCAGCTTAAGCTTAAGGAAGAGAATACCGAACTTAAAAAAGCCGTTACCGCACTGACGGCGGAAATGTTTTCGAAGAAACTGGAGGATGCCGTGGAAGCGGGGCTTCGGGCGGTCGTCTTTTACCCGGAAGGACTTGATGAAATTCAGGTTCGCACGTTAATAAACGGCGCAGTTGAGAAGTTCGACGGAATTGTTGCGGTATATACCGGAAATGATGAAGCCGGATACAGATATGTCTGCGGACGGCGTGATGAGGGCGGAGAAATATCGTTGCGTGAGCTTGCGAAGTCCATGAATTCACATCTTTCGGGAAGAGGCGGCGGAAGCGAGAAAATGATACAGGGTTCGGTATCCGCCGGACGCGAAGCAATTGATACGTTTTGGAAGAAAATTTCACTTCGTTAGGATGTGGTTATTTCATATAGAACAGTGAAAATACCGAGAAATGATTCTTTGTTAAAGGAAAAGAAATGAAGTTTACAACGCGTCTTTTACTGACATTCTTAATATTCATCGTACTTCCCATGTCTCTGGCAATTGTGTTTTACATATTGCTGGATCTGGATTTGCGAATTTCCAAGGAAGTAGTGACACTTCTTTTCTTCTCACTTCTGGGAGTACTTCTTTTATCCAGTATCCCGATAACCTTCTGGCTGCGGCACAGTTTCGTGCGACCGCTCAACGATTTGAAAGTCGAGATGCGAAAGATTGCCGAAGGAAACTTCTCCGATCCGGTCGAAAGCCGTGAAAAAGGAGAAATCGGCGAGCTTTTTGCGGATTTCGAGAAGATGCGTAAGGAGTTAAAAAATTCCGCCGACGAGAAAGTCGAGAACGAGCGCAAGAACAGAGAGCTGATTCGTAACATTTCGCATGATTTGAAAACGCCCGTCACCTCGATAAAAGGTTATGTCGAGGGCATTATGGACGGTGTCGCCGATTCGCCGGAGAAAATGGAGCGCTACATCAGAACCATTTCGGTAAAAGCAAACGACATGGACCGACTGATTGACGAGCTTACGATTTATTCGCGTTTCGACAGCAATCAGGTTCCGCTTGAGATTCATATACTGGATGTGAATGCGTATTTCGACGACTGCTCCGAAGAAGTCGGACTTGATCTGGAGTCGAAAGGAATTAAGTTTAAGTACAATAATACCCTGCCCGTCGGCACCAAGATTATGGCCGATCCCGAGCAGTTAAAGCGTGTTATTAACAATATCATCAACAACAGTGTTAAATATCGCAAAGAGGAGAACAGCGAAATCCGGATCGATATTAAGGAGGACGGCGACAATATTCTGGTCGAGATTTCCGATAACGGCCGCGGAGTGAAGGAAGAAGACCTGTCGCGCCTGTTCGATCGTTTTTACCGGACCGATTCTTCACGAAATTCGCGCGAAGGCGGCAGCGGAATCGGCCTTGCGATAGCGAACAAGATTATTGAAGACCACGGCGGCAACATCTGGGCCAGCGGAGAGGAAGGCGTCGGGCTTTGTATACATTTTACCGTTAAAAGATATAACGAGCCGGTTGAAGTCACCGAAGAGTCGGAGGACGGACCGATTGTAAGATTTGAGAAGATGGTTGTCGGTGCGGCGACGAAGAACCGTAACAGGCATCTGTCCAGGGAGGCGGGAAAAAATGAGCAGAATACTGATAATTGAGGATGAAGTTGCGATTGCGGATCTGGAGAAAGACTATCTGGAGATGAGCGGTCACAAAGTCGAGCTGTGTTTTGACGGCGCGGAGGGAGCCGAACTTGCGACAAACGGCGATTTCAATCTGGTCATACTCGACCTGATGCTTCCGGGCATGGACGGCTACGACATCTGCAGGAAAATCAGAGCGGTAAAAGACATACCGATCATTATCGTAAGTGCCAAAAAAGAGGAAATCGACAAGATTTACGGACTTGGAATGGGCGCCGATGATTACATGACGAAGCCTTTTTCACCGAGTGAGCTTGTTGCAAGAGTCAAAGCGCATCTGTCGAGATACGACAGACTTGTCGGTGCTAACAGAGAGCAGAACGATGTCATCGAAATCCGCGGACTTCGAATCGACAAAACCGCAAGAAGAGTTTTTGTGGATGGAGAGGAGAAATCTTTTACCACGAAAGAATTCGATCTTTTGTACTTCCTTGCATCGCATCCCAACAAAGTTTTTACCAGGGAGGATCTGTTCAAGGAAATCTGGGCGCAGGATATGGTCGGCGACATAGCGACGGTCACTGTGCACATCAAGAAAATACGAGAAAAAATCGAGACGAACACCTCGAATCCGGACTATATCGAGACCATTTGGGGTGTGGGCTACAGATTTAGGATGTAAAGGAGACAGGGATTATGGAAAAAGAAATACCATGGGAAAAAGACTTACCTCGGGGAGCGTTTATTACCTGTGCTCCATCTTATATCGAGGGAGAATTTGCGGATTTGTTTGAAGAGGATACATTCGTCGGAGAAGGAAATGATATTTCCATGAAATACTATTTCTACGATCCTACGGAACACGGATGGCCGAAGAGAGATAATTATCCGGTTTTAATATTTTTACACGGATTATCAAATGCATTGGTTGGAAAACTCTGCGTTACGTATGCCGGTGCGGAGCATTTTGCCGCCCCTTCATATCAGGAAGACATGAAGGGCTGCTACATTCTTGTGCCTTTGGCCAACGAATATCGTGACGAAAACGGTGACGTTCAGGGCTGCTGGAGCGACGAACACAGGCCTTCGGTTTATAATTTGATTAATGATTTTATTGCAAAACATACGGAAGGTGTGGGCAATAAATTCCTTCTGGGTAATTCCGCCGGTGCAAATATGACCTTTAGAATGGCGGAGCTTTACCAGGGATTTTTTACCGGTCTTGTTCCTGTGGGCGCAAGAGAAATTCCTTCCGATGAGATTCTTGATGAGTTTGAGAAAAACGGAACATACCTCTTTTATGCAATGGGTAAAAGAGACGAAATGCACGATTTCAAGACTGAGGTGGAGCCGAGGCTGGCGAAGCTGAACAAAATGAAAAGATGTTTCGTGTTCACTCCCGACTGGGTTAAAAATGCCGATGGCGGCGTCGCATCCATTAATTTCGGATTTGAAATGGGGCAGCACTGTCTGATGAATACCATTCAGTCTAATCTGAAATTCTTAGACGGAACCCCCATGGATACCCGTCTTTCCCGCGGCATGACAGGCTGGCTCGATGAAGCCAACAGAAATGGCAGCGGCAGGGGCAGAAACTATCCGCCCTGCGGAGGCGTAATTAAAACAGGACGTGTACAGGTGGATGAAAATGTATCACTGTTTTACGAAGAATTCGGCTCCGGCGACAATATTATTCTTTCGGCGCAGATGGGATTTTACCATGACGGAATGCAGCAGAGAATGGCAGAAATGGGATATCATGTTTATTGCATAACCCTGCGTGGCTTCCATCTTTCATCCCTGGTAAAAGAAGATTACAAGGAAAAATGGTTCGATGTTTTTGCCTCGGACGTAATTGCCTTTGCGGACAAAATGAAAATCGACAGATTCACATATATGGGAGCTTCCCACGGCGCAGGTGTGGGCTGGCATTTAATGCTTATGGCAGGAGAAAGAGTCAAGGCTTTCATCGCTATGGTTCCCGGTCCTCACAGTTCACAAGAGGGCACCATGTCATACCGTCAGATGGTTGAACAGGGCATCCTCAAAGAGGTTCCGCCCTTCGATCCGCCCATCGCAAATGACGAAGACAGACAGGCAAGACGCGACATCAGAGAAGACTGGATTTCAAATTTCTCGGAAGCCTTTGAAGACGAAAAGAAGCTTGATTACGGCAGACCTCTCATGAAAATGGGCACCGAGGAAAATCTCTGCGAAGCCTTAAAAACCATCACAGTGCCTACCCTCATCATAGGAGCTGCAGACGATCCCATAAGCACGCCGGAACTCATTATGAGAACCGCCCGGTGTCTGCCTTACTGCAAACTCGTAATGTACTCAAACTGCGGCCACAACATCGATACAGACATCTACGAAGAAGTCTCCGACGAAGCGGACCGCTTCCTCAAGAACGTCTTCAAAACCGGAAGGGTTTATATTCCTCCCTGCGGACGGGGCTAGTGGTTATATTTTCATACGGACCGAGGTGACGGGGTTCACAGTTCATTATCTTACGGAGGGCGCTTGTGCTGAATTAAAGATAAATGAACTATGAAACCCAGTGCACTGGCTGAAAAAGAAAAATCAAAAGGGACACATACCATTTGATGTGCCCCTTTCCGGTAAATTACTTTACATATTCTTCGATTGCGCGACTGACAAATTGAGCAGTGCCGGTACCACCTGCTTTATCAATATTAGTTTTGAATTCGCCGTCGGCTACGTACATTTTGCCCAGACTTGCAAGAATCTCATTGGTACATTTATAGAAATTTTGAGTGATGTAGTTCTGGATTTCTTTTATTATAGCCTGAGCTTCCTCCGATTTAGGATCAGTGTCCTTAATTGTTCCGCATTTCTCGAATAGCTTCATAAAATCTTTCCAAAGCAATTTCTCATCGTCTTTAGTACGGGAAGATGTCTTTGCTTCATACTCTGCATATTCTTTGCTGTCGCCCCACTGTTCTTTTGCCTTTTGAGAATATTCCTCCAGTTTGCTGTTATCAAAAGCTGTAAAATCCATAATTAATGTTCCTCCGTTTTGTATTCCACGGGCAAATTCTATAAGGTTTTCCAGACGCTCCTTTTTCATAGTCAGAAGTTCTATTTGTTGTTCTAAAGCTTTCTTTTTATCAAAATCCGGTTGCGTTACAATTTCCCTTATTTCTTTTAACGGGAATTCCAATTCTCTGAAAAATAAAATCTGTTGCAAACACTCCAGGGCTGCATCATCATACAGTCTATAACCTGATTCGGTGTACTCCGTCGGCTTTAGTAGTCCAATCGAATCATAGTACTGAAGAGTACGTATGCTCACTCCTGTTAATTTGCTTACTTCATTTACTGTCATCATAACATTTCCCTCCGTGGTAAGTATACAATAAACTATTACGTAACGTAAGAGTCAATATCTTTTAAAATAAATTTTTACTTGGCAGAGAATAGTAATAACGATACGCGTTTTCTCATTTTTATTTGCTGTTGACAAAAAAAGGATCGAGTTATATTGAATTGAAGTGAATGAATTGCCATGCCGACAAGCGTTATTCGCAGAAAACTACATGTTCTTGCTCATATCGTTTGTAATATCAGATGTAATTTAGTATTATTAGGGGGTAGTGTTTATACTAATATTTTGTTTGTTAGGATACAGTAATGATTACAAAGATAGTTTATGAAGACAGAGATGTTCTGGTAGTGTATAAGCCGGCCGGAATTGCCGTGCAAAGCGCGCGAATCGGCGAAATGGACGTCGTGAATGAAATTAAGAATTACCTTGCGGGCCGAATGATGAATCCGTATGTTGCGGTGATCAACCGAATCGACCAGCCGGTGCACGGACTTGTTCTTCTTGCGAAAACGAAGGATGCGGCGGCGAAGCTGTCGAAGCAGCTTACGGAGAACCGGATTCAGAAGGTATACAGGGCCTCGGTCTGCGGTTCTTTTACCGATAAAGAAGGGAAACTTTCGGATGTGGTTTACAAGGACGGCCGGAGTAATATATCGAAGGTGGTGAAGCCGGGCGAGGCGCACTATAAAGAGGGTAAAAAAAGCGAACTTGAGTACCGGGAGTACGCGCCGGGGAAGCTCGAGATTAAGCTGCTCACCGGGCGGCATCACCAGATAAGGGTTCAGATGGCGAACGCGGGGCATCCGCTTCTCGGCGATATGAAATACAAAACGCCGGAGTCTGACGCGGAGACAAGATTAAACGGGGTAAAAGAACTGGCGCTTTGTGCGTATGCACTGGAATTTAAGCATCCGGTGAGCGGTGAGAAGATGTCTTTTACCGTGGATGAGGAATTGGTATAAGTCAGTATTGAAGGTGCCGGCGAAATCGTGATAGAATGAATGTCGGTGTTGTAATTAATTGCAAATTAACGGCGCGAGCCGGAAGATGAATAAGGAGATTAACAGATGAGCAGCGAAATCAGAGACATTAACCTCGCAGAGAGTGGAGAACGCAAAATTGAATGGGTCAAGAGAAACTGCGACCTTTTGAGAACACTCGAGGCAGAGTTTGAGAAGACGAAACCTTTCAAGGGAATCAAAATTGCCCTTTCGGTCCATCTTGAGGCCAAGACGGCATATCTTTGTAAAACACTCGCAGCAGGCGGCGCCGAGATGTATGTAACCGGTTCGAATCCGCTTTCGACACAGGACGACGTCGCTGCGGCACTTGTTAAGGCAGGACTTGAGGTTCATGCATGGCACGGAACGACTCCGGAAGAGTATGACAATCATATCCGTGCGGTTCTTAAACCCGGTCCGAATATCATCATTGACGACGGCGGCGATCTCGTTCACATGATGCATACGGAGCTTACCGATCTGATTCCCGGTGTTATCGGCGGATGCGAGGAGACCACGACAGGAATTCTTCGTCTCGAGGCGATGAACAGGGCCGGCGAGCTTAAATTCCCGATGGTTAAAGTAAACAACGCGGAGTGCAAGCATTTCTTCGATAACCGTTACGGAACGGGCCAGTCGGTTTGGGACGGTATCAACAGAACAACTAATCTTATCGTAGCCGGCAAAATAGTTGTAGTTGCAGGTTACGGATGGTGTGGCAAAGGAACCGCCATGCGTGCGAAAGGCCTCGGTGCAAGAGTTGTCGTTACGGAAGTTAATCCCGTTAAGGCAATTGAGGCTGTTATGGACGGTTTTGATGTTATGCCCATGCATGAAGCAGCCAAAATCGGTGATTTCTTCATCACTGTTACCGGTTGCAACAAAGTTATCGACGAGGAAGATTTCGCTGTCATGAAGGACGGTGCAATCATGTGCAATGCCGGTCATTTCGACTGTGAAATCGACATGGCACGACTTCGTGAGATTGCAACAGAATCCCGCGAGATGCGTAACAATATTATGGGATACAAGCTTCCCACAGGCCAGTGGGTATTCGTACTTGCGGAAGGTCGTCTCGTAAACCTGGCAGCAGGTGACGGACATCCCGCAGAAATCATGGATATGAGCTTTGCAATTCAGGCTCTCAGCGCAAAGTATCTTGTTGAGCATGCAGGTGAGCTTAACGAGAAGCTTATCGACGTTCCCGTTGAAGTTGACCGCGAAGTTGCTACGCGTAAACTTGATTTCCTCGGTAAAAAGATTGATGTCCTTACCGAGGAGCAGAAGAAATATCTTAACGCGTAGGCTTTTTCAGGAGTTTGCAGGCCGGAGAAAAACCGGCCTGTTTAATTCACACGGCCGCATATGGAATTTAGATGCTTCGCATCATGCGGCCGGCGAGACGAGAGGAGGGATTCCCCTCCTACTCGATTAATTTAATTTGTGTTGATGAAAGCGAGTCACAAAACATGGCTAAAAAACAGGAAAAAACAAATGTGTGCAGACTTCTCGAGCAGAAAAAGATTGCGTACACAGAGCATATATATGACGGAGCTGAGGCGATAAGCGGAGTTGAAGTCGCTACAGTCCTCGGCGAAGACTTGAACAAGGTCTTCAAAACACTTGTTACAATCGGAGCTTCAAAGCAGAATTATGTTTTTGTGGTGCCGGTAGACAGTGAGCTGAATTTAAAGAAGGCGGCCAAAGCAGTCGGAGAGAAAAGCATAGAAATGCTTAAGTCAAAAGATCTTTTACCATTGACCGGATATATCCATGGCGGTTGCTCACCGATCGGAATGAAGAAGTTCTTCAAAACGACGGTTCACGAGACAGCCAAAGATTTCGACACAATCTACTTTAGCGGCGGTAAAATCGGTTATCAGGTGGAAATCAATCCGGCCGACCTGGACAAGATAATTCCGTTTCAGTATGCGGATATCGTATAGAGCACGGGAAACGGTACATCAAACGAAAAGAGGAATGTTATGGATTTACTCGAAGAAATCAATAAAGCATATAAAAACTGCGGGTACTGGATTATCGGCTCCGGTATCGGAACGATAATCAATGCCGTATTGGTTATTCTGAATCTGAGCAACAATGAGGATTTTGAATCTGCCGGATTCCTGGGCGGCTGGTGTATTGCGGCCGTGTTCGTTGTACTGGCATCGGAGATTTTCTCATTTGTTCTCACGAAATTCAGTCACGATGCTTTTCGATGCAACTGGGTATTGATTTTCCTGTCGATTAACCTTTTTGTTTTTGTGTCCGCGATTTTCGCGTTAAAAGGCATTACGGGCGATGCGTTGACGGTCAAATCGATGCTTATCAAACTGGGTTATTACATCGGCCTGGTCACGTCGGCGGTTCTGTCAATTGTCATGAACGGATATGTTACCAAGATTAACAAGGCCATAGCTGCAAGCAGAAAATAGACGAAGAAATTCAGTTGACAAAGAGCCGTTCGTACATTATAATAATCTTTGCGTCATGGGTTTGATGCACACATTAAGTTCGGTTTTTGACCGCGAATACATATTGGTAGCGTAGTGCTGCAGACTTTGGAGAAATACTCAAGAGGCTGAAGAGGCGCCCCTGCTAAGGGT
>JAKSSB010000068.1 GCA_024403285.1 Lachnospiraceae bacterium | reverse complement strand
GTAAGGAGCCCAGTCAATTCTTGAAGAAACGATGAATGTGTTAGGGCAAGCTGAAGCTGTACTTCCGTTGTAAGATACATCGGGAACACCTGCTGTCTCACAAGCTGTGGGAGCACCCATCGAATCGGCATGCTGTGAAATAAGAACACAACCGTCATCGATAAGCTTCTGTGCGCCTTCCTTCTCAGCTGTCTCATCGTACCATGAACCTGTGAAGGTTACTTCCATTGTAGCTGTGGGACACTCTGAACGTGCACCGAGGAAGAATGATGTATAACCTGAAATAACTTCTGCGTATGTATAAGCACCAACGTAACCGATCTTAGCCTGATCTGCTGTGATTTCGCCGTTATCGATCATCTCGTTGAGCTTCATTCCTGCAGCTACACCTGCAAGGTAACGTCCTTCGTAAATAGAAGCGAAAGCGTTGTGATAGTTTGAAAGGCCTTCTGTATGTGCCTTTGTACCTGTTGCATGGCAGAACTGAACTTCGGGGAATTCCTTAGCAGCCTGAATAATGTAATCTTCGTGACCAAAGCTGTCTGCAAAGATGATGCCGCAACCTGCGTCAGCAAGTTCACATGCTGCTTCGTAGCACTCCTGACCTTCGGGAATGTTGGTTTTGAAAAGATATTCAACACCGGCAGCTTCACAAGCTTCTTTGGCAGCGTTGATGAAGTTTAAGTCGTAAGTTGAGTTCTCATCATGAAGGAAAATAAAACCTGCTTTAATCTTTCCTTCTTCTTTCTTGGTGTTTCCTGAACATGCTGCAAGTGAAAGAACAAGTACGCATGCAAGGATGATGCTTAAAAACTTTTTCATTTTGTCCTCCTGTTTCCGGTCAGAGAAAACAAAAAAGACCGTAAAAAAAAAACTGGTCTCATGATTCCCTTCCGGCAAAAAAGTATTATTATTGACAAAGTGAAGTATACCCCACCGCAATTGCCTCTGTCAATGTGAAATAACGTTCTTTTTATTTTTTATGCAAAATGTCTTTTATTTTCAAAATATCCATAATTCTTTTCGACATTTTTCAGAAAATATGCTAAAATAACCTCATCAAAAAACCTTATGAAAGAAGGTAGCATAATGATTCTTCTCGAAGAAAGAATTCAGAAGGACGGCATTGTCAAAGAAGGAGACGTTTTAAAAGTTGACAGTTTCCTTAATCATCAGATGGATGTCTCTCTTTTCGCCCAAATGGGTGCTGAATTCAAGCGACTTTTCAAAGACAAACCCATTAACAAAATTCTTACCATTGAAGCTTCCGGAATCGGCATCGCCTGCGTTGTTGCGGAAAGTTTCAACTGCCCGGTTGTTTTTGCCAAGAAAACGGCAAGCATCAACCTCGACGGTGATGTCTATACTTCGAAAGTTATTTCTTTTACCAAGAAGAGAGAATATGACATTATCGTTTCGAAGAAATTCTTAACCAAGGACGATCACATACTAATTATAGATGATTTCCTCGCAAACGGATGCGCGGTTATGGGACTCATCGATTTAATCAACGCCGCCGGAGCAACGGTTGAAGGCGTCGGAATCGCGATTGAGAAAGGTTTCCAGCCCGGCGGACAGATGATTCGCGACAAGGGTATTCAGCTCGAATCGCTCGCAATTGTCGACGGCATGGACCCCGCAACCGGCAGAATTACTTTCAGACACTGATTCCAATACAACAATCAAGGAGGATTTGCTATGTTTGGCAAGAAGAAACCAGTACAGGTAAAAGAAACCGTCAGAACCCTTTCGCCCGATCTCGTCAGAGAAAGAACCATTCCGATTATTGACAATGCCAATAATCTGAGCAATAAAGTTGAAGATGCGAAAACGCAGGGACTTAAAATGTCGGACTGCATTTCCGAAATCGGAGCGGATTTCAATGATTTAAGCGAAGGTTTTAACAGTCTGTCCCATATGGTTGCGTCCTCCGAAGACTCACTTAACAGAACCGCGGAAATCGCCACCAGATTTCAGGGTGTTAAAACCGACATCTATTCTTCCGTCGAAGAAGTTAAACAGGAAATGAAGAACTTAAAAGAAGGTTCGGACAGAGTCGTTGACAGTTACAACGAAATGAATGAAACCTTCCTGGCGCTTCAGCAGTCGGTCGAAGATATCAAACAGTGTATGCACGGAATCATCGATGTAGCCAATCAGACAAATCTTTTATCCCTCAATGCATCGATTGAAGCGGCGAGAGCCGGTGAGGCCGGCAAGGGATTTGCCGTTGTTGCCGATCAGGTTCGTATTCTTTCGGACGAAATCAAGAAGCTGACCAAGGATGTGGAATCAAGTATTGAGAATGTTGAGAAAGGAACCATTGAACTCAGCAATTCAATCGTAATCTCACGTGAAGCAATCGAGACATCCAATTCGAACGTTGAATCGTCATTCGCGATTGTCGACAAGGTTCAGGAAAGTGCCTCAACAATGGATTCGGTTTGTGATGACTTGAATTCATCCCTCGATGAATCCAAGAAGGAAGTGGGTGCAATGAAGTCGATTGTAACCGGTTCTCAGTCAGCCTGTTCAAATGTTTCCGTTTCGATTACGAACATTACGAAATCAATCGATTCACAGACACAGATTTTCGGAAACATCGAAACAATTTCCAAATCCATCATCCCGATTGCCGAAGATATTGCAAGATAAGTTTTTGATACTCCCAAACTAATCAACCCCCGGTTACGACGAATCATATCCGGGGGTTAATTTTATGATATCAGATTTAATTCATTGGAATCTTAATCTTTGATTTCGGATGTGCAGTGAGGGCATCTCGTTGCTTCGATTGAGATTTCGCTCTTGCAGTAAGGACAAATCTTTGTTGTAGGTGCAGCTTCGGGTTCTTCCTTTTTACCTGCGGTAAGGAGTTTGTTGATTCCTTTGACAATCAGGAAAAGAACAAACGCGATGATTAAGAAATTAAATACAGCCGAAACAAAGTTGGCGCAGAATGTTCCAATCTGGTCGAACGAATAGTAATTCCATTTACCACCGGCAAACAATCCCCTAATCCAGCCGGGAATATGGAACACGAACTGAATAATAGGATCGATGAAATTCTCGGTAAGTGCTGTTACGATAGCTGTAAATGCACCACCGATGATAACGCCGACTGCCATGTCGAGAACATTTCCCTTTAATGCAAACTCTTTGAACTCCTTAAAAAACTTTTTCATGAAATTAACCTCCTGGTATTTTTTTTATTTAATACTACTTCAGTTTAATTACTTCCTGTGAAATTATGTCCGCTTTTCCTTTCATTTCCTCGATAAGTCCGTCTTTTACCATCTTAATCATTATCTGGGCAATGTCCGGATCGAACTGTGTTCCCGCATTGTTCTCAAGTTCTTCGAGAATTTTCTCCGCGGAAAGATGCTTGCGGTAACATCTGTCCGAATTCATGGCATCGAATGAATCGGCAACACCGATTATTCTTGCATAAAGCGGAATGTCCTTTCCTTTGATGCCTTCCGGATATCCCTTGCCGTCGTAACGCTCGTGGTGATAAATCGCTCCGTTGATGATTCCTTCGATTGAATCGAAGCCCGAAAGGATTTTGCCGCCGTAAACCGTATGTTTCTGCATTTCCTTACGTTCTTCATCAGTCAGCGCACCGGCTTTGTTAAGCACCAGATCGGGAACACCGATTTTGCCGCAGTCATGAACAAGTGCGATATATCCGAGATTCTTAACCTCGTTCTCGTCCATGCCCATCTTCTCGCCGATCATCTTGCTGTAATACGAAACACGAAGCGAATGACCTCTTGTGGATTCATCCTTGACATCGATGATTCTCGCAAACGTATGCATCATTTCGTCGATGACCATTTCATCATGAAGTTTCTGCTGTTTAAGCTTCGCCATTCGGAAATGAATAATAAGCGAAGTTATAACAAATATTCCCCAGATAATCAGAAGCACAACCATGCTCCAGAACATCGGATAATCCGTAATCTTGGCAAATCTGTGTCCGGTAAAAGAAAAATCTCTTATATCCAGAACTTCCGGTGAAAGCATAACGAATCCGAATGTCTGCATACCTTCCGGAGCAATCATATTCGTGTTTTCATCGGGCTTTACGTTAATGGTTCTTCCGTCGGTTTCGTATGTGCCGTTCCATGCGCTGTCGATTGTTCCGTCATCGGGAAGATTGATATCGAGACTCCAGTTATAAACAACCGCCACCGAATTGTTCTTAATGAAACCGTCGTACTGTGCGCCGAAATCATCCGTATTCTTCCAGCTTTTCGAAACCGTCACATATATATCGATGTTTTCTCCCGAATCTTTATGTTCCGGTACCGCTTCGCCTTCCGGCACCTTGCCTTCATCCGTCAAAGGGAGGGCATCGTTGACAATCTTCACATTAATCGCCTGAGTCACATCATGACGCCAGATAAAAAATACAATGACAAAACCTATAAGAATCGCTGCCAAAGCTATAATGTAAATATAAAATGAACTGCTTTTCTTCTTCATAGCCTATACCCCGTCAAGATATATTAAAAATGTATTTCATCAGCCGCCAAAGAATTCAATCAGCGGTTTCAATTTATCTCCGATATCCTGCATTGTCTGAGTCGCCTCATCCACATTCTGTAAAGTGGTGTTGAGCTGATCGACATCCAGTTTGTCGAATACTTCCTGAATACCTTCTATATCAAAGTTGTTGAATACATCTGAAACTCTCTGCCAGTCAACACTTCCTACGGTATCTCCCAAATCTGAAAAGGTCTCCTGGAGATTCGCTATATCGATTGACTGAAGCGTGTCAAACATCGGCTTGACATCAGTGACAATCTTCTTAACTTTTGCGAATGCTACAAGTCCGATGATAAGCATTACGAGACAGCATGCCAGTGTAATGAAATTAATGACTATGCTCAGATTAAGTTTGGTCTTAAGCTTTTTAATCTCTTGAAGAATTTCCTGGTTTGCATTCACCTGCGGTTGTACGTTGAGCGGACGGCCTGCATTCATCTGCGGTGCTGCATTCATCTGCGGTGCTGCATTCACCGGCTGGCCGACATTCATCTGCGGCTGACCCTGCGACGCGTTATACATCGGATTCATTCCGTTGTTTGGTTCCATTTCTTTTTGTCTGTTCCGGATGTGCCGGAACGCTCCTTTCAGTCATGTTTCTTAGAATATATAATCATCGAATCGCCCGCCTTAACGGTGGTTTCGCCTGACGGAATAATTGTCTTTCCGCCACGTTTAATTGCAATAATAATTTCCTGTCTCGAAAAATCAAGATTCTTGATTTTCTCTCCAACCCAGGAATTTTCTTCCTTGATAATGAGTTCTCTGAACTCGACTTCCCGTTCTTCGTTAAAAGCTTTGGCTCCGATAATAATCTGATCCTTCTCTTTAATTACGAGAGAACCGTTCGGGATAATCTCTTCACCGTTCCTGATTACCAGCGCAACAATCAGCTGCGGCGGAAGAATTACTTCGCTTAACTTCTTGCCGCACCAGGAATGCGATGCGTGTACGACACTCGTTACGAAATGAATGTCTCTTTCTTCTTCAACCGATGCCATCGATTTGATTCTCGAATAATGTTCGACAAATCCGGCGGAAATAATACCTGTCGGAATCGCAACCATTCCCACTCCGAGGAAGGCTATCACAATCGCAAGCAGTTTGCCTGCAAATGTTATCGGATATATGTCACCGTATCCGACGGTTAAAAGAGTTGACATCGACCACCACAGTCCCGAAAAAGCATTGCTGAAATTCTCCGGTTGTGCTTCGTTCTCAACCGAATACATACACATCGACGAAGCAAGCATCATAATAACTATCATGCACACCGAGAAAAACAGCTGATTCTTCTTTTCCTTAAGTACATCAACGATAACGTTGTACGCATCATACTGCGCGTTTATCCTGAAAAGTCTGAAAATCCTTACTACACGGAACAGTCTGAAAGCAACCATTCCGTTCGGGAAAATAAACGGTAAATAAAACGGCATAAACGTAAAAAAATCAACCAGTCCCGAAACCGAAAAAACAAACAGCAGAACCGCCTGCCATTCTTTCCTGTTCGGATACAGATATTTGGCCGTCCACAATCTGAGAATATACTCAACGGTAAAAATGACAACCGTTATCATTTCGACAATGTAAAGAACATCCTTAAACGGCGCCGATTCATCAAATGTATCGAAAAAAGCTATGAATAAATTTATACCGATTACAACTACAATGAAGATATCAAAAAATCTGCTTACCGCATCGTTGCCGCGACCGATCTGTATGATATCAAAAACCTTGCGTCGTCTGCTTTCCAATTTTCAAAATCCCCCTGACATATAATAGATTATTTTACAATATTTTACGTCAGTATTAAAGTGTTCCCTGTTGTTTTTTTACCGGGAGATATTTCTTGAGAATTTCTTCCAGTTCGATTGTTTTAATCGGCTTGCTTAAATAGTCGTCAAATCCGCTCTTTAAGTACATCTCACGCGCACCGTTTATGGCATTTGCGGTCAGCGCTATGAACTTTATGTCTTTTACCCTCTCCGGGTATTCCTCTCGGAGTTTCCGAAGCGTCTCGATTCCGTCCATTTCCGGCATCATGTGATCAATGAAAACTACATCGTATTCTTCCTCGGTTATTCTGGTGATGCACTCTTTACCGCTCACCGCCGTGTCGACTTTAACCTGCGTTTCCTTAATCAGGTTGACCGCAACTTTCAGATTCATCGCGATATCGTCGACAAGAAGAATCCTTCCTTCCGGAGCGATAAGGCTCGGAATATATTTGACATACTTATTCTCGGGTTTCTTGCGTCTTCTGATATTGCCGATGGTTTCCTCACCCATCACCGACTGGGGAATTCTGATGATAAAAGAACTGCCCTCGCCGTACGTACTCTCGACATCGATTTTGCCGTCCATGATATCAACGAACGTCTTCGTGATGGCAAGACCGAGGCCGGTACCCTGAATGGACTTGTTTCTGTCCATATCCATTCTTTCGAAATCGTTGAAAATATTGTCGACATCTTCTTCCTTAATACCGATTCCGGTATCGGAAACCGTCAGATCAAGGAAAATAACATCGTTCGAAATAGTCTCATATCCGACCTTAAGCGTAACATTTCCTTCCGGAGTGTATTTCTCGGCATTGCTTAAAAGATTTAAAATAATCTGCTTGATTTTAATTTCATCGCCGACAAGATTGCAGGGTGTTTCGATATCCGCATCCACATCAAACACAAGGCCTTTATTCTCCAGGCGCTGTTCAAAGCTTGAGATGCACTCTTTTAACATTTTGCGGAGATTGTATTCCCTGACATCAAGCGAAACCTTTCCGCTTTCAATTCTCGAGAAATCAAGGATATCGTTTACAAGGGATAAAAGAGTTTCCCCCGCACCTCTCGCATCGAGTGCATATTCCTCAATCTGCTCATCCTCAACATCACGAAGAATCAGTTCGTTCATTCCGTTCATGATGTTGATGGGAGTTCTTATCTCATGCGACATTCTCGCAAGGAATTCGGTTTTGGCGGCATTCGCCCTGTCAGCTTCTTCCTTGGCTTCCTCCAGTTCCTTCATCGTCTTCTGAAGTTTCTGATAATCGGGTGTTTCAAGTGAGAACATGATTATCAGCGAAGCGAGTGCAAAAGTACAGCCCGTCATCAGAACCTGCGGAAGGAACAGAACCTGAACAATGGTAAAAATCAGAGAAAGCGCAGCATAGCTGTACATTGACATAATCTGATTTCTTCCGAACTTGGCTCTTGCGACAAAAATCGTTATACATGTAACCGCCACATAATAAAGCGGCAGAACTATCTGAATAAAATAAAGCGGCCCCTTCACATAACAGTCTTCCATAGTGAACGTGAAGTAGAATCCGAGGAAAAGATTCGCAATTTCCGAAATGCAGAAAAGAATGAGAAGAACCAGATTAAACGGACTGTACGCTCTTACTTTTCTGTCCTCAATCTTATAAACCACACTTTTTACATATACGGTAAAATAGAAAGTCATCATCGCATCAACGGTAAAATAGATGCAGTTGACCACATTGTTAAGCCATAACGGCACAGCCGTGTAATACATAATCATATATGCCGAAATGACATCCACAGCCACAGTGATTCCGCCGAGCACGAGAAGTGTCCGGAATCGTTTGCCGATAAGTGTTTTACCCGAATATTGAAATTTGTGGTACAAATAGATGATTATCAGAAACAGAAAAGACGCTTCTTCCATTCCAACATCGTATTTCATATTATCCCCCGGTCTGAAAATATAGTCGCAAATAACAGGGCACAATACCCCTCACAATAATTTTATCGGATAATACTTTTATTTTTTTAGTTTTTTTTGCGTTTTTTAGCCGAAAAAGGCAAAGAAAATGACCCCGGATGAGGGAAACATCCGGGGCCGCAAATGAGATACTATCAAAAACAGCCATGAAGTAAATTTGGTAGGGGAGACCTCAATAACTGTTTTTGGCAAAAGGAATTGAGCAGTTTAGCTGTTCTTAGCCATGAACTTGAAACCTCTCTTCGATACTACATCAAAGATTACGGCTAAAAGAAGTACAAGACCTTTAACAACTTTCTGCATGTTCTGGTCAACGCCCATGCTGAGCATACCTAAGTTGATAACACCCATGAGGACGGCACCGATGATGGCTGCGGGAACAGTTCCGATTCCGCCGTATGCGGAAGCACCACCGATGAAACATGATGCAATTGCATCCATTTCGTAGTTCTGACCGTATGTAGGCTGTGCACTGGTCATACGTGCAATTGTAAGCATACCTGCAAGTGCTGCAAGGAAGCCCATGTTGGTATAAGCAAGGAAGAAAATCTTGTCGGTGTTAATACCGGAAAGTTTCGTAGCCTTCTCATTACCGCCTACCGCATAGAAGTAACGACCTGTTGTCGTGTTCGATGTGATGTATGAATATACAATGATAACAACCATTACGATTACAAGTGCCGTAGGAATACCTTTGTAAAGAGCAAGTAAAATCGATACTGCCATAATTACAAGTGAAAGAGCTGCAAGTTTAAGAACCCAGGGAACATAACTGGGAACCTCAAGGTTCTTCTTAACTCTCTTCGCACGTCCGGAGATTTCGAAGTAGAGATATGCCGCAAGTGCAAGTGCTCCTACAACAACACATGTAATGTTAAGCGGACAGGTAACACCCATTTTAGCAAATAAATTACCGATAAAATCGGGAATGTAACAGTCTGCGCCACCGCCGAAAAGTTTAACAAACGCTGTACAATCGGTAATCGAAACTGTTTTACCGTCGAGAACAACGTTACTCAAACCTCTGAAAATAAGCATACCGCCGAGAGTTACGATAAAGGGCGGGATTCTTACATAAGCAATCCAGAATGCCTGTGAAGCACCGATTAAGGTACCGAGGACAAGCATAATGATAACCGAAAGCCACCAGGGAAGTCCCATTGATGTCATAAGCACTGCTCCGACAGCACCTACAAAGCAGACAACCGATCCAACCGAAAGATCGATGTTACCTCCGGTAAGAATACACAGAAGCATACCGGTTGTCAATACAAAAACGTAAGCATTCTGTGAAATAATATTACTGATGTTACTCGGAAGGAGGATTTTTCCTCCTGTTCCTATCGAGAAAAATATAAGTACGCCGATAAGGACTATGATCATCGCATACTTTTTAATAAATTCTACAACTTTGTCGGAATCTCTGTTCTCCATTACATTTCTCCTTTTCCTTCACTGCTCAAAATGCAGGACATTATTGTTTCCTGAGTTGCTTCCTCTTTGGAAAGTTCTCCGACCATTCTTCCTTCGTTCATGACGTAAATTCTGTCACACATACCGAGAATTTCCGGCATTTCCGAAGAAATCATGATAACCGATTTGCCTTCCGAAGCGAGCTGGTTAATGATACAGTAAATTTCATACTTCGCGCCTACATCAATACCTCTCGTGGGTTCATCCAGGATGAGAACATCCGGATTTGCATACATCCATTTGGCAAGAAGTACTTTCTGCTGGTTACCTCCGCTTAAGTTACCGACGTTCTGTTCAACGGACGGACACTTCGTTCTGAGTTTATCCTTGTATTCGATTGCTACATCGTACTCTTTATCTTTGTTGATAATACCGTTCTGGCTTACACCGTCAAGATTGGCAAGAGTGGTATTAAACTTAATCGAATTGCTTAAGATAAGTCCGTTACCCTTTCTGTCCTCCGTAACATACGCGATTTTATTTTTAATCGCATCCTCTACGGAATTAAGACTTATTCTCACACCGTCCTTAATAAGCGTACCGGAAATCTTCTGACCGTAGCTTTTACCGAATATACTCATAGCGAGTTCGGTTCTTCCGGCTCCGTTAAGTCCGGCTATACCGAGAACTTCGCCTTTACGAACATAAATGGAAACATTGTCAACGATTTTTTTCTCCGAGTAGAGAGGATGATAAGCATTCCAGTCGTCTACTTCGAAATTGATATCTCCGATATTCGACTCACGTTTGGGGAAACGGTCAGCAATCTCACGACCAACCATTCCTCTGATAATACGGTCTTCCGAAATATCGTCCTTGCCTTTAACAAGTGTTTCAATTGTCGAACCGTCTCTTATAACGGTAATCTTGTCGGCAACGTAGGATACTTCGTTAAGTTTATGTGAAATAATAATGGAAGTAAGTCCTTCCTGTTTGAATTTCAAAAGTAAATCGAGCAGTTCCTTCGACTCATTCTCATTAAGAGACGAGGTCGGCTCATCAAGAATAAGAAGTCTGGCGTTCTTTGCAAGAGCTTTAGC
>JAKSSB010000067.1 GCA_024403285.1 Lachnospiraceae bacterium | reverse complement strand
AAACTGCATCTGAGTTCATGATAAGACGGTCATAAGCGATAACTGGGATACCAGCATCTTTAGCCTGTGCCATAACTTCTCCAAGTGAATCACCATCGATAGAAGCTACAACGAGAACTTTACATCCACCATTGATCATGTTTTCAATCTGTGAAACCTGTGTCTGAACGTCGTTTGAAGCGTACTGAAGGTCAACATCATATCCAGCTGCCTTAAGTTCTGATTCCATGTTAGCACCGTCCTGGTTCCATCTCTGAAGATCCTTTGTAGGCATTGCTACACCAACCTTCTTAGCACCTGAGGAGCTTCCACCACCGTTACATCCAACGAGTAATGATGCGATCATTCCTGTTGCAAGGAGAACGCTAATTAATTTTCTTTTCATTTTTTAACCTCCCATAATGAAAAATTGTTGTTTAACTACGTATAGAGAGTATCATGTATCAAAGCACAATAAATTGTTATTTTCCGTATTTTTTTGTTTCCGGTATACATAAAAAAAGATGCATGCTAGCACTATTTAGCGCACATGCATCTTTTCGTTCAATTTTGTGCTATTCCTATTGAGGCATTTTGCCCGGAACATTCAGATATATGTCCTCTTTCATATGGAATCCGCTGTTTATGATGACATCATTCATGTCGGCTTCCGTAACCGGAATCGGCGTCAGTTTGATATACGCCACATCATACGTTCCGTCATTTATGACATTCTCCGCTTCGAGCGGTTCGCCCTTTGCCAGTTTGATGGCGCACTCCGCAGCCATTCTCGCAAGATTGTCCACCGGTTTGTATACGGTCATAAGCTGCGTTCCCTCAACTATTCGCTGGCAGGCCTCCATATCCGCATCCTGACCGACCACAAGTACATCTCCGGCAAGACGCTGTTCCGCCAGAACGCTTACGACCTGACTCGCAATATTGTCATTACCGCACATTATTGCATCAGCCTGTGCAATTAAATCGAGATTATCATACATATAATCGCTGGCAAGTTCCGCTCTCCAGCCGTCACAGTGCGTATCTCCGATTACATTGATACCGTTCTTCTGCATTACCGTTCTGAAGCCTTCCTCAACCATGGGAACATTGTAATCGGCAAGCGAGCCTCCGATCATTACGACATTCTCAACCGGAATACCGCTGTTCACAATTGCTTCGCCCATACAGGTTCCGACTGCCTCGTTGTCAAATGAAATATACAAATCGATGTTCGAATCCCTGATTATTCGGTCGTAGGCAATCACTTTTATGCCCGCATCCTTCGCTTTTTTAACTTCATCCGAAAGCGTATCCGCATCAATGCATACGATTACAATTACGTCCATTCCTTCCTGTATAAAATAGGAAATGTGACGTTTCTGTTCTTCGATGCTTCCGTTCGCGGTCTGCACGTTGACTTCCGCGCCCAGTTCCTTCGCCGCCGAAACGAAAACATCCCGGTCACGCTGCCATCTCTCGATTACGAACGAATCGAAAGTCATTCCGATGCGAACCGTTTCTTCTTCAATTTCCTCGGTCTTCTCTTCTTTTACCGCAGTTTTGCACCCGGTAAAAGACATCGCAATCAACCCTGTGCACAACAAAAGTGCCGTAATTTTTCTAACCGTTAAGGATTTCATACTGTCTACCTGACACCCTTTCCTTCCTTATACTCCGTCGGAGTTACACCTTCATACTTCTTAAATGCCCTGCTGAAATAGTTCGGATCCGAAAAGCCTACCGATGAGCAGACCATCTTAATCGAATCATCGCTTTCGGAAAGCATCCTCTTCGCATTCTCAATTCTCACTCTGTTGAGATATTCGACGTAATTCTCGCCCGTTTTCTGTTTGAAAAGCTTGCTGAAATAATATGAACTCACATTGCAGTATCTCGAAATATCGTCAAGCGAGAGATCCTTCATATAATTATCCTTGATAAAAGATTCCGCCTTTTCGATAACGTTGTCAAATTTGTCGGTCTTGTTCGAAGCGACTTTATGGCACACTTCGTTTGTTTTGTCGAGGAACCATTTTTTAAGTTCTCCGCAGTCCGATGTTCCCATAACCGACGAAAGGTAATCCGTTCTGCTCTTGAATTCGTACGTGCGTCCACCCTTTTCGTACAGGAGACGTTCCGCATACAGAACGAAATCAAGGACTTTGATTCGAATATCCATAATGCTGTCGCCGAAATTCTCCGTCATCCAGTCGAAGTAAGATCCGGCCGCGTTACATGCACCGACATAGTCTCCTTTCTTAACCATGTCGAATAAAAGACGTTCGGTTTCAACCGGGTAGTTGTCTTCGTATCCGCACTTCAAGTCAAGGTCGTCCACATGCGCCACCTTGCCGTTTCCGTTTAAAAGAGCATTGAGCGCTTCGTCGTACGACTCCGAAAGTTTGGAGAATTCCTTGACGGAACCGACTCCGATTTTAAAATCGCCGTCCAGACGGTGCTGCAGATTTCTGCAAAGTTCTCTCATGCTCTCGATAAGTTCGTTTCTTTCGTTATATTCCATCTCCGGTTTGGCGTACGGAACAAGCACGGCAACTTTGTTGGACATGACATTTCCGACTATTCCGTTACAGAAGTCCTTAAGAAAAGAACGAAGCTCGGCATAATGATTCTGAAGTTTAACACCCGTTCCGACCGCATTCGTAAGACGTGAATCGGAATCCCTTTCGCCGGACACCACGATAAACATGTAACCGTAGTTCTCGTCGATTCCCAGAATGGTCTTGTAGTTGTCAGCATCCTCGCCGAATTTATCCTGAAGAAAAATCGAATAGATCATTCCGCTTTCAATCATCGGAACGACGGTCTCCAGTTTTTCTTTTACCATAAGTTCGTTGCTTCGCTTCTTCCGTTCGGAATCAATCTTCTCCATTGCCTTCATCACGACTTCCACGATACGCTTCTTCTCCATGGGTTTCGTGACGTAGTCCAAAACGCCCAGTTTGATGGCTTCGGTTGCGTAATCAAATTTGTCATACGCCGAGTTTACGATGAAAATAACATCACGGTTGTTCTGGCGGATTTCCTTCATGGCGTCGATGCCGTTGATGCCGGGCATCTGAATATCCATAATGGCAATGTCCGGGCGGAAAGTCTCCGCAAGTTCGATTACGCTTCGACCTGTCTTGGCATACTCGATAACGCACTCTTTTCCGAATTCCTTCTCCAGTATAAATTTCAGTGAATCGATAACGATTCCCTCGTCATCGGCTATCATTATCTTATACATCCTTCATTCCTCCGTCGGCGCTCAGTCTGATAATAACTTCACATCCTTGTCCTTCGCCTTCACTTAAGAAAGTAATAACATCATCTCTTTCGGTAAAAAGTTTAAGTCGGCTGATAACATTGTCGAGACCGATTCCTGTTGAGCCGGAAAGCTTGTCGCTCTCTCTGATTTCGCCGTTCATAATCTTTTCGATTGTGGTCTGCGACATTCCCTCGCCGTTGTCTTTGATACTTACGCAGATATCTCCGGCATCTTCGTAGACTCTTAAATCGATTCTGCCTCTGCCTTCCATTTCACTGATGCCGTGTTTAACCGAATTCTCGACAATCGGCTGCAGAATCATGCTCGGCATCGTAACTGCGGAAATGTCGGTTTCTATGTTCTTGGCATACTTGATGTCTCCCGAGAAACGCACATTCAGGATATAAACGTAATTGTCGATAAGCGTAATCTCGTCTTCAAGTTTAACCGTAGTGTTGCCTTTGCTCACATTGTAACGGAAAAATTCCGCGGTGTTCTGTATATAATCGTAAGTTCTCTCCGCATCCTCCATCATGGCGAGCTGCGCGCCCGCATTGAGCGTATTGAACAGGAAATGCGGGTTAATCTGCGCCTGCAGATATTTAAGCTGGGCATCCTTCAAAGTTGCCTCAATACGAAGTTCTCTCTCCTTCATCTCACGTTCTTTTTCCATGTTCGCGGTAATCTGGGCGATGTATTCCCTGATACTTACTACCATCTTGTTGAACGCTTTTGTAACTATACCGATTTCATCGTTCGAGGAATTCTCGAGCGTCTCAATTTCGAAATTTCCGTTTGCGACTTCATCCGCCGCCTTGGCAAGTTTCTTAACCGGTTCGACTATGTTGCCGGTAAAAACGATAACAAGCAATACGCTGCCGAACATGGAAACGCCGAAAACAATCATGCTGACAATTTCGAATACTTTCAAAGCCCCGGTCAGTTTGCTGAAATTTAAGGAGTTGCTCTTGAACTGCGCATTGTTAAGACTTGAAATATAAGTATTGATATATCCGTACAGCTTAGTGGCATCGTCGTACTTGGCACTGTATTTCTCGACATTTCTTCCTCGCTTGGCTTCGATTGCCTGATCCGTCGCTTTAAGATAATCTTCCGACATGAATTTAATGTTTCTCTCCATTCTGTCGTAGTAATTATCCGTAACGGAAACATTAAGTTCCTTTAAAAGCTCCGAATATTCCTGTTCGCTTCGGAAGTAATTCTCCAGCGAATCACTGGTCTTCGTGTTCAGATAATCGGTCATGCTCGACTGAACTTTTTCAAGTGAAGTTGTCAGATCGTTCAGACTTAAGTTGTCGCGGTAAACCGCATCAATTTGCGAAGTCATGTTGTTGATTCCTATCATCATGAAGAAATCCGCGATAAGGAACAGAACACTCGCTGCGGTAAAAATCGTACTTAGCTTAACCTGAAGGGAGACGGTTCGGTTTTTCTTCTTACTCATTCGTTCTCCCCCTTCGATTCCATATATTCGTTTACATTCGTTCCGTCGATAAGTGTAATATCGGCCGGCATGTACTGGTTCGTATTTCCGGTTTCGTTATACTCATCAAGCGCTTCGACACAGTATCGGCCCATCTGGTAAGTATCAACCGACATGCTGGCATAAATAACCGACCTGTCAATTCCTTTTAAGATGGTCTCCGAATCATAGTATCCGAGAATCGTCACCTTGCCTACCTTGTTGGAATCTACAACGGCCTGGTACACACTCTCCGTATTCGTCTCGTTTAAGCATACGATAACATCCGGAATGCTGTCGCTTCTGAACAGATCGTGAATCGATTCTTCAACGGTAAAAGGATTACGCTCGTCAACGTGAGTCATCGAAAGGTTTATCTTCGTAATTCCCGTCTGCTCCGTCTCAACCGCATTCTGAATACCGGACCATACAATATTCTGATCCGAATTGTCTTCATACGAATTGACGAGGGTTACGACGTTTATTTCCTTATTGGCAATAGTCGATGAAATCGTATCGTTGTTCTCGCGGTCCTCGGCAATGCGCACAATCTGCTTGCCGTACTCTCTTCCCAGATTGTAACTTCCGACACCGACATAACAGCATCTGGTGCTCGAAGGTGCATCGCTGTATACCGTAACAACCGGTATGTTCTGCATGGAAGCCCTTTCGATAAGATCCGTCATTTCCTCACTTTCGTCACCCGGGACAATAATCCCGTCAACGCCGGAAGAAATGGCTATTTCCATAAGTTCTTCTTTTGTAAAGGTTTCGTTCAGATTGTCTCCGAGGAGTTCCACGAAAACTCCGTTCTCCTTGCCGGTCTCATACGCTCCGTCATAAACCGACTGCCAGAAATCCAGCTTACGGTCACCCGATATCAGCGCATAGTATCTGTCATATTTCCCCGTGTTCTCTTCCGTTGTAATCTTAACCGAATATGTAAAAAAGAGTGCAATTCCGGCTGAAACAAACAGAACCAGTATGAACGAAACGGCATATATCCATCTGATTGTCCGGGATGAAAAATGCCTTTTTTTATTCTTCATTAATGTCTACCTATCCTATCGATACATTTATTTTGCTGCTGTCGACGCTCTTTGTAACCGAAACTTTCGTCGGGATGTTGTCCGACAGCACCTGAACGTGCGAAATAATACCCACCGTTCCGTTTGCGCGCCTTATACTGTTCAAAACATCCAGCGCGTCTTCTATCGAATTCTCGTCAAGCGAACCGAAACCTTCATCGATAAACATGGCCTCGATATTCACGCCGCCGCTCTTGGCAATCGTCGACATTCCTATCGAAAGCGCCAGGCTCGCGAGGAATTTTTCTCCGCCCGAAAGAGTCGAAACAAGTCTTCCTTTTCCGTCGGGAGAATATGAATCCATAACTATCAGATCGAGTCCTCTCTTGTTGGAGCCCGAAATCTTGCCCGTCGTGGTTTTCAGTCTGTAGCGGCCGCCGTGAACTTTCTCAAGCATCCGGTTTGCTTCGACGATAACCGACGAGAACATGATACTTAAGACGTATCTTTCGAATCCGACTCCCGAATCGCCTCGAAACGACTTCGCGAAAATCATGTCCTTCTCCGCCTGTCCGGCACTTAAGGCATAAGCCTCGCTCTTTTTAAGGACTTCCGCCTTAACGGAAGATAGCCTATACTGCTCCGCTTCCGCAGTGGAAACAGCACCGGTAAAAGAATCTTTTCTCGCGCCGAGTTCCTTAATCTGCGCATCAATCGAGCCCGTATCCGGTCTTTCGCATCCCTCCAGTTCTTTTCGTTCCGCTTCAACCGTAGTTTCAAGTTCCTTGACCGACGCTTCGTAATCGGCAATCTGTTTAACCATGGCCGAACACTCCTCATCGGACTTAAGTTTGCTCTCGGCCGCGGCTCTGTCGCTGAAACCGTTCTCTACAAGTTTCAGGGAAAGCTCGCTTTCGGCTTCCTTCTTCTTCGAAACAGCCTCCGCATATTCACTCTCACAAGATGCGACAAATGCCGCACTTTCGGTAACCGCTCTTGAATCATTTTCAGCTTTCTTCGAAAGATTTTCAAGAGTTTCCTCGTATGTTCGTATAAAAGATTCGCATTCTTCCCTCTTCGCGATAAGTTCCGCGTGGGATGCAATACCTTCCAGAAGATTGGCTTTCGAAGCTTTATACTTCTCTTCCGCTTTCGTTTCGGCAATCAGTTTCTCCGCTTCGTCTGAGTCCGCCAGTTTCTTCGCCTTCTCAGCCTCCGCACACTTTGCTTCCGCATCTTTTAACTTCTTCTCGCATTCCGATGCCTTCTCACCCGCCTCGTCCACTTCGGCACGGCTGACGCTCTCCGGAAGTTTCTTCGCGGGATTCGGATGATGCGTGTTTCCGCAAACGGGACAGACATCGCCTTCGTTAAGACTGTCGGCAAGTTCTCCCGCAATTCCCTTTACATAACGATCAAGGATTTCGCTGTGGAACGCCACGGCTTTTCTGAATTCTTCCAGGGCCGCTTCCTGCCTGCGGGCGCATTTCTCATAGGTTTCGGAAGCTTTCTTTTCAGCTGCTTCGGCATCCTTGTGAGCATTCTTCGCGTCGTTGTATTCTTTCTCGATATTATCCAGATTCGCATAGAGACTTTCGGAGGAAGCAATCAGTAAAAGACGTTCGCCGCATGATTTATACTCACTCTCTTTTGCCTTGTGTCCGTCAAGTTCAAGAGCGGATAATTCCTGCGCTTTTTTCTTCTTGGCCAGATCCGCATCTGCCTGTGCCTTCCGGGATTTTCTTCGCACTTCCTCGGTATCGGATGCTTTTAGGGCGTTTATTGCATCTTTTACCCTTGATGCTCTCTCTGCATCGGCAAGTTCGACACGCTTCGCATCAAAGAGACTGCGTCTGCCCTTCAGTGAATCCAGCCTTGCCGTATCGGTGTCAAGTTTCTTAAATTTCTCGGCGGTCACACGAAGACTTCCGAGTTCCCTGATTTGCTCGTCGTAATTTAATTCCTTCAGAGCTTCTTTTGACTTTACGACGGTTTCCTGCGCGCCTGCGATTGCAGCATCCAGTTCCTCAAGATTTCCGCAGTTTTCTTTATTCAGTATGAAATCGATTTCTTTGCGCAGGTCATCGGACTTCCGCTTTGCCTCGTCGGCAATTGCGTAGAAGCATTCCGCAATGCGTTTCCACTTGCCGGCGCCGAAAATCGTTGCAAGGATTTTCTCTTTGCTGTCCGAATCCGACGTCAGAAGTTTCTCGAATTTGCCCTGCGGAAGAATTATTACCTGACTGAACTGATTGTAGTCGAGTCCGATAATTTCCGCCGCTTTCGCATCGACATCCGTCTTTTTGCAGTTTTCAAAAAGCGGTGCGAATACGCCGTTTTCATCGCGCACGAACACGTTCTGGGTTTCGCTGTAGTTAATTCTTTTCTTCTCCCTGCGTCTTTCGAAACGGTACACTTCCCCGCTGTTTTCGAAGGTAAAAGACACAAATGTTTCTACCGAATCATCGCATCTGTTGCAGCGCAAATCGGCCAGGCTGTCGCGCGTGCTGCCGCTGCTTTTGCCGTAAAGGGAAAAAGTCATCGCATCGAGAATCATTGTTTTACCGCTTCCGGTCTCGCCGCAGATAAGGAACAGTCCCTTACTCGAAAGGTCGCAAAAATCAATCACCTCATGTCCTTTGTACGGTCCGAAAGCCTGAAATTCAAGAGATATCGGTCTCATTATTCCTCCACCTCCTTCGAATACATTTCAAGTGCCTTCTCGAAAAGAGAGGTCAGATGTTCGTCCGGTTCCATGCCGAAACTGTCTATGTAATACTGTCTGAAAATTTCTTCCGGATTGTTTTTACGCTGCTCCAGATCTTCCGGGGTAAGCGTAAGTTCCATTCCGTCATCATTGAGTGTTGTTCCCGCAGTTTCAAGAAGATTCGGAAACAGCTCGTTAAGTCTCGCAAAAGTCTCGAGTGTAACCGGCGAATCTGTCAGTTTAACCCTTATATATGCATCGGGTACTTCCTTCGGATAGTCCCCGGTCATGATTTCTTCTGTAAAGAGGAAGCAAAATGACCGTTTTCTCGAGCGTTTCCGTATCAAAAACTGTAACGCTCTTCTCCTGCGTTTCTTCCTTGCCGAACGAATACGGCATCGGAGTTCCGGAATATCTCACATGTTCGTTTACATCCTGAGGTTTATGAATATGGCCGAGCGCAACATAATCAAAGCCGTCAAAAACAGACGCCGACACTTCCGTCGCCGTGCCCACAACCGCTGCCCTGTCGGACACGGAAGTTTCCGAGTTCGTGATAAACGCATGCGCACAGAGAATGTTGACATTGCCTTCCTTAAAAGCGGCCCGGCAATTGTCCGCACTGACGCGGTATGCATCCTCTATGGTTTTGATTTCATCGGCCTTCTCCGGAAATACGGCTCTAGCCTTGTCGGTCGATATCCACGGTAAAAGAAATATACTCACATTTCCTTCTTCATAGACAAACGCATCTTTTTCGAGTGCGCCTGCGATGAAAAGGCCGCTTTTTTTGAGAAGCTCCGAGCATGTCGAAAGTCTTCTCGCTCCGTCGTGATTTCCGGCAATGACCATGACTTTGGTGCCGAGATCGAGACAAATCCGTTTCATGCATGAATCGAACAAATCGATGGCTTCGTTTCCCGCGATGCTTCTGTCGTAGACGTCGCCCGCAATCAGAACGCAGTCGATTTGCTCCTTCTTCACGATGTTACAGATTTCATTGATAAAAAACTGCTGGTCTTCAAGAAACATCCTTCCCTGAAAGGATATTCCGAGATGCCAGTCCGATGTATGCAGAATTCTCATGTAAACCTCCCCGCGAAGTAAAGATTCTTTCCTTACTTCCCCACTTAATAATTATAACTGTGAAATATTTCTTTGGAAAGACTAATTTCCCAAAGGGTTTTGTCCGATTGAACATATGTGGTTTTTTATCACACAAATCTTTTACCGGGAAAATATCCGGTCCGGAGGATTAAATGGAACACAAAATCAGACGCACACTGTTTCTTTTACCCATATTATCTGCGATACTTTTCGTAATAAGCACGGTGTGTATTCTAATATCATACTCAAACACAGAAAATATTGTTAAAAAAGACTGCTATGACCGTCTTGAGGAAACGGCGGTTTCCACTGCCAGACATTTCGACGATGTGCTGATTGGAAACGAGACAATGCTTAAAGGACTTGCCGATATGATGGCAACCGAAGAGGACTTTCTGTCGGAGAATTCAATCATGTACATGACGCAGTTTAACGACATGTTCAATGCAACAAGGCTTCGCCTGCTTCTTCCCGACGATACGCTTCATAATCCGGATGGCTCACAGATTGATTTGTATGAACCGATTTCATACGCGGATTTACTTGCTACCGAAGCTGATTTTTCGCACAGGACGGTCAGCAAACAGTACAACGGACAGATGATTATCAGACAGTACTGCCCCATCCTCAGAGAGGGACGTCCCGTAGCGATGCTCTACCTCACTTATGTATGCGACGATATCCCGGAGATTGTAGACATCGACAGTTACAACGGCAACAGCAATATTTATGTGATTGACAGAAGAAACGGTGATTTCATCGCGGATTCTTACGAATATCACGATACGCTTTCGAACATCTACACGCTGAAGGCGGAATCCGGAATCGGTTCCGAGGATTATGATGAAATGATTGAAGAGATTAAATCGGGGCTTACGGGGAATTCCGTTATACGTCCCCTGTACGGAAAAGACAATCTTTTCATCGCATATGCCCCAAGCAAATTCGAGCAGTGGGAAGTCGTCGTATCGGTTTCGGAAGATGTTGCGATGGCGCCGATGATCAAATACAGATCGATTGCAATTTCACTGGCACTTATCCAGTTTATCTGTTTTGCCGTGTATACGTTCTGGGTCGTAAACCGTTACAACGTGCTCAAGTTCCTCTATTCGCATGATGCGCTTACGGGTGCACTCAACAGATACGGTCTTAACGAAACCTTCATGGAAATAAAGAACAATTCAATCGGAGTTATGATTCTCGACATCGACCATTTCAAGGAAATAAACGATACATACGGCCATTACAACGGCGATGTTATCTTGAAAGGCCTTGTTGAAGTAATCAAAGATACGGTTAAAAACGATGCAATCATTCACCGCTGGGGCGGTGAGGA
>JAKSSB010000066.1 GCA_024403285.1 Lachnospiraceae bacterium | reverse complement strand
ATGCGTACGCCGAACGATGACGAGGCGTGAGAATCGTCCATAAAAATGAATCTTACGTTCTCGACAAACTCGCCGGGAGTCATGGTTACAAATAGAATAATCAAGAAAACAACTCCGATAACAAATGTAACCGATGTAAAAATAAGTACCGCACGGAATTTTTCTTTTGCGGAGCCTTTGATAAGAACACAAAGTGCCAGCACATATACGGGATAGAGTAAAACCATCGTGGGATAAGTCATCATGGCTACAAAAAGAGCCGCGCCGGCGATGCAAAGATACAAATCCTGCTTCTCTGCCCGGAAAAATTTCCTGGGGATAACCCGTCCGGATTTCGTCTTCTCGATGTAGCGCCATAGAGCGATGAAAATAACAAGGACCGCCCAGTACTGCATAATCTCGAATTCCGGCATCACTATCTGCTTCGGAAGGAAATTGACATGTGCAAGACTTGCAAGAAGTGCCGCATGATGCCCTGTTCTTTCACGAAATGCGAAGTATATCCACACACCGAGTGCAAGATGAATTATACTTCCGATTATCCTTAGGAAAATAACCATTCCGGTTGTGCTGCCGCCGGACAACAATAAGAAAACCCACTCAAAAGGCACCGCAAAAAAGGCGCTCATCTGGTGAGGTTCCCACATATCCTTAAACAACAAATCGCCCTCGCACAGCCTGTATGACTGCGCGATGGCGTATGCTTCATCAATATCAAAACTTACAAAGACGGTATTGATAACCGCTGCGAGCGTAAGAACTGCAAGAATTGCTTCTATAGCAATAAGTACAGCCCGCGATACTTTACTTTTAAACATAAAAATATCCTATCTATTCGGGAATATCTGTGTCTACAGGCTTTCCTCCGAGATTCAGCCACTTAAGATAGCCGTTCATGAATTTATTCAGATCACCGTCAAGAACAGCATCGACATTACCGGACTCGTCGCCGGTTCTGTGATCCTTAACCATTGTATACGGCTGCATAACATAGGATCTTATCTGACTGCCCCAGCCGATTTCTTTGATTTCACCACGGATATCGGAAAGTTTCTCGGCATTTGCTTCCTTTTTTAACATAAGGAGTTTTGCACGCAACATCTGCATAGCCTTGTCTTTGTTCTGGAACTGGCTTCGTTCGTTCTGACACGAAACAACCACCCCTGTGGGGATGTGCGTAATTCTGACAGCCGAAGAAGTCTTATTGATATGCTGACCGCCGGCGCCGCTGCTTCGATAAGTGTCCACTCTCAAATCTTCGGGATTGATATCAAGCTCGACATCCTCAGATATTTCCGGCATAACATCAAGTGAAACAAATGATGTCTGTCTTTTACCCTGTGCATTGAAAGGAGAAATACGAACAAGTCTGTGCACACCTTTCTCCGATTTAAGATAACCGTATGCATTCTCACCGTTAACCTGCCACGAAACAGATTTGATTCCCGCTTCGTCGCCGTCGAGGTAATCGAGGACTTCGATTGTAAAGCCCATTCTCTCTGCCCATCTCGTATACATTCGATAGAGCATGGAGGCCCAGTCACAGCTCTCTGTACCGCCCGCACCCGCATTCAGACGAAGAATCGCATTGTTGGAATCATACTCATCCGAAAGAAGCGTCGAGATTCTGATTTTCTCAAAATCATTCTTAAACTCTTCGAACTCAAGTTTAAGTTCTTCGACAAGATCGGGATCTTCTTCCTCATAACCCATCTGAATCAGCTCTTCTAAATCATTCTTGGTCTGCTCAAGCTTACCGTACATCTCAATGGTATCTTTGAGATTCTTGGCTTCTTTTACCTTTCGGTTCGCGCTTTCGGGATTGTCCCAGAAGGACGTCTCCTGCATCTCTCTTTCCAGTTCTTTCACTCTTTCCTGCTTATTAGCGAGGTCAAAGTGAATCCCTCACTTCCGCTAACGGAGTTACGTAAGAGAGCAATTCTGTTTTCATTGCGTCTAATTCAACCACCTTAACGTCACCACCTTTTTATTTTAATTATAGAAAAGTACGCTTCGCGAACTTTATCTTTTATCATGAATTAAGAACGGCCGGCCGATTGGGCCGACCGTAGTATTTACAGAAAATTATTTGGTTCTGCCGCAGCAGAGTTTGTATTTTTTACCGCTTCCGCAAGGACAGGGATCGTTCGGGAAAATCTTCTGAGACTCTCTCTTAACCGGTCCTTTCTGAACGGTATCATCCTTGTTGGTTCCGGTAACCTTGGCAACCTGCTCACGCTCAACCTTCTGCTCAACGCGGATATGCATTATCATTCTTACGGTTTCTTCCTTGATATTCTCGGTCATTGTGTCGAACATATCAAAACCGCTCATCTTATATTCCACAAGGGGATCTCTCTGGGCATAAGCCATCATTCCGATACCCTGTCTTAACTGATCCATATCATCGATGTGGTTCATCCACTTTCTGTCGATAGCCTTAAGCAAAACGACACGCTCGATTTCTCGGATTGTCTCTGCCTGAGGGAATTCCGCTTCCTTCTCTTCGTAGAGTTTAACGGTCTCTTCCTTAAGCTGCTGCTTGAGAGCGCTCTTCTTCATCTTCTCGATACGTTCTCTTGTTATGGGTTCGAGAGGAATAGTGGGAAGAAGCATGTTGTTGAGTTCATGAAGATCCCAGTTGTCGGAATCCGAATCATCTCCGATGCATGTATCCACACAGTTCTCAACTATATCGGTTGCCATCTTGTAGATGGAATCACGCATGCTCTCTCCGTTAAGAACACGAAGTCTCTCGGCATAGATGATTTCACGCTGATCGTTCATAACCTGGTCGTAATCGAGAAGGTTCTTTCTGATACCGAAGTTGTTGTTCTCAATCTTCTTCTGCGCATTCTCGATAGCTTTTGAAAGCATCTTGTGCTGGATTTCCTGATCTTCGGGAATACCCATTGAATTGAATATATTCATAAGTCTTTCCGAACCGAAAAGTCTCATGAGATTATCTTCAAGTGAGATATAGAACTTGGAAACACCGGGGTCTCCCTGTCGTCCGGAACGACCTCTCAACTGATTGTCGATACGTCTTGATTCATGACGTTCCGTACCGATAATCATAAGTCCGCCGGCTTCTCTTGCCTTGTCATCAAGCTTGATATCGGTACCACGGCCGGCCATGTTGGTTGCGATTGTAACCGCACCCGTCTGACCTGCATCGGCAACGATCTCAGCCTCCATTTCATGGAACTTGGCATTTAAGACTTTATGATGAATTCCTCGTTTGGTAAGCATTCTGCTTATCTCTTCCGAAGCTTCGATTGTAATTGTACCTACCAGAACAGGCTGACCTGTTGCATGTGCTGCTTCAACCGCATCACAGATTGCTTTGAGTTTGCCGTTTCTGGTCTTATAAACCGCATCAGGCTCATCAATACGGGCAACGGGACGGTTCGTCGGAATCTCGATAACATCCATTCCGTAAATATCACGGAATTCTTTCTCTTCGGTAAGCGCCGTACCGGTCATGCCGGCTTTCTTCTTGAATTTATTGAAGAAGTTCTGGAATGTGATGGTTGCAAGAGTTTTGCTTTCTCTTTTGACCTTAACATGCTCCTTTGCTTCAATTGCCTGATGCAGACCGTCCGAATAACGACGTCCCGGCATAATACGTCCGGTAAAAGAATCTACAATCAGGACCTGATCTTCCTTAACAACATAATCCTGATCCTTAAACATAAGGTTATGCGCACGGAGCGCAAGGATAATGTTATGCTGGATTTCAAGGTTCTCGGGATCGGCAAGGTTGTCGATACAGAAGAATTTCTCGACACGCTCAATTCCCGCAGCGGTAAGGTTTACAACCTTATCCTTCTCGTTAACGACGAAATCACCGGTCTCTTCAACTTCGGTACCCATGATGATATCCATTTTGGACATATCCTCGACATCATCACCACGCTTTAACTGACGTGCAAGAATATCGCATGCTTCGTAAAGTTTGGTTGACTTGCCGCTCTGTCCGGAAATGATAAGAGGTGTTCTTGCCTCATCGATAAGGATTGAGTCGACCTCATCGATAATCGCATAATGAAGATCACGGAGAACAAGCTGTTCCTTATATATAACCATATTATCACGAAGATAATCGAAACCGAGTTCGTTATTGGTAACATATGTGATATCACAGTTGTATGCCTCACGTCTCTCCTCTGCTTCCATCGAGTTCAAAACAACTCCGACCTTTAAACCGAGGAATTCGTGAATGGCGCCCATCCACTCGGCATCACGCTTTGCAAGGTAATCGTTAACGGTTACGACATGCACACCCTTTCCTTCAAGGGCATTAAGATATGCGGGTAACGTCGATACGAGTGTCTTACCTTCACCTGTACGCATCTCGGCGATACGGCCCTGATGAAGAATAATTCCTCCGATAAGCTGTACGCGGTAATGCTCGATGTTAAGAACACGTCGTGCCGCTTCTCTGACTGTGGCGAATGCTTCGGGAAGAATATCGTCAAGAGTCTTGCCCTCTTCAAGTTTCTTCTTGAGTGCGGGTGTCTTCGCCTTGAGTTCCTCATCCGAAAGTGCCATCATATCGTCTCTCATTGCTTCGATGGAATCGACGATACCATAAATTCGTTTCAGTTCACGTTCTGAATGTGTACCGAAAACTTTGTCAACAATTTTCATATTTAATAAAACTCCGTTCAAAAAATAGCCGGTGCACAAAACACCGAAGTACATTATAACACAATAATCCGATTAGTACAAACTAATAATCATTCGGAAATATTGCTTAAAAATTCCGGATTTTTTTTTTTTTTCTATAAGAGGAAAAATACAACGATAATGAAAAGAACAGTCAGAATAAATTCAATTTTCTTCGGTCCCGAAGTAATTCTTTTATAGAAATTTTTCTTAATTTTGACATCCGCATTCATAAGCTTCTTGGTCATCTTGGCGCTTCTCTTGCGCGACTTCTTGAATTCTTTAACATATGAATCGAAATATTTCTCAATAATTCCCTTTTGTTTAGATGCCATTCAGTTTTCCTCCTCTCATCTCGCCTGCCGTATGCCCGGAAGCAACTAACTACCTTATACGGCCGTGTAAACAAAAAAGTGCTATCACCTTGTAATGATAGCACTTTTGATTGTTTTTATCTATTGTTTTATATTAAATAATGCCTGTCCGTAAAAGAAATATCGATTTATTCGGGAATTCCGAAATGCTCGATAACATAATCCATATCCTTGTCGCCTCTTCCGGAGAGATTAATAAGGATTGAACCGTGTTTCATTTCTTTGGCAAGTCTCATTGCATGAGCCACAGCATGAGCTGACTCGATTGCGGGAATAATTCCTTCCATTCTTGAAAGAGCATAGAATGCATCGATTGCTTCCTTATCGTCTACAACATCGTAAGTTACTCTTCCTATATCATGTAAGAATGCATGCTCGGGACCGCTTGAAGGATAATCAAGACCTGATGCTGCCGAATATACGGGAGCGGGTTCACCGTTCTCATCCTTAAGCATGATTGAATTGAAACCGTGCATGATACCTTCTGTACCGAACTTAAGCGATGCGGCATGATCGCCGAGTTTTTCGCCTCTTCCGAGAGGCTCTACGCCGTAAATCTTAACGGGATCGTTTAAGAATCCTGCGAAGAAACCAGCAGCATTCGAACCACCGCCGACACAAGCGGTAATAACATCGGGAAGTTCACCTGTCATTTCAAGGAACTGCTCTCTTGCTTCGATTCCGACTACGGACTGGAAATCTCTTACCATCATAGGGAAAGGATGAGGTCCGAGAACAGAACCGATACAGTAAACCGTATCCTTATAATCTCTTGCATATGCTGCAAAAGCTGCATCAACGGCTTCCTTAAGTGTCTGAAGACCTTCGGTTACTTCAATAACACGTGCGCCGAGGATTTTCATTCTTGCTACGTTGGGAGCCTGTTTCTTAATATCAACGCTGCCCATATAGATATCGCACTCAAGTCCGAAATATGCAGCTGCCGTTGCAAGAGCAACACCGTGCTGGCCTGCGCCTGTCTCTGCGATAATTTTCTTCTTACCCATATACTTGGCAAGAAGAGCTTCACCCATACAGTGATTGAGCTTATGTGCTCCCGAATGGTTCAGGTCTTCTCTTTTAACATAGAGCTGAACGTCGCCGATTGAATTCGAAAGTCTCTCAAGATGAGAAATAGGAGTGGGACGTCCCTGGAATTCCTTACGGATTCTTCTCAATTCGTTAATGAATTTACGTGATTTGCATATTGTAAAATATGCCTCGTTGATTTCTTCCATTGCGGCTTTCAATTCAGGCTCGATATAAGCTCCGCCGTAAGGTCCGAAGAATCCCTCTTCGTTGGGATAATTCTTGAAATAAGTGTCAAAGTCAACGCCATTAAGTACCATATTTGCCTTCCTTCCGAGTACCTTTTGTACTCTAAAAAATAAATTTTCGCTTTTAAGGCAAGCGACAGACGGTCGAAATAACAAACAAAAAACCGGCAGAATTCCAAACTTATTGAAACTCTGCCGGGACAAAACAAATTGTTCTGCGGTGCCACCCGACTTGGTACTGACTACCCTCTTAAAAGCATACCATCATATGCCGACATTTGTTAACGAAGTGTCACCTCCGTCTCCCCTACTTAATTCGGTTCGCCCTCACAGGCCCATTCATTCGGTCTCCCGCTACCGGACTCTCACCACCGCCGGCTCTCTGAAAACTTTCCTCCGAACTACTATTCCCGCTCATCGGTTTATCATATTCAATACGTCGTAATAATATATCTTTAGCTCACTCTTGTCAAGCACTCCGACAAATTTTTTACCCTGAACAAATTCATGTAAACGGTAAAAGACATGCGAATACGCAGTCTCTACCTTTTATATATATAACGTGCATTGTTACATTTGACGCACGAATGCACGCTTATTTCGCTTTTTATTTCGTAATTTTTTATTTATTCCGCATTTTTTACCATAAAAATGAAACAAAAGCGCACCTTTTTTTGTGGACTTTTACCCCTCTTTTAAGTATAATCAGTTTAGGCGGTTGAAAAATCGCAACATATTACTTATCAATCAATTCATCTTAGGAGGATATGTGTAATGGGATTAATTAAACAGGCTATGTCCACAATCGGTGAAGCAGCTCAGGCAGCCGGCAAGAACCTTCTTGCAAATGCTTTCGGTACAGCCAAAGGTGTTATCAACGATCAGTATCTTGAATACTTCATCATGGATGCCATGGAAGACGGCGTTCTTGCAGTAAGAGGTCAGAAGAGAGACCGTAAGGGCAACAATAAAGGTAATGACAACATTATTTCAAACGGATCAATGATCGTAGTAAACGTTGGTCAGTGTGCCCTCATCGTAGATAACGGTAAGATTGCAGAGCTCTGTGCAGAGCCCGGTGAATTCATCTATGATTCTTCAACAGAACCTTCATTCTTCTACGGCAAGCTCGGCGAGAATGTTAAAGCTTCTCTCGCACAGTTTGGAAAACGTTTCGTATTCGGCGGAGAAATTCCGAAGGAGCAGAGAGTTTACTACATTAACATCAACGAAGTTCGTAACAACCTCTGGGGAACAAGCAATCCCATTCCTTTCTTTATTGCGGATCAGGTTTCGGGATTCCAGGGTGACATCAACCTTATTGCAAACGGTGAGTATACTTACCACATCAGCGACCCTGTTCGTTTCTACACCTCGATTGCTTCAAGTTTCACAGACAGATATACTAAGAAAGATTTAATGAGTATCATGAAGTCAGACTTCATGACAGCTTTACAGCCCGCTCTCGGTTCACTCTCCGATTACGGCGTAGGTATCCGTTACAGTGCAATCACAACAAAGACAGATATCCTTGTTCAGAAGCTCAATGAACAGCTCTCTACAAAATGGGGCCAGTTACGTGGTATTGAAGTTCTCGATGTTACATTCAATACACTTAAGGCTACGGAAGATGATGAGAAGAGAATCAAGAGCTTCCAGGATACAGCAGTATATACCAATGCAAATATGCTTGCTGCCAGACTTGGAACAGCTCAGGCAACTGCTATGGAAGCTGCAGCCAGCAACGAGAACGCAGGTCCCATGATGGCATTCGCAGGAATGAACATGGCTCAGATGACCGGCGGTATGGATGCTAAGAGTCTTTTCAATATTGGTGCTCAGCAGCAGAATGCTGCTCCCGCGATGGCTGCCGGTGTAGTTGCCGGTGGTGCTGCAGGCGGATGGAAATGTTCATGCGGAACAATGAATACCGCTAAGTTCTGTTCAAACTGCGGTTCGGCTAAACCCGTTGATTCCGCAGGCTGGACATGCTCATGCGGTGCCGTTAACAAAGGCAAGTTCTGTGCTGAGTGCGGAGCTAAGAAACCCGAAAACGAATTCCTTTATAAATGTGACAAGTGTGGATGGGAACCTGCAGATCCTGCTCATCCCCCTAAATTCTGTCCTGAGTGCGGAGACATCTTCGACGACAGCGACATCCAGAAATAATTCCGATAACGGATTCTGGAAACAGTAAAGTTACTTACGGCGGTCCGGTTTTCCGGATCGCCGTTCATGGTTGCAACATATTAAATAATGCGAAAGGAAATATTCCAATGGACGGAAACGATGTTAAAGTAACTAAAGCTTCAACCCTTGAAGAGACAGACAGAAAATGTCCAAAATGCGGCGGTGTCATGGATTTCGATCCCACCACGGGCAAAATGCTCTGTCCTTTCTGTGATTACAGTGAAGAAATCGCAGTCAACAATAACGCTCCCCTCTCCGCTGTCGAGATGGATCTTGAATCGGCAGACAAAACAGCAAACTGTAACTGGGGTGCTGAGAAGAAAACGATCATCTGTAAAAGTTGCGGTGCGGAAACCATTTATGATGCACTTGAAGTTGCAAATGAATGTCCTTACTGCGGTTCGAACCAGGTTATGCCCGCAAACGACGAGAATACAATGGCTCCCGGCGGCGTAGTACCTTTTGCCATAACAGACGAACAGGCAAGTGCTAATTTCAAGAACTGGATCGGCAAGAAATTCTTCTGTCCGAAACTCGCCAAGGAATCTGCCAGACCTGATTCATTCAAAGGAATATACCTTCCTTACTGGACATTCGATGCTCAGACAGATTCCAAATACGAAGCGCAGTACGGTGTCGAAAGACAGGTTAAAACAAAGGATCACGTACAGACCGTTATAGACTGGTACCCTTCCAAGGGTTCATTCTCCAAATTCTTTGATGATGAACTTGTCATCGGTACCAATCAGCATGATACTCAGATGCTTAAATGCATCGAACCTTTCAATACAGCCGACAACAAGGCTTATAAGCCCGAATACGTAGCCGGTTTTGCCGCAGAGAGATATTCCATCGGAGTAAAAGATGCCTGGCAAACAGCCAAGAAATCTATCTCCAACAAGATTCTCGGCGGTATTTCCGAGAAAGTTCGTAAAAAAGAAAACTCCAATATGGTTCGTGTAAAAGATGTTCAGACAGAATTCAGTGCACTTACATACAAATATCTTTTACTTCCCATCTGGTGTTCTTCTTTCCGCTACAACAACAAGGTATATCAGTTCGTGGTCAACGGCCAGACCGGTAAGGTTTACGGAAGGACACCCGTATCCACAATTAAAGTTATCATCGTAATTCTCTGCGTACTGCTTGTACTCGGAATTATCTTCTTCATGATGAATAACTAAATATTAAATGTTGCAAAACAACCGGTTTCTTTATGAAACCGTAAGAAAAAGGGGCTGTTAAAAACAGCCCCTTCATTATTATTCGGTATTAAATTATTCTTACTTCTCAGGCTCAATCATTCCGTATGTATTGCCTTTACGTTTGTAAACAACGCAGATACGGTCTGTCTCAGCATTGTTGAACACATAGAAGTTATGTCCGAGGAGTTCCATCTGAACGCATGCGTCTTCCGGATACATGGGCTCGATATCGAACTTCTTGCTTCTGATAATCTTAACTTCTTCTTCATCCATGAATTCCTTATCGATGTAATCCTGTTTGAAGAAATCTGCATTCTGCTTACGCTCTACAAGTTTGTTCTTATATTTCTTAAGCTGTCTTTCGATAATCTCCTCTACAAGATCGATAGATACGTACATATCGTTGCTAACCTGCTCGGAGCGAATTATATTTCCCTTAACCGGAATCGTAACTTCAATTTTCTGGCGTTCCTTCTCTACGCTCAATGTAACGTGGATTTCTGTTTCCTGAGTAAAGTATTTCTCTAACTTGCCGATCTTCTCTTCCACTGCAGATCTAAGACCGGGTGTAACCTCAATATTTTTGCCGACAATAATAAATTTCATCTTGCTCACCCTTTCATTTGAATGTCGTATGAAGTCCCAAAAGATATAGAAACTTCACTGAAATCATTATACCATAAAAGACACTCTTTTGGCAATTAGATATGATATTCCAAGCATAATATATTGCAAATTTTTAGTAAATTTTCTGTAATTGAATGTACAATTTCCATTGATATTTGAATATATTTTTGTCAAATCATTTTCGCATTTTTAGTAACTTTTCCACATTTTCTACGTTGTTAACAAAACCTTTGTTCTACTGGTTTCCATAATATTTATGGTTTTTTGAGGTCATTTTTGTGGATAATGTGGTTAACTTGGGTTATAAGTATGTTTTATGCGTGTTTCACGTTTTTTGAATGTGGATAACTTTTTTGGTAAAAAAAGTGAAATATTATTGCAATATTTCCTTTTGTGCAACTTGTACAAAACGATAAAAATCATAAAAAAATGTTGCGATAAAGTGTGCATAAAATATAGCAAATATTCTAAATCATCGAATGCGGCCCCGGTTACTAATTTCCTTATGCAGCCGTGTTTTCTTTCGAGCAGAAGGGAAAATCCTTCTGCTCGTCTCGCCGGCCGCATGTTGCGCAGCAACTAATTACCTTATGCAGCCGTGTTCTCTTTCGAGCAGAAGGGAAAGTCCTTCTGCTCGTTTCGCCGGCTGCATGTTGCGAAGCAACTAATTACCTTATGCAGCCGTGTTTTCTTTCGAGCAGAAGGAAAAGTCCTTCTGCTCGTCTCGCCGGCCGCA
>JAKSSB010000065.1 GCA_024403285.1 Lachnospiraceae bacterium | reverse complement strand
ATTCTAATCCTTGGCTTAGCACTATATTTCAAGGTTTAACTCCGAAAGTCAGGTTATATTACCCATTACACGTTATTTCTTGTACTATTTTGCTTCAAACTAACAATATATTAGCGAAATGATTGTTCATTCATTACTGAATTGACTCTTCTGCAACATTTGCAACCGTTCTTGAAACTTCCTCATTAACAATGTTGATGTCGTTTAAACCGTTCACGTTAATATTTCTGTTAACCTTAGCATCATAAGAATCAGCATTGATAATGTTGGCAAGATCGATGCCTGTAGCCTGCTTCATGCTCTCGAAAACTTTAGCCATAACAACGGGAACATTTCCGGCAACCTGATCGACACCGTTTCCGCCTTCGCCACCGCCGATAATTGTAATCTTGTCAATCTGACCGAGAGGCTCGGCAACTTTGGCTGCGATTTCGGGAAGAACCTTAATCATCATCTCGGCAACGGCTGCCTTGTTGTACTTAGCGTAAGCCTCTGCCTTCTTCTCCATCGCTTCAGCTTCTGCACGACCTTTGGCTGCGATAGCGGAAGCTTCTGCTTCACCGACTGCACGAATACCTTCTGCCTCCTGCTCTTTGGCGAAACGGTCTGCTTCGGCCTGAGCTTTTCTTGCTTCTGCGGCACGCTGAATTTCGAACTGTTTAGCTTCGGCATCTTTCTGTCTCTGATAGAGAGCAGCATCTGCTTTCTGCTGAGCTGCGTACTTGTCTGCTTCAGCCTGTTTCTTGACTTCTGCTTCAAGGGCCTGCTCTTTAACTTTAACGGCTTTCTGTCTTAACTCAATCTCACGCTCCTGTCGGGCGATATCAGCATTGGCAGTTGTAATCTCAATTGTTTTACGCTGCTCTTCCTTCTGGATTTCGTATGCTGCGTCGGCCATAGCCTTCTTGGTATCCGCATCCATCTGGAGTTCTGATTTCTTGATTGCGAGTTCGTTCTGTTTCTTGGCGATTTCTGTCTGCGCAATAACTGCAGCATCGTTTGAATCTTTGTCTGCTGCTGCCTGAGCAACTTTGATATCTCTTTCGGATTCTGCTCTTGCGATTGCGGCTGCTTTTTTAATATTATCGATACCGAGGTTCTCAATAACTTCATTGCCGTCCACGAAATTCTGAACGTTGAATGAAATAATATCAAGTCCCATTGCTGCAAGGTCGGGCTCTGCATTCTCTTTAACAAGATTAGCGAATTTCTGACGATCGGAAACCATCTCTTCGAGTTTCATCTTACCTACGATTTCACGAACGTTACCTTCAAGTACCTCTCTTGCGACCGATGCAATGTACTCTGTCGGTCTGTTAAGGAAGTTCTCTGCTGCGAGATGAAGTTTCTCGGGTTCGGAACTGATCTTAACGTTTACGGTTGCATCAACGTTGATGTTGATGTAATCGGCGGTAGGAACCGCATTGCTTGTCTTAACATCAATCGGAATAAGTCTTAAATTCAGCTTATCAAGTCTTTCAAAGAAAGGAATTCTGATGGTAGCTTTTCCGATTGCGAATCTGGCTTTCTTTCTCATACCTGAGATGATGTAAGCCATATCGGGGGGAGCTTTAACGTATCCGATGAAGAAGAAAATCACGCATACGACAACTACTACTGCACCGATAATAATCATTTGTGGCATTGTTATATCCTCCTTATTATACAAAAATGTATTTTGCTGATAAAAATGATACCATAAAAGAAATATTTATTCAATTATACCAAACGGTAAAATACACATCCTCAGACCGCTATTTCTGCGTAATAACTCCGTGCGATTCGTTAAATTCAGAAGTTGTCCTGCGATAAAGAGACTCAAATTCCCTGGATGAAATTATATTGCATCCCGCACCGGCAACAATAATCTGTTCAAGTCCGTCACTCGTCACAACCGTGATGTCGAACTTCGAAGCTTTCTCATGCGCGGTTCTTTCTATGTAAGAGTCCGCGGTCTGTGCTTCCTTGGTATATACAACCGTAATGTTGTTGTATTTTCGGATTTCGGTAGAATGACCTTTTACCTTATATGCATCATACACCGCGATAATGGGTATTCCCACGATTGCCGAGTAATTGCAAAGATAATCGTTCAGAATTCCGGATGCCGCATCAATCGACGTTTCCGCCATCTTTCTTGTCTCTTCCCATGCGTGGATTACATTGTATGCATCCACGAGAATAAACTTATCCTTGTGTTTCGTTCCTTTGTAGACGACCTCTTTGGGAGCCGGTTTAGCCGGCTGTTCCTCTCTTCGTCTTTCCGCCCATGCCTTTGAGAAACCGCCCGGAACGGCTTTTTTACCGTTCTCATTTAGATGGGAACTTCTGTTAATTATCGCATCAACCTCCGACACGGAAATAAACCGTTCTTCTTTGCTTGCTTCCCTCTCCATTCTGATTCTGTTGGCTTCTTTGGCTGCACTGTCATCATCCGCATCCGTGGTCGAACATCCCGTTTCGGAATCCACATGCTTATACATAGGAACCTCGTACCAGGGAATTATTACGCCCGCGCCGTGCGAACAGAAAACCGAGCCGCAGGGATTCTTAATGTCGGCCTCGCAGTCGTAGTTTGAAGCGGCAATAACCTCTTCCTCGTTATGGCACAGACCGTATCCCGAAACCGCAAGTGAAAGTTTTCCGATTCCCTTCGTGTAGGCGTTTACTTCTTTTACGTAGCCTTTCATTGTGGATACGGGCGCCCTTCCGGTCAGAATTGTCAGGCCTTCCTCGTAATTGTTCTCGGCAATTGTGCAGGTACCGTTCATTCCCGAAATATCCGTCATTGCACGGCCCACGAAATTCTCCGGGACTTCCAGGGTAAAATCATAGAACGGCTCAAGTATTCTGATGTGACCGCTTTCCTTAAGCGTTGCCAGTCCCTGTCTTACCGCTCTGTAAGTTGCCTGCCTGAAATCGCCGCCTTCGGTATGCTTTTCATGGGCTTTTCCCGCAACAAGAGTAAATTTCACATCGGTAACCGGACAGCCTAAAAGCACTCCCTTGTGGTCGCGTTCGGCCAGATGCGTCAGTATCAGCCTCTGCCAGTTTTTATCAAGAAGGTCTTCCGAAAGATTGGTCGCATACTCCGTTCCGCTTCCCGTTTCAAGCGGTTCGATTCTGATATGCGCCTCCGCGTAATGGCGCAGGGGCTCAAAATGACCGATTCCCACGATGGACGAATCCACAGTTTCCCTGTAGACTATTTTGCCGTCGGTAAAAGAAACTTTGATTCCGAAACGGTCGTATATGATATTGGTCAGGACCTCCGTCTGGATTTCTCCCATGAGAGAAACGAAAATCTCACCGGTCTGTTCTCTGTATTCCACACTTAAGGAAGGGTCTTCCTCCTCGATTTCCTTGATGTGCTCAAACATTGTGTTTTTATCGATATCTGCGGGGTAAAAAAGTGCATAGCTCAAGGCGGGAGTCAGCACCGGCACGGGTGTCGAGCTTACCCGGCCGAAAATCTGTCCGTTATATGTTTCGTTGAGTCCCGCGACGGCACAGATATCGCCGGCCGACGCTTCTTTTACATACTCGAATTTCTCACCGGAATAAAGACGCAGATCGTTTATTTTCTCGTTTCCGAGATATGATTTGATTTTCAGCGTTCCTTTAATGATTTTGATGAAGGTGAGTCTTTTACCGTCCTTTGAACGCGTAATCTTATACACTCTTCCGGCGAATTCGCCTTCACTGTCATATTTCGTACCCGGAAGGAATCTGTTAAGTCCGTCGATGAATTCGTGAATTCCGGTTTCTTTCAAAGCCGAGCCGAAAAATACCGGAAAAATGTTACGTTGCTTTATTTCCTCCGAAATGTCATCGTCGGAAATTTCCTCTCCCGAGAGAAATTTCTCAGTCAGCGCTTCGCTCCCCGTAGCAACATTTTCGTAGAACGATTCGTCGTAGTCGGAAAAATCCGTCATGCTTACCGACAGTTTCTTCAGTTTACCGAGGATTTCTGCTTTGTCGCAGCCTTCCATATCCATTTTGTTCACAAAAACAAAAGTCGGAATTCTGTAAGTTTTAAGAAGCTTCCACAAAGTTTTGGTATGCGGCTGAATTCCCGAGGGTGCGCTCACAATCAAAACCGCAGCGTCAAGCACGGAAAGCGTTCTTTCCATCTCCGTCGAGAAATCCACGTGTCCCGGTGTGTCTATTAAAATCAGTTCACGGTTCTTCAAAGGGATTCTGGCGTTTTTGGAATAAATCGTAATTCCTCTTTTTCGTTCGATTTCGTCGGTATCCAGATATGTGTCACCTCTGTCCACCCTTCCGATTTTCGAAATAACATCCGTTTCATACAGTATGCTTTCGGAAAGTGTTGTTTTACCGGCATCAACGTGAGCCAGAATTCCGATAACAGTTTTATTTTCGGGCATAAAGCGATGTCTTCCTTCCTGAAAGTAGTCTTTTTTACCATATAATTTTAATAGTTTTGCATGGTAAAAGCAACGACGAAAACTATTGCATTGATTCCCCCGATGGGCTAAAATGAATGAAGTATGCGTGCATACAATATTTTTATTATGAGGTGATTAAAATGACTACTGCCGAAAAAGCGTTACAGTTACATGAAGAATGGAACGGAAAACTCGAAATTAAATCAAAAGCCGAAGTTAAATCAAGAGAGGCACTTGCTCTTGCGTACACACCGGGAGTTGCCGAGCCCTGTAAAGTAATCGCGAATGATAAGGAAGCAGCTTACAAATATACAATGAAAGCCAACACCGTAGCCGTTGTATCCGACGGAAGTGCGGTTCTGGGACTCGGAAATATCGGTGCACATGCGGCTATGCCCGTTATGGAAGGAAAAGCGGTTCTCTTCAAGGAGTTCGGAAACGTAAATGCGGTTCCCATCTGCCTTGATACACAGGATACCGAGGAAATTATCAAAACAGTCAAGTATCTTGCTCCTTCATACGGCGGAATCAATCTTGAAGATATCTCCGCTCCCCGCTGTTTCGAAATTGAAGAGCGTCTTAAGGAAATGCTTGACATTCCCGTATTCCACGACGATCAGCACGGTACCGCTATCGTAGTTCTCGCCGGACTTATCAACGCTCTCAAAGTTACCGGTAAGAAGAAAGAAGAATGTAAAGTCGTTGTCAACGGTGCGGGAAGTGCCGGCGTTGCAATTACCAAGCTTCTTTTAAGATATGGTTTTACCGATGTTACGATGTGCGACAAATCGGGAATCCTCGATTCCTCATCGGAAGGACTTAACTGGATGCAGCAGAAAATGATGGAAGTTACCAATCTTTCACATAAGAAAGGAACACTTAAAGATGCGCTTGAAGGTGCTGATGTCTTCGTAGGTGTTTCGGCTCCCAACCTCGTTACTCCCGAAATGGTTAAGTCCATGAACAAAGATGCCATTATTTTCGCAATGGCCAACCCCGTACCCGAAATTATGCCGGATGTTGCAAAGGCTGCCGGAGCAAGAGTTGTCGGCACCGGAAGAAGCGATTTCCCCAATCAGGTTAACAACGTTATTGCTTTCCCGGGTATCTTTAAGGGTGCGCTCGAAGGAAGAGCTAAACAGATTACCGAGAAAATGAAACTGGCCGCTGCCACAGCAATTGCAAATCTGATTCCGGATGACGAACTTTCGGATGAGAATATTTTACCCGAAGCATTCCATCCCACGGTTTCCGAAGTTGTTGCCGAGGCCGTTAAATCAAATATTGAATAAGGATTACTATGCAGGAACCATTTACTTTATATAAACTGATTATTTTATTTATGCTTGATTCTTCCGATTATCCGTTGAGTTCATCGCATATTGCCGATTTTATTCTCAGCGGCGGATATACGGATTATCTGACTTTACGAAACGCCCTGGGCGAACTCGAAGACGGCGGTCTCGTTTCAAGTCAGACCGTGAGAAACAGAACTCTTCTCTCCATTACGGAAGAAGGACGCAGAACACTTTCATTTTTTGTCAATGACATCAATGCAGCCTTAAGAAAAGATATTGAATCTTTCCTTAGCGAGAACAAACTTCAGACAGAGGAACGCTCTTCCATACTGGCCGATTACAAACTTCTGTCCGACGGCGAATACGAAGTCACCCTTTCCATCAAAGAGAAAAGTTCCCTGTTAACGGAAATCAAGATTCGTGTTCCGTTAGAAGAAATCGCCATCTCGGCCTGCGCAAAATGGTCGGAAGTCAATACAGACATCTATAAATTCTTAATTGACAAGTTATATTAAATCTCTGAATAACATAAACAGCCCGGAATTTTCATTCCGGGCTGATTTTTTGTTTATTTTTCTTTACATGTTGTCAGGATGCCTGTCAATACTGCCTCAATACGTGTCGAAGAACACCTGCTATTTTTCGTTACGCTTCCTGTCTTCTTCGATAATTTTTTTCATATGTTCCTTAATCTTAACCTCATACCCCATATCACCCGGACGGTAAAACTTCGTACCCGTAAGCTCATACGGCAGATACTGCTGTGAAACATAATGGTTCGGATAATTGTGAGAATATTTATATTCCGTACCGTGACCTAATTTGGCCGCCCCCTTATAATGAGCATCTTTTAAATGATTCGGTATTTCAAGGTTTCCTGTCCTTCTTACCTCGTTCATCGCTTCTTCAATGGCCACGCATGACGCGTTCGATTTCGGTGCCGAAGCTATATAAGCTGCTGCCTGAGACAGAATAATCTGTGCTTCCGGCATTCCGACTCTTTCAACCGCAAGCGATGCACTGACCGCAACCGTTATTGCGTTTGGATCGGCATTTCCGACATCTTCCGAAGCACATACCATCATTCGTCTTGCAATAAATGTAACGCTCTCACCTGCTTCAAGCATTCTTGCCAGATAGTAAACCGCCGCATCGGGGTCTGACCCTCTCATACTCTTGATAAATGCCGAAATCGTATCATAGTGATTGTCGCCCGTTTTATCGTATTTAAGGACCTTTTTCTGAATGCACTCGGCAGCCACATCAAGTGTTATATGAATGATTCCGTCTTCACTCCTCGGAGTGGTCATTATGCCGAGTTCAATGCCGTTTAATGCATGTCTCGCATCTCCTCCTGCCATATCCGCAAGAAACTCAACCGCTTCATCGGTTATGTCGGCTTTATATGCTCCCATACCGCATTCAACATCCGAAACGGCCCTTCTTATGAGCTTGCCGATATCTTCCTTCATAAGCGGCTTAAGTTCCAGAATAAGTGACCTGGAAATCAAAGCACCGTTAACTTCGAAATACGGATTCTCCGTTGTCGCTCCGATTAAAATCAACGTTCCGTCTTCCACAAACGGTAAAAGATAATCCTGCTGAGCCTTATTGAATCTGTGAATCTCGTCTACAAAAAGAATTGTTTTTTTGCCGGTCACGGCCATAGTGTTCTCAGCGGCACCGACAACTTCTTCCATGTCTTTTTTACCCGCAACAGTAGCATTTATCTGGGTAAATTCAGAACTGGTCGTATTGGCGATAACCTTGGCAAGCGTTGTTTTACCCGTTCCCGGAGGTCCGTAAAAGATGACGCTTCTTAACTTATCCGCCTTAATAGCCCTGTAAAGCAGCTTGTCCGGACCGATAATATGCTCCTGACCCACAACTTCCTCAAGAGTTCTCGGTCTCATCCTCGCTGCCAGAGGAGACTCACTTTTTTCTTTATTTTTTGAACGTGCATAGCTGAATAAATCCATGTCAAACCGCACCTCTAACTAAAATTCATGTGATTTATATATTCTTCATTAAACTTATCTTCTGCCGCCAGATCGAAATACTCCGATAAAGCGACGATAGACTTCAGTTCACTGTCAAGGGCATCAATGTCCTTACTCATTCCTTCGGCGACTTTGCAGGCTCCTTCGAGCGATGTATTTCCGCAGATTTCCGCTTTGCCTTTGAATTGTTCCGGTAAAAGACCTATTCTGAAGGCCGAATCCAAATCAAGGTAAAAAGCAAGTCCGCCGGCAAGATAAACCTTCGAAACATCCTCATATCCGCAGCCGTACTTTGAAAGCATCATCTCAACCGCGCAGGCAACCGCCGCCTTGGCTGACTGTAAGGAACGAATTTCACCGTTCGTAACATGAATACCTTCAAAATCAGCTCCCTGTTCGAAATATTCGTCCTGTAAGCATCCCGTTTCATCGATAATTTTCTTATCGAGAAGACCTGCAACCGCTTTAATCAGATTTGCGCCGTAAACCTTCATATCAAAAGCCGGCCCCGCTGCCGCGGAAGTTACCAGAATCCTGTCCTTATTTCCGACAGCCATCTCCGCATTCGTTCCCAAATCGATTAACATCGTGATTTCTTTATTCTTGTGCATCTTCCCGGAAAAAATGCCGGACACCGTATCGCCTCCGGCAAAAGCGGAAATTCCCGGCATAATAAAGGTCTTGATTCCGCCTAAGATATCAATCACCGCTTCCGTACTTACGGGGGTAAAAGGATACTTTCCGAGAGAATCCGTTGACCAGCCCAGGAACAAATGCACCATTACGGTGTTTCCGCTTATGACTATAAGTTTCGGTTTGCATCCTTTGGAGACCTGCTCCACTCCGTTTAATATGCATTCTCTTATGGAGGAACGCATCTCTTCGGCTTTTCCTGCCTCTGCGGCTGAAATTCTGGAGATAACATCCGCTCCGAACTCTCTTTGAGGATTAAGCGATGTAAATACTCCCAGCTGCTCTCCCGAAGAAGCATCGATTAAAAACATTGCTATGGTGGTCGTTCCCAAATCAACAGCAACTATTCTTTCATCCTTGCCTTCTTCTATACCACTGAAATCATACTGTTTAGATTTATCCGAAGTTTCCGTTACAACATCGGGATTAAGTTTGCCTTTATTGCAAAGTCCGCAATTCGTACAATCGGTACAGCCCCCGATTTTAATTTCAAAAGTCTGATTATCCACTTTATTTCTCCGAATCTTAATTCAAATATATGTGCAAACAGTTTCTGATTTGCATTATGTAAACTTGTTCTGTTCTCTGTCATAAGTAAATCCCGCAGCTTTGAGTTTCGCTTCAATCTCTGCGCCATCAAGGTCTAAACGGTCATACATTGTTTCCTTGTCAGGGTAAAAATCTCTAAGCTGTGTGTTTACATAACTTACCAAAATAAAAGGATCTTCGGGTATCATTAAATCCGCCTCTTTTCGCAAATTTTTACATTTTATGATATCATATTTTAATTTCATAGTCAAAAAAATACCGATTGCTGATTCCCGGCACAAATGCATTTTTTGGCAACTAATTACCTTGTACGGCCGTGCGAACAAAAGGCCGCCGCACAGTCCGGAAACCCAAGTGCGACAGCCTCATTAATTTATTATGCTTTCTTAATTGTCAATTCGTCATCTTCTACGGTAAGCAGTACTTCCTCACCTTCCGAATCATCTCCCGAAAGAATCAGTCTTCCCAGCATGGTTTCCACATTCTTCTGGATAAATCTCTTAAGCGGTCTTGCCCCGTAATTCGGATCGTATGCATTCTCTGTAATATACTCTTCCGCTTTGGAATCGACAGAAATCGAAATTCCTCTTTCTTTAACTCTCTCATTCAGATCTTTGATTACAAGTCCGATAATTCCGCGAAGCTGTTCCTTTCCAAGAGGCTTGAACATAATAATCTCATCAAGTCGGTTAAGAAATTCCGGTCTGAACGATTCCCGAAGTCTTCCCATAACCGCACTTTCCGCGTCGTTGGATATATTACCGTCTTCATCTATTCCGTCAAGCAAATCCATTGCTCCGATATTGGATGTCATAATAAGAATCGTATTCTTAAAGTCAACGCATCTTCCCTGAGAATCCGTAATTCTTCCGTCATCAAGAACCTGAAGAAGTACATTGAACACATCGGGATGTGCCTTCTCGATTTCATCGAACAAAACTACGGCATACGGCTTTCTTCTTACCGCCTCGGTTAACTGTCCGCCTTCATCGTATCCAACATATCCGGGAGGTGCTCCGATAAGTCTGGATACGGAGAATTTCTCCATGTACTCGCTCATATCGATTCTGACCATATTATTCTCGTCATCAAAAAGAGTCTGCGCCAGAGTCTTGGCCAGTTCGGTCTTACCTACACCGGTAGGTCCAAGGAACATAAAAGAACCGATTGGCTTGGACGGATCCTTAATTCCGGCCTTGGAACGGATGATTGCCTCCGAAACAAGTTTAACAGCCTCATCCTGACCCATAAGCCTTTTGTGTAATTCGGATTCGAGATTAAGTGTCTTGTTTCTCTCGCTTTCTGTAAGTTTCGCTACGGGAATTCCCGTCCACTTGGAAATAATTCTTGCTATCTCTTCCTCGGAAACGCTTTCATGAAGAAGTCTGTCCTGATTGGATTTCATGGTTTCTTCCCGAGTCTCCAGCATTCTCTTAAGTTCGGGGAGCTTGCCGTAACTTAATTCCGCCGCCTTTTCAAGATTGCCTTCACTTTCCGCAATCTGAATTTCCGATTTAATCCTGTCTATTTCTTCTCTTAAAGAACTGAGTTGCAAAACTCCGGCTTTCTCATTCTCCCACTGGGCTTTGTCAGTTTCAAATTTCTCCTTGTCATCAGCCAGTTCTTTCTCGAGGTCTGCGAGACGTTCAGCACTTAATTTGTCATCTTCCTTACGAAGAGCCGCAGCTTCGATTTCCTTCTGCATTATCTTCCTGCGCATTTCATCAAGTTCCGCCGGCATGGAATCCATTTCCGTATTAATCATCGCGCAGGCTTCATCTACCAGGTCAATAGCTTTGTCGGGTAAAAAACGGTCCGAGATATATCTGTGTGATAAAACAGCCGCAGCAACCAGCGCATTGTCCATGATTTTAACACCGTGAAAAACTTCGTAACGATCCTTTATTCCTCGAAGGATGGAAATCGTATCTTCAACAGTAGGCTCATCAACCAGAACATTCTGAAATCTTCTCTCCAAAGCGGCATCTTTCTCGATATACTTACGATACTCATCAAGTGTCGTTGCACCGATACAGTGAAGTTCACCACGCGCAAGCATCGGCTTAAGCATATTACCGGCATCAAGAGAGCCTTCCGAATTCCCGGCTCCCACAATTGTATGAATCTCATCGATAAAAAGAAGAATCTCGCCTTCGGATTTCTTAATCTC
>JAKSSB010000064.1 GCA_024403285.1 Lachnospiraceae bacterium | reverse complement strand
GATCCGGTATTAAAATAACTCTGAAAAAAATATAGTGCTAAATCCTAAAGACGGGACTTGCGATGATCCGGTATTAAAATAACTCTGAAAAAATATAGTGCCAAATCCTAAAGACGGGAATAATTAATGGAATTTCAAGTTTCATCTCTCTTGCATTGCTCGCACTATTGTGATAGTATTAAGAAAATAATGGATTAATGTAAGTTTTTGTTCTTTAGGTGAATTTGTGATAATTCAACCTCTTTGGGAGTATTTTTTTCTGATTTACTCTTATGTTTCCCAATTGATTGTTTATTATATGTTTTTTATTCTTCCGGGTGAAAGGTTATTTTGGTTTTTTTATATTGTTAGGGGGATGATTTTATGATAGCCAGTATATCTTACAGTGATTTACATGATGCTTCGCAACAGGCACACAAGGTTGCCAAGAGGTTTGACGATTATGCCGATGAACTTCAGAGAAGAGTTTTAAGCAAACTTTCAAATTATAACGGACCTTGGACTTCTAATATGGCTTCCGCTTATCAGGGCGTTTCTACCAAGATAAATGAACTTAGAACCGATTGCACAAGATTTGAAACATATTCGACAGATTTGGACAATCTTTTGGATGAATGTAAAGAGGTTGATGACTCTGTCAGGGACAAAATCGCTAAGCTTACCGGTGATTTCAAAAAGGCTAACGGCATCAGAAACAGTGCTATTGAAAACGCTCTTGCATACACCTTTACCTCGATTGGAAATGCAACCGCGGCAGGAAGATTCCTCGGTAATGTTCAGGATTCCATAAGTTCTTTTATCGATCATTTCTTCCAGAAAATTAAAGACTGGTTTAATTTCGGTGGTGGTAAAAAGACTATTGCGAATGTACTTAAAAATGCATTGGCAATTGCCGGAGCCGTTATTACCGTTATTACAGCAGTCGGAGCGGTTACGGCGAGTGCCGGAGCTGCTTCAGGTTTTGTTGCTGCGTTAGCTACGGCGGCATCCGTTGTTGCTTCGGTTGTTCTTGATGTTGCCGGCTGGGCTTCTTTGACAAATCCTAAATCCGGAAACGATCCGTTCATGTCATTAAGGTGCGGAATCACATTCAAAATGGGCGATATTATGGAAGTAACTGATAAATTTTATGAGTGGCTCAGAGGATTTCTCTTAAGTCATCGCGATTTTACAGAGAAAGTTTTTGAGGGATTGAAAACAATATGTTCTATCACGTCCAAAATTAATTCTTTCTTCAATGATACTTACAAATATTTTTCCGGAAAAGATTTGCCTTTTTATGATTGGGACTCTAAAGAAACCGAAGAATTTGTGTTTTGGATTCGGGATATATTTTTCTAATGGTTCGTTTTTAACAAAATTGACATTTATCAGCGCAGGTGCTACCATATGATTGTTTTCTGACACTAAAATTCTCCCGCTTGCGGGAACTTGAAGTGAAAGATCGGTCATAGAGAATATTTATGGGTATTTGTGGGACTGTATCTTTCGGTACAGCCCCTTTTTTATCCTCTAAATTTCTACTCTCCGGTCGACAGAGGCATAAAATTTGTCAGAGATCCGAAAACCCGCAGACGGCTTGACGGAATCTCAAAGGAGGAAAAATGAAGAAACTTTTAGCAATTATTTCAGTGGTCGCAATGACCGTATGCATGCTTACCGGCTGCAGGAAAGAAGAGACGACGGTTAACATCGGAATGCTCAAGGGCCCTACGGGCATCGGAGCAATTCAGATTATGTCCGAAGCCGAGGCCGGCAATTATGAAGGATACAACTGTACACTTACACCTGATGTGACGGACATCGTTGCCAAACTTACAAACGGCGATCTCGATATCGGCGCACTTCCCACGAACACGGCAGTCAATCTTTACAACAAGACAAACGGCGACATTCAGATGATTGACATCAACTGCCTCGGCGTTCTTTATATTCTTGAAAACGGCGATTCAATTCATTCACCTGCCGATTTAAAAGGCAGAACAATCTACGTAAACGGACAGGGTTCAAACCCCGAATACGTTATCAATTACATCATTCGCAAAGCGGGACTCGAACCGGGTGTCGATGTCGACATTCAGTTTAAGGATGCATCCGAAATCGCGACAATGATGATTTCCGGAGATGCAGACCTCTGCATGCTTCCCGTTCCCGCAGTCACCACAATTCTTATGAAAAATCCCGACGTGCGCAAAGCCTTGGACGTAACCGAAGAGTATGCCGCTGCCGCAGATGACGGAAGCCAACTTACAATGGGCTGCATCGTGGCACGTAAGGATTTCATCGAAAAACATCCCGAAGAAATAGCTCTTTTCATTAAAAGATTCCGTGAATCTTCAGGTTATGTACTTGAAAACCGCGCGGAAGCCGCACAGCTTGTCGCACAGTATGAGATTACAGGCAGTGCCGAAATCGCCGAAGCTGCAATTCCCGACTGCGGAATCGTCAGCATCGAGGGCGATGACATGCGACCGGCAATCGAAGGGTACCTCAGGGTTCTTTTCGAGGCTTCACCCGAATCACTCGGCGGCGCTATGCCCGGAGATGATTTCTATTACATACCCAACAGTAATTAAGGAGTACAAATGGCGCAGACGTTTACTTCCAAAAAGAAACTGAATAAATGGCTCAAACTTGCGATTGCCGTGGCTTTCTGGCTCACGGTATGGTCACTTGCCTCGGCAATCGTTGACAAGGAACTTCTGATTCCCTCGCCGGTTGTTGTCGCGCGGCGAATCGGCGGTCTTCTTTTTACCGGAACTTTCTGGCTCAAAACAGGAGTTTCGCTGCTTCGCGTGCTCGGCGGTTTCCTTGCCGGCTGCGTCGGCGGAATTCTTTTATCCGTCCTGGCATCCGTATGGGATGTCGCGGACGCGATAATTTCGCCGTTTATCAGGATTATCCGCTCGACGCCGGTTACTTCTTTTATCATTCTGGTTATGCTGTGGATCGGCTACGATTTCGTCCCGGTTTTCATCGCAGGTCTTCTCGTGACGCCGATTTTCTACGCAAATCTGCGCGAGGGCATCGATGAGACTGACCGGAAACTTCTCGAAGTCGCGTACATTTATAAATTCGGTAAAAGAAAAACGTTGAAGGCGATATACATCCCTTCGGTCAAGCCGTACTTCGTTTCGGCGGCGGTGACGTCGCTCGGGCTTGCCTGGAAAGCAGGAATTGCGGCAGAAGTGCTCTGCCTGCCGTCGATTTCCGTCGGACGTGAAATGTATTATTCAAAGCTCTATCTTGAGACTCCCGACCTGTTCGCCTGGACCGTGGTCGTGGTTGTTTTCAGTATTGTTTTTGAGAAAATATTTGAACGCATGGTTTTGAAGAATAAGAAGAAGGAGGTCCGTGATAATGAAGATAACTAACCTGACCGTATCATACGACGGAATGCCCGTCATCGACCGCCTTAACCTTGAAATCGGGGACGGAATCACCTGCATCATGGGGGAAAGCGGCCTCGGTAAAACAACTCTTCTTCATACCATCGCCGGACTTATCAAACCTGACAGCGGCGAAATCGAGGGCGCACCCGTGAGACCTGCGGTTATGTTTCAGGAAGACCGTCTTTTGCCGTGGTTTTCGGCACTTAAGAATCTTGAGACGGTTTGCTCCGATACCGGACGTGCACTTGAGATGCTCCGCGCTGTTGAACTCGAAGAAGCTTCCGATAAGCTTCCTGACGAACTTTCCGGCGGAATGAAAAGGCGTGTGGCACTCGCAAGAACACTTCTTTTCGATTCGGACATGCTAATTCTCGACGAACCGTTTAAGGGCCTCGACGAAGCGCTTACCGGGAGAATTGCCAGGCTTATCCGCGAGGTGAAAGTGCCTGTTATCGTGGCTACCCATGCGGAGTCGGATGTCGAGCTTCTTGGCGCAAAGAAAATTGTGCTTAGAAAACAAGACCTAAATCGGGAATCTCTTTCCGGCGACATCACCCCGGAAGATTAGTTGTGAGTTTGCAATTCGTTTTCCGGGGAAGATTTTTTAGAAGCAACAATTTAGAAGTTGATTTTCGGGGTCATACATCGGAATTCTTGTTTTTTGTTAGATTCGATGTTTTTTTTTACTTGATTATGGATTTTCAAACATCGGAATTCTTGTTTTTTGTTAGTTTCGATGCTTTTTTTTCTTGATTATGGGTTTTCAAACATCGGAATTCGTGTTTTTTGTTAGTTTCGATGCTTTTTTTCCTTGATTTGGGGTTTTCATACATCGAAATTCTTGTTTTTACTTATTTTCGATGTTATGTACTTAATTAATCTTCCGGCGACAGCACACCGGAAGAATAGTTGTGAGTTTGCTGTCTGCGAACCCGGAACTCTCTTTCGGGCGGCAACATTTCGCAAGACTTGTTAAGAATGCAGAACGCCGAAGAAAACATTGTTGTTTCGGCAGCGGGCATGGAAGCCGCGAAATACATGAAAGAAAAGTACGGAATTCCGTACCGGCTTGGGATTCCGTATACTTGCGAATATGTGAATATACTTATTCCGGAAAGCTTACGGGAACCACCGTAAAAGACGAAGGACTAAAAGGCAGCATTTTGACAGAATTTCCGGACGCGGATATACTTGATATATTCGGGAACGCCGAGGAAGCGGATTACCGGACTGCAGATGAAGGAGAGATTCGAGATATTGCTTCATCGTATGAAGTTATCGTTGCAGATCCGTGTTTCAAACCGCTTTGCGGTGATGCGTTTTTTATCGCCAGACCGACGGTTTCGGTTTCGGGCGGAATTCTTTTACCGAACAGGAGGTAGTGAAAATGAGCACAAGAGTAGCGGTTATATCAATAATTGTCGAGGATGTGGAGCATGTTGAAGAACTGAACAGGCTTCGGCCGGAATACAGAGATTATATTACCGGAAGAATGGGGCTGCCGTACCGCGAGAAGAAAGTGAATATCATCTGCGTTGCGATGGACGCGCCGCAGGATGCGATAAATTCGCTGACCGGCCGAATCGGAAGGCTGAAAGGCGTGACGGCGAAGACAAATTATTCGAATGTGGTTTCGGAAGGGTAGGAAATCGGCGACAAATACTGCGTTTTGCGGTATAATATTATCGACGTTTTGAAAGACAGGAAGTTTTTTTACGGTTTCACGAAATCCGGCAGAGATTTCTTGAAATACAATATTTTATCCTTAAGGAGGAACAAAATGAGAAGAGGAATCAAAAATGTAAGACGTGTTCTTGCGGGAATCCTTGCGCTTCTTACGGTTGTGACGTATGTGCCGAACATAGCATATGCTGCCGAAACCGACGGTGAAATCGCCGTAGAGGAAGCGGTTGCGGAAACTTCGGAATTTACCGAAGAGGCAGAAGATGCCGCAATTGAACCCGAAATTGCAGAGGATACTGACATCATGGATGAATCAGCCGATGCAGAAGAAATTTCCGAACCTGAAGAGACAGAGGCGGAAGAAACTGTCGAGCCCGAAGAGGCAGAGGCAATCGAAGATCCCGTGGAGACCGATAACGAAGAATCGGTTGAGGGGGATCCTGTACCCGAAAGTTCAATTTCACTTGTATCTCTTACTTCAACCACACCCGTTTATGACAAAACATTCGGGGATCTGGTAAGTGGAACGACAACCGAAGAGGACGGTGTAATTAAGGCAAGTCTTTTATTCGCGGACGGATATAAAGCTTACGAAGGAACAAATCCTTCGGAAATGGCAGGACATTTCCTTCCCCTTAAATTTGAATCAACTGAGGAAGGTGATTTGTTCGTAGAATTTACGGATACAACATCGGCTAAAGGAGCTTTACCTCATCCTGCTGATGATATCGCAGTTCTCAGAGTTGAGAATTCAATACCCGATACAAAAGTTATTGTTTATCGTGTTTGGGAAGGCGCAACGGAAGTGACGGAAGAACCTGTGACCAACGTGCTTGAGAAAGTAACATTTACTCTCGACCTTGAACTTCAGCCTTCATCTTTTACGCTTGGCGATACAGGCAATCTTGCAGCTCTTTGCGGTGATACCGAGGGACTTCCGACATATCCCGACAGCGCAAAATGGCTCAGAAGCGGCGAATTGACATTCGACTATGAGAAAATGGCTATCCTCGGAACTCTTAACAAAGTATACGGTTATGCTGCTTTTTCGGAGAATGAGGATTATCAGGACGGATATTTCCTTCCTTTCTGTATCAATGACGATTATGAAGATGCTTCGTACGAAGTATATGTTAACGGTAACGAAGAACCGATCAAACCCGTTTCCGGCAGCAACTTCGTAATTCCCGTAACCGCAGATTCCACGAAACTTACGGTTAAGCAGTATGTTGACGGAACATTCGGTTCTTCATCGGAATTCGATATTTCCGGTCTTGAACTGAACGATGCCGATAACAGAATCAGTGTAAAAGCCGCAACGGATGATGACAAAGAGGGCTATGACTATTATAAATCTCAGGAAGAACTTTCAGACGGCAACCTCGAGGTAAAAGATAATGAAATCACCGGTTCACTCAGATATGTTGAAAATTATACAGAATTCTCATCTTACAAAGAAGAGCAGAGCGGACATTACTTATCTCTCGAAGTAGATATCGACTGCAATGCAAAGAGCTACAAAGTTGAATATACAAATGTAAATTCACACAGTACACCCAAGCCTTCGACCGATTTCAATGATGTATGGATTTTCCGTATGGAGAACCAAAAATCATTCACAGATTCCAATGCAGAAGCAACAAAGCTTGTTGTAACCGCTTATGCCGATGAAGATGGAACCAAAGAAATCTGTTCGAAAACTTACGATTTAAGCAAACTTGTTCTTATGAACGGTGAAGTGGCATTATATCCTTCATATCCCGGACACAAACTTCTCGCCGAGGACAATGAAGAACCTACTTATCCCAATGATGCCAAGTACTTACAGTACGACGTGGAAGTGTTTGCAACAAACGATGATTGCTTAGGATTAACCGGTTATTACATTTCCGCATATTCTGTAAATGTGGCTGAGTATAAGGCATACGGAAGTAAAGAAACTGCCGGAAACTATCTGGCACTTTGTTTCACGGATGCTCCGGTGAATGGTTATACCTTTACTTCCGATTTTGGAACCAAAGAAGGAGCGGATTTTGCACCCCTTAATCTTACCGAGAACGGTGACCTTATTATTAAACTCGGTAAAACAGACAGTTTCAGTTTCTCTGCTTTTAACAGCGATGGAGTTAAGGTCGGAGATTATACGGTAGATCTTTCCGATGTTTCGAAAATTAAGCGCGATGTATACGGAAATGGTAATTTCTATTACTCTCCTTCGGTATTGGGAACTTCTTCGGATTATATACAGACGAACATCGAAATCGGTTCCGATAATAAAGTCTACGGAACATCCAAATGGGTATATTCATACGACGGATATTCCGAAGGTGCTAAAGGAAACTTCCTTGCACTTGAATTCGCGCTTGCCGGTTTTGACCAAGATGAAATTGACTTCATCACCGAAGGCGCAAAATATGATGAAGAGAATGATATTTATGTTTATGACATAAACGGAAAGAAGAATATCACCGTAAAAGCAGTGGAGAAAGAAACAAAATTTGTTCTCGCAGAGACTTCTTTCGATCTTTCGACACTGAAACTTGAGAAGCCTGAGGCAAAAGTAATTGTCAGGGGAGATATAAATTCATATTTCGGTGGAATCCGGATGTTAGTAAACGGAGTCGATAAGCGTTATAAAATGGTTAAGCACGAGACTGAGTCGGGAGTTGAATGGGATCTTGAATTTACGCTTAAAGAAGGCGAGTCATATACCCTTACAGCTGAATCGTCTCCCTTTACTTACGGAGATATAAAGGGCTACAGATTAGATAAGGCAGATGCGAAACTTGTTTCTGCCAAGAACGGAAAGCTTACCTATAACGGCGTAGCCAAAGCAGAAGGTACTGTTATCTATGTGGAAACGGGAGACATTGAATACATAAACTCTTTTTATGAGGATGTAATCGAATTCAACAGAATTTATGATAATATCCATGTTTTTTATCCGAAATTTAATGCAGAAGCAGGTTATTTGGAAGACAACGTCCGCTTTAACCTAAGCAGGGTAGCAGTATGTACCCGTGGAAAAGACGGCAAACTTACCGAAGTTGAGGATGGTCTTTTCACGGTAGAGGTAAACGGGACTGAAGCAACGTTAAAGGCTGTGAACGAGAAGACAATCAGTAAGAAATATGTTCTTCTGTTCTTAGTTAAAGATAATGACGGAAATGATTTTATTGCCAGCACAAGTGATTTTATGGTTGCTGAAAAACTCACATCGCTCAAGCTTGTTTCCGGCAAGAAGAAGGTAACCAAGATTTCACAGGAAGTAGGAACAGTGGAATATTACGATCTCGCCAAGAACAGTAAGAATGCGCTTATTCCCGCCGATGCTAAAGTATATGTAGAACCTGTTGAAGGTACAGCCGGTTCCAAGGAAGACCTTGAAGTTGGAATCTATCCGAAAAGCGAGAGTGTATGGATTGCTACTTCAGCAAAAGCATATGATATAACCAAGAAGTATTCATACACAATTACCGTTAAAGAGAGTGATTCGGAAGACAGCCCTGTTATTGCAACATGGACGGTTGATGTTAAAGCTCCCGTTGTAAAGGCGAATACAAAACCTGTTATTTCTCTGGCATGCCGTGACAAAAGAGCGGTTTGGTATTATTTATCCGCACCCAAGTCATTGAAGAATAACGGTGAAAACCTTGTTTATGTATATAATGATGACGACGGCAATCATTATACGCAAATTGATCCGGATGAAGAATATTGTGATTATGATTTTGATGCCTTTCCTGATGAATCATATACGATTAAAGCTCATATCGCTCAGTATCCCCTTGGTACTTACGACTACAAAAATACTATTCCGCTTAGCGTTTCGGATGAAGTGGAATTAAAAGTAGATCCTCTGTATTATGCTTCGACTGCTAAAGATATGACAGTTAAACAGAAGGCTAAATCGGGATTCAACGGTCAGGAAGTGACACTGGCTAATATCAAGTTCGCCAAGAATGTTACCAACAAGGATGTAATGGTCAGCGTTAAACCGATTGGTTATGCTTACTATAACAATTTTATTTATAATTATGATCCGTATAGCGGTGATTTGAAGATTTGCTTTTTGTCGCCCTATCCGGGCAAATTCAGCATAACCATTGAAGCAGCTCATCCCGAAATGTCAAGAACATTCGCGACCAAGACACTCAGCTTTAGTCTTAAGAATTCAGCATCGAACGTTTATGATTCAAATACCTTTGAATCATACAATGATGTGACGGTGCTTAAGAAGAACAATAAAGCGACAACTGTTAAACTGAATTCGACAGCTTATTATATTTCTGCAGATGGTTACTTAAAGCCTGTTAAGAATTCATCCAAGAAAATAAAATATTCAATCGATGAGTATGAATCTGATTGCAATGGCGGTATTTCCATAAAGAAAAATGTTTTGACAATTCCGAAGGATTATGTTTTTAGAAACTCTGACGGTTGTGACTATGTCGGTGTTGTTGTTTCCTATGAGAATTATCCCGGGGATACTTCATGTAATAGTGCATATTATAGAATTAATCTTAAGGCAGAGCCTGTCGGATATTCTGAATTACTCCTGGTAGAGGAAAACTACGAGGGATGCAGAAGAGTTAAAGAAGCGAATATATCGATTCACAATTTGGATAAGTATTCTCTTAAACTTCGAAAATCAGATGTTCCGGTAAAAGATGTATATTCTTCTTCCGAATTGAGTAATCCGGAATTTTTGATTAAGTCTAGCAGCAAGTATGTTAGTTTGGACTATGCAGATATTTATTGTGACAAACCCGCTAAAAATGTTGTGTTCTCATGTACAACGGAAGACGGTAAGAAACTGAAAACTGCCAAGTATTCATTTGTTGCAACGAAAGCTGACGAACTTGGCATTCAAATCGAAAGAGATTACGCCAACAATATATGTTTGTGGGACAACTCGGAGACTGAAAACACTTTTTACGATGGAAGTGTTTTGTATTTTCAGGTGGTAGGAAAGAGTGATTCAATTGAACCGGATGATTATGTCCTTTATGCTAAAGAGTTTAGCAACAAATATTCTATTTCGTTAAAAAATGCGAAGATATTTAAGAGTCAAACTTCTGTAGCTAACGGATACTATTCTGTTGCAATTACGGATTATTCCAAACCTGTTACCATTATTCTTAAGGATAAGACCGACAGCAGGAAAATAATCACGAAGGAATTTGTTGTAAAACAGAGTAAACCGCAACTTGAAGTTAAAGATGTTTCCACCTTGTATGCGGGAACGTCACAGCAGATGCTTGCACTTACTGTCGCATCGGATGATGTGGATTTATCGCAAGAGTTTCACTTGACAGGTAATCCTAATGACAGGAAAGCTGCAAAACTGTATTATTTGTTAGGCAAAAATACTGAGTATGGTTTTAATATGGGTGATGTGTCAAGCAATAAAATTAATTCAGACGGCTCTGTCACGTTTTTCTTTGAATTAATCGGCAAACCCGCAAAAGGAAAGTATACGCTTGCAGTATACAGCAGTGGTACCTCTGCAACTCAGTTTACAGTCAATGTCAAGAAGGGCAAACCTACGACATTGAAAGATGAAACACTGACACTAAAGAAAGGTGAAATGGTTAATTTCAGTCAGCTTGAGAAGATTAAGCCGGTATTTTTCACCCGCTTCGCCAAATCCGGAGCAATTATTGATGGCAAAGCAGGTAACATACTTGAAACCTATTTTTTGGATACGTTTGATGACGACTCCAACTTCTTAGGTTTTCAATTGGGTTTGCAAGGAATGGAAACAAGTCTTGAAACATTGAACAAACCCGAGAATAATCAGTTTTATTTCACTTACATTCTTTATGACGGTGAATGTTATTCAATGAATGAGATTTTGGTTACCATTACTGTTGTTGAATAAAAGAAGCATCGGTTTAAAGTCTGTGATGTGAAATAAGTGATTGTTTTATAATTATTAACTAATTAAGGGCACTGTGGAAATGCAGTGCCCTTGTATACCGCTAAAAACTCGCGTTCTTGCGATTTTAGCGGTATTTTTTTGATTTCAAGGATGCAAACTACTACCTATGTAGCGGACACGCACAATTTCATTTTAATGGATTTTTTATCGAATTAAGTGTAAAATATAACATGAGTTTCGAGTGAATCACGAGAGCGGGGTTCATGAAAAGACTTGTGGAGAAATATAGAATGGAAATTTGCAAACTTTCGGTGAGTGATGAATATGAACAAAGAAGATAAATCTAATAAAGCAATATTCTGGGACAGTGACGGAACACTTCGGACAGATTCCAAACAGCTGTCGGACAGAAAATTCACCAATATCCCGGAAAGCAATTTGGTAAATAGTCAAGAATTATTTTGAAATGATTTTCAGATAAAAG
>JAKSSB010000063.1 GCA_024403285.1 Lachnospiraceae bacterium | reverse complement strand
CGCAGCATCGATGATGCTTTCCCTGTCGATGGGTTTGATGGTGAACATATCGTACACATCGATGGTGATGCCTTCTTCTTTGAGAATATCATAAGCTTTCAGCGCTTCGGCCACCATAATTCCGGAAGCGAAAACGGCTGCACCAATTCATCTCTGAATGTGCAGAGAAAATCATTGAAATCAAGGTCTTTGTAGCAGGTTCCGTAGTACCTGAAAAACTCGTGAGGGCTCATCGACTCATCGTATTTTTCAAATGCCTTCATTCGAACTTCGTTGTAGATATTGCAGTAGTCCTTCATTCGCGGCATGGATTTTTTAAGTCCGGGACCGGCAAGACAGCCGTCGATACAGAATTCCGCGCTGAATACAGTGGGTTTCCTGCGGTTCTCGCCCTTGACCATTCTTTTAATCTTGTTCATCAAATCTTCGTTCAAACCATCATAATGGATAAAAGATTTGCCTCTCGGGAAATACAGAGAAACCATCTCGCAGAAACCACCCGAAAAAGGAAGCATTCTTCCGATTCCGTCCGAATAAAGATCCATCGCCGTCGGCGCATAGGCCTTGTATGCGCTGCCGATTTTGTCGACGAGCGAATCAATCATTACACAGTAGGAAATTCCGTGACGTTCCTTTGCACTGACAAGCTCGGAAACGCACGAACCGAGATAGGCGATTTTCGCATCGTCATTTAAATATTTGCGGGCATAGATTACGGTGCAGTCCACGGGTGAATACACGGGAATCGTCCATTTAATGAATTTGGGGAAAAAGCGTTCCACATAATTGGTAACGCCGACGCAGTTGTTCGCGACAAACGGCGGATCCGGGTTGTTCCTCGAATCCTTGATATATTTGGCATGACACCATGCGCTGATTTCGGCACCGTACGAAACGTCATACATTTTGTTCACGCCCTTGGCGCGAAGATACTGAAGAATTCTGTAGGCATCCTCACCGTAGAATACGGGGAATGAAGGATCTACGACAAGAGAAATTCTCTCACCGCCCGCAAGTGCCTCAAAGAAATCTTCCGTGTCATCGCGATACATTCGCGCGTTATGGTGACATTCCCTGACGCACATACCGCAGTTGATGCAATTGTTCGATACTTCGACATGAGCCTTCGCATCTTTTCCGACCGAAACATTGGCTCCGAACGACTGACAGACATATACGCATTTATTGCAGCCTATACAGTTCTCGTTCGTATATACGATTCCGTTGTTATACCTTCCCATTGTGTCCCCACCTTTAATAACCGATTTATTGAAAGATGCCGCCTGACTTTCTATTCGAAAGCTATCAGAAGCATCGTCTGATTCATATGAACGAAATCGTACTGCTCACCCATACCCGATATGCCCCAGTATGTGCCGTACGAATTCGAAAGTACATCCGCGAAGTCGGAGAATCTTCCTTTTTCGAGGAAAAGTCTGGTTCGCGAAATACAATTGATGACAATGGTAAAAGACGGCTTTCCGATTTTGTTGTTTACGTTCTGCGCCGTCCGGTTCCAGACCTTGTCGTAATTGTTCGGCTCCATCAGAACCACTTTGCTGTGATTGTAAATTCTTGCACGATATGTGATACTTCCGTCCGGCCGTATCCGGTCAAAGTCTGTGATATAAACCTTGTCTTTGCTGATTCTTCCGAGCGGGTGTTCAAGAAGATGATCCTTCAAATCCGGAATAGGAACCTTCAGTGCGTTGGCAATTTCCACGACGGCCGGTCTGTTGTTGAATTCATAAACCGCTCTTTCGTCGCAATCGACATCGGTCGCCACCAGATGATGCACCGTGGGCATATACATATTCTCTTTCAGAATAAGAATCTTTCCTCTGACATTCCTGATAAAAGCATATACGCAGGCGCTTTCGAAGACTTCTCCGTTCAGTGAAACCATGGAATTGTTCTCTGTGCCCACACCCCATGCCGTACTTCCCGCAAGTGGAATTCGCTCGTCGGCAATGACGAAACGGAATGTGTCCATTATACGTTCTTCACTGTCGGTAAAAGCAGTGCAGAATTCCAGGAGACAACAGTTCTCCTTACTTGTCAGAGAATTCATCTTCGCTGCGATTTCGCCCGAAAAACTCATCGGATTTTTCTTAATGTCGGTAATAACACCGGCAGCAATTTCCAGCCCGTCCGTAACGGCCATGGCATTCACTGCTTTCTGTCCGTTGCCTTCGGAGCAGAAAAACGGGCCCGAAGTTGTTCCGATAATTACAGAATCGTGGAACTTCTCACGGAAAGATTTGCTGAGTTCCGCAAACATGACACCGTCCGATGCAAACAAAATAACGGCCGGGCATACTCCGGCCGTATCATTTTCTATTTTGACGCATATTTCTTCAAAAGCTTCCGAAGCCGTTAATTTCTCGCTGTAAGCTACTGTACTCCGCATAATGATATCCCCCCGGGAAAAATCCTTTGGCTCGTTGTGAAAACAAGCAGTTGAACTTTTACTCGTTGTGTATACAAAAAGGCATATCCGTCAAATTAAAATTTTCTGAATATGCCTTAAATCTCTATTAACCGTAACATCCGTCTTATGCTTCGATAAGACTGTCTACATTCTGCTTGCTGACAACCGAAAGTCTGCATGGAATGAAATCATCAAGTTTCTCACCCGTAACAAGTGTATTGTACATGTTGATTACGGGATCGTGGCCCTGACCGAATGCATCCTGACCGATAGCTGCCGCAATGATGCCATCCTTGATGGCTCTGAAAATATCCTGGTTATGATCAAAGCACACAATCTTAACCTGTCCCTGTTTGCCTACTTCCTTAATGGCTCTGACTACAGATAACGGGAAACCGTTTGTAATGAACACAACATTGACATCCGGGTTATTACGGAGACAGTCTTTGCAAAGTCTGCATACTTCTTCGTCGTTATCCGGAACGGTAATTTCGTCGACGATTGTAATGCCCTTGTAATTGGCAAGCTGCTTCTTGAAGCTCTCGCTTCTCTGAACGTTTACATGAACTGTCGGATTACCCGTAAGCATAAGAACGTTTCCGTGTTTGTTAAGCACTTTATCGGTTTCCTTGGCTGCAAGGATTCCGGGCTCGTCCGAATCGGGACACAGACAGGATATTCTCTTGATATCCGATGTACAGTCACAGTTGTAAGCCATAACCTTGATTCCTCTTGAAATAGCTTCTTTCAGTTCACGATTGGCTGCTGTAAGAAATCCCGGGAAAATAATACCGTCAACGTTACGATCGATACAGTCTCTGATAAGTTCTCTTATGTATTCATCCTGAGCATCTCCGGTAGCCGTAATCGGATAGTATTCCACGTCAACATTTCTGCCCTGAAGTTCCTTCTGTGCATAGAGAGTACCTTTACGAACGCTGTACCAGAATTCATGGTCGAACATACTCATTGATACAATCTTCAGTCTTCTCGGGCTCATGCCGGATACGGGAAGAATTGCCGTATCAAACTGCTTAAGAAGATTCTGGATACCTTCAAGCATTCCGTTAAGTGCTTCCGTGTTCTCACCGATTTTGGACGATTCTGCCGCAACCTGCTGTGAAACTGCTGCAATTTCATGTGTATTCTCGCTGATGGCCTGTGATGTTTCATACAGGTTCTCTGCTTTTGTTCTCGATTTGTCGGAGTTCTCGGTCATAATCTCAAACATTCCGGAAATTGAATTCATCTTATCGTGAATATCAAAGGACTGTTCGTTAATCGACCTGAATGAACTGTTGACTGTTTCGAATGTATCTTTGCTTCGATTGTATGTGTTCTCGCAGTTTGCGATACTGTCATTAACCATCTTGCTGGAAGAAATAATCTCTTTAAGAATCTGGTTAATGGTGTCCATACCATCCTTGGTCTTCGCCGACATAACGTTCATCTCATCGGCTACGACCGTGAAACCTCTTCCTGCCTGTCCGGCTCTGGCCGCCTCGATTGAAGCATTGAAAGCGAGGAGACGTAACTGTTCACTTATTCCAACGATGAAGTCGCCGACCTCTTCGATTCTCTTAATCTCACTGTTGAATCTTGCAAGAATCTCATTGATTCTGTTAAGGTCCGAAGACATGGCTTCCATGTCTTTTTCGTAGCCTTCAAGATTCGTAAGACCGCCACGGCTGATCTTGACCGTATCGTCAAGAATCCCTTTAATCAAATGCATTGCGCCGTCGATTTCCTGCATCTGTGCGTTATTCGACTCGATAAGCGAGAGATTGTCTTTAACAAGATCAAGCTGCTCGGCCGTCTTAATCGCAACATTTGTAGCACCTTCGGCAATCTGCTCATTACCCTGCTGGTTTGCTTCCACGCTCTGTGAAAGAACATCAACCGCGTCGGAAAGTGTTACCACATTGACTTTCGTCGTTTCGACGAAAGTCATGAGGTTACTTTTGATTGAGTTGAATGCCTTGCCCACCATGGCTGTGGCATCATCGATTCCTTCGGTGTTAATATCTTCGACGTTCAGTTTGCCTTTAACTATGGTCTCAGCCTTGTTCAGAATCCTCTGCTGGCTGTTTCTTCTTCTGAATAAAACAATTAATAGAATAATCAGTGCCACCGTTTCCACGGCAACAATGATTCCCAGTGCAATCGTCATAACTGCCCCTCCGTTCCGGACTTTCGGATATTAAAGATTAATCTTCATAGGGTTTCATAGTAATAATTGTTCCGTCGGGATTGTATTTAAGTTCCCTGTATTTAACGCAACGTCTGTGATTTATGCCACCCGAGAGTGATGAATCATGGTAAAAGAGATACCATTTGCCTTTGTACTCTACGATCGAATGATGTGTTGTCCATCCGATAACGGGCTCGAGGATTCTTCCCTTGTATGTGAAAGGTCCTTCGGGAGCATCACCTACTGCGTATACAAGATAATGTGTTGTTCCTGTTGAATATGACAGATAGTATTTGCCGTTGTATTTGTGCATCCAGGGGCCTTCGAAGTATCTTCTGTCTTCGTCGCCTGCCTTAATGGGCTCGCCGTTCTCGTCGAGAATAACGATCTGTTTGGGATCTTCGGCAAATGATTTCATGTCGGGATTAAGTTTGGCAACTCTGGGTCCGAGTGCAGCTGCATCTGCGGGAATAGGTGCGGGATCTGCGATAAATTCGCCGGTCTGCCATTTCTCAAGCTGTCCGCCCCAGAGACCGCCGAAGTAGCAATATGCTTCTCCGTCGTCGTCAATAAGAACTGCGGGATCGATACTGAAGCTGCCCTTAATATAATCGGGTTCCGGTTTGAAAGGTCCTACCGGGCTGTCCGATGTAGCTACGCCGAGATGGAATCTTCCGTCCATATCTCTGGCGGGGAAATACAGATAATATACACCGTCTTTGCAAACACAGTCGGGTGCCCACATCTGTTTGCTTACCCAGGGGATATCTCTCATGTTAAGAGCTTCACCGTTGTCTACGCAGGGAGAATCAAGATCGTCCATGGAAAGGATATGATAATCCTCCATCTGATACTCATCGCCGTCATCATTGTCTTCGCCGTCATGTTCAAGATCGTGTGAAGGATAAACATAAATCTTTCCGTCAAAAACATGCGCTGAAGGATCTGCTGTGTAAATGTGTGTTACCAAGGGTTCATTCTGCTTCATAATAATAAGTCTCCTTTCTTAGTCATGATTCTGCGTAAGACTTCGCAGAATCGCATTTGCACTTCCCTCTGATGGTTCTTATTTAACGTTCATTATAACATTTTTGTAACATTAGTGCTATATTTTTGTGAATATTTGGATATTTTTTGCCAATTTTGTGACAATTAAATCCGATACCTTCAAGGCGGGAACGCGCCGTATTCTATATATCGGACAAAGTTCCCGGATTCTTTAACAAAAAAATGTTCTATTTTTGCATATCTGAAATAATTTCTGACTTATCGACTCTCCAATAATAAATTATGATTCCCGGCTGTCACTTTTTGGCATCGGATTTTGTCTTTTATACATTGGTGATATCCGAACTTACTCTCTGCTCAAGTATCTCTGAACGGCATTTTTAATTCCGAGACGGTTAACGTACGGAGTTCCGAAACGGTCGATAAGTTTATCCATTTCGTCTTCTTTGTAAGCATAGCTTGCAAGTATGGCATCTATATCTTCATCAGAAACGGAGAGATTGTATTTCTCGTACATAGCCTGCATAACAAGTGCTTCCTTAAGTTCTGCCTCGGCCTGTTTCTCAAGATACTCGGTATACTGCTTTTTGTTCATCTTCTTGGATTCGAGAATTCTGGCTTCGACAGAACCGCTCTTGCCGTTTTCTGCGCCTGCCGTAGCGGTTGCGAGGAATGCCTTCTCCTCTTTGCCTTTGTAGAGTCTCATAAGATCCTTCTTGTATGCGGCGGGATACTTGATTACCTCGGCGTTCTCCGAAACAACGTTCATAATGTTCTTAACATAGTACGTGTCCGCAACCGATTCTTTGTACTTCTCGATGAAATCGCTTGTTCCGGTAATACCCTCAAAATTCTTCTTGACAAATTCGTCATTGAACTCGCTTAAGAAATAAACTCCGAAAACATCAACCGAGAAAGTTACGTTCTTGCCTGCAAGTTCCACATTCGCATAATCTTCCGGATAAACGGTGTCGACATCAAACTTTTCTCCGACCTTATGACCGATAATCTTCTTGTCGAAATCTCCGGGGTATTCTCCGGCACCGGCATTGACAATTGTTCCTTTGCCTTCCGTCGAACCACCCTCAACCGGCTTTCCGTCTACCTTAAGTTCGAAAGCAAGATTAACCGCATCGCCGTCTTTGATGACTCTGCCTTCCTCTTCCGAATAATCGGGATGCTGAGCGATAACGGTATCGATGTACTTCTGCACTTCTTCGTCGGTAGGGCGGAAATCGTCACGCGTCATGTTCTGCGCATTCATATCCGGAAGTTTGACATATTCCGAAACGTCGATTCCGGCGATTGTTCCGTCGTCATTCAGACCTTTCGAATAATCAAACGTGCTCTTGAAATTGTACTTTAAGTTCCAAAGAACAATCGGAACAATAATTGCCGCGAGGACAACGGGAATTGCCACCGCACAGGCAATTTTGATTTTTTTACGGCGTTTTGCTTCTTTTATGGCCGCTTCACGACGTCTTTTACCCGTAAGTTTCTCCTTCTTGGCTTTCTGTACATTCTGTGCTTTGGCGGAATTAACCTTGCGGTTTCCGTCGTTTTTTCTGGTTTCTTTAACTTCTTTGCTCATTTTGCGCCTCCGCTATTCTTCTTTCTCGGGTACAGCTACCTGAGAAATCGTTCTTTCATAATCATATCCTCTGTCATTCGTTCTTTTCACCGGTAAAAGATTTACATACCTGACCTCATTCGGCTCAAGCCCGAATTTAAGTGTTGCCCTGCCGCCTGTGACCGTGATGTTTGACGTCTCACTGCCGGGAGTTGCGATTTTCCGTAAAAGAGTTTTCTGCCCGTCGTTTAATGACGCCGGCTCGCCCATTTCGTGCCAGGTCTTAAGCGGATTGCCGAAGCGGTCGTTCACGATTTCCGATAAAAGGAAATATTCGCCGTCCGCAAGTCCGTCGAGCTCGATTTCCACGGTTTTGGATTTCTTTTCACCGTGAAAATCGGGATTCTGCAAAACTCCGGCTATGCTTCCGTCGTCGCGTCTTGTCAGCACGCCGTCGTCGTTTTTCATGATTCCGCGTCCGGTAAGCCTTGAATAGAACGCGAATGTCCAGAAAGTCGGTTTCGGTATGCAACCGTCTGCCACAAGTCCGAATCCGCCGTGGAACGGGGTAAAAGGAACGCCCCACTCCTCAAAAATATCTCCGAACGTCCAGTACGAGTACGATTCGTGTTTGTCTCCGAGTCGGGAAAGCATGTGTGCGACGTATGCGGCGTTAAGCGTCGTGTCGTGAATCGTCGCATTCGGAATGTAGGATGTGTTGAATTCCGTGATGAAGATTTCTTTGTCCTTGAATTCCGGATATGAATCCACGATGTCGCGGCTTCTCTCGAGCCAGCGGAATGCATCCTGCGGCTCATGAAGTTCAATGTATCCGTAATGTCCCGAAGGATTCGGATTGTAACTTGTATAATGATGTCTCGATACGAAATCAAGCGGCAGTTTTCTGTCACTGACCATGTCCAGAAAGCCCTTGAGCCAGCGGATATCGTCGACACCGCAGATGGCCGGCCCGCCGACTTTGAATTCCGAATCGGTCTCTTTTACCGCCTTAACCGTCACTTCATAGAGTTTAAAATACTCTTCCATGTCGGCGTCCTTCCAGAACACCGGAAGATTCGGCTCGTTCCAGACCTCAATCGGCCAGTTGATTACGTCGTCCCGGCCGTAGCGGTCCATAAGATGGTTGAGTGTCGCTTTCACGAGATTGGCCCAGCGGTCGTAATCGGCGGGCGGGGTGACATTGCCTTTCCAGTAAAAGACGGTCTGCTCGCCGCTTGCAAGGTCTTTCGGCATAAACCCGAGCTCGAGTATCGGCCTTATGTTCATCGACAGATACGAATCCATTACCATATCGAGATAGGTGAAATTATATTCGTCTTTTACCACGTCTCCGTCTCTGTATGTGCGGAAAATCGCCATGTCTTTCGAGAAAAGACCGTGACCGCGGATAAAAGAAAATCCGATTTCGTCCTGAACGAGTTTCAGCTGGTCGAGATACTCCTTGTGGAGTGCAAGATCCATTCGTCCCGTTCCGACACAGTGAGTTGCTTTGTTATTGAACGGAACTGTTCCGTTTACGTTTACACTGTACATTTCGTGCCTCCGGCATTGTTTGAATTGTTTGAAATATGTTTTATGAATTCTTCTCAGTTTTATCGTTAACTGAATTCTCTTTTCAGTTCAATTTTACTGATAATTCAATTTTCTTTTCAGCTCATATTTTACTGATAATTCAATTCTCTTTTCAACTTTTCCGGTTTATTGAATTCTTCTCAGTTTATGTTTTACCGTGAATTTTTCAACTAGGGAAGCATATTGACTTCGCGCACATCGTAACGGTTCGTGGCGTTCCACAGAATCCACTGTGTGTAGCCCGAATCGTAGACGGCCTTAATTTGTGCTTCAATCTGCTCCTTCCCGTACGGAACGTATCCGTTTACCCATTTCGCGGTAAAACACTGCAGCCAAGGGCGAACGTCCGCAACTGTCTCGGGGGCCGAGCCACTGAGCTGCTCGACGGACAAATCCATCGCGCCCTTAATGGTCTCGTAGGGTGCCGCATCGGGAACTTTCTGGCCAAAAGAGCCGTTCGCGTAATGCGAAGGATAAACCATCGGACACACAACATCGACGGTTTCCGCAATGGCTGCATAATCCTGTCCCGTAGTATCTTTGTCCGCATCGCTTCCCATTACGGTTCCGAAAAGATCTGCGCCGAAAAGAATTCCTTCCGCGTGGAAGCGTTCCTCCGCGTATGAAAGAAATCCGTTGATTCCGTCTTCGTGAGTTACCGTCGCCGTATCCACACCGTAATCCGCTTTCGAAGCGGTTTCGCCAACGGGGAATCTCACATAGTCGAACTGAATTTCGTCGAAGCCCTTCTCGTGAGCCAGCTCCCCGATGCTGCAAAGATAATCCCAGACTTCTTCGCTGTGAGGATTAACCCACTTGAGTCCGTTCGCATCGGTAACATAGGTTCCGTCCGGTGTCTTGAGTGCAAGGTCCGGGCGGTTGTTCGCAAGCGTATCATCCTTAAAACAGGCGATTCGCGCGATTGTATAAATATTCTTTTCTTTAAGAAGCGACATCATTCCGTCAATATCGCGGATGTAACCGATACAGGTTCCTTCCGCCGACAGAAATTCCGCATCCGACTTAAAAGTGATGTTTCCGTTGTCATCCTTGATGTCGATTACCATCGTGTTGAGTTCGGTTTCATCGACAAGTGTTACCAAATCGGCAAAGCCTTCGCTTCCGGCTTTCGGTCCCGTAACATAAATTCCGCGAACCTCTTTGGAAATCTCGGGAAGCGTGTTTTCCTCCGGTGCCTCTGTTGATTCTTCTTCGCCGGATTCCTCCTGAATCTCTTCCGAAGTCGATTCGTCTCCATTGCCGGATTCGATATTTCCCGCGCCTATTTCAAGTGATATTTCCTTAATGGTCGAAGGCTGTGTCTCGCCTTCCGGTTCACGCATAACAAAAAAATAAACCGTAAAAAACACAATCCCCGCCAATACAACCATACCCACCAGGAGAAGAGCGTTTTTGGTTTTCTTTTTCATGTGTATTGCCTTTCTTAAAATGAAAATCACGCAACATAATGAATATATCATAAGCTGCGTGATTCTTCCACATTTTTTATGCGTAAATCGGCATTATTGATGATTTGTTTTGGGCGGTCTTTCGTACGGGATTTATTCGTAAATCGGCATTATGACGGATTTTCCATCGTCGTTTATATACTCGGTAAAAGAAATACCGTATATCTCGGAAAGATTTGCACCTGTCAGCGTTTCGGCCACGGTTCCGGAATACTTGATTTTACCGTCTTTCAGAAGAATTATTCTGCTGCAGAAAGCTGATGCCAGATTGATGTCATGAAGCACGGCGATGATTGTTTTACCGCGTTCTTTTCGAAGTTTCGTGAGCAGGCTCATAAGAAGTTTCTGGCGGCTGACATCAAGGTTCGAAACCGGCTCGTCGAGAATAATCCACGGCGAATCCTGGGCGACCGTCCGCGCTATCATAACGCGCTGTCGTTCGCCACCGCTGAGGACGCTGAATTTTTTATCCCGAAGATTGCTGCAGCCCGTCAGTTCCATAGCTTCGTCGATAAGACGCAAATCAGTCTCGGAAAGCGAAGCAAGAAATGACCTGTGCGGTTCCCTTCCCATCGCAACAATTTCCCATACCGTGAATTCAATCTCCGGATTTATTCCCTGCGGAAGAAAAGAAATCCTGCCCGCGATTTCTTTGCGCGGAATATGCTTAAGGCTTACCGAATCCAATGAAACTTCGCCTTCGGTCGGCTCGGCGAGCGCGTTCAGGCATCGCACAAATGAAGTTTTGCCGGCTCCGTTCGGGCCGAGAATTCCGTAAAATTCTCCCGCTTCGAATTCGAAAGAGATGCTGTCAAGGACCGGCGGTGCGCTCTTCTCCGGACGCCATACGAGGGCATCGGATGTGACTTTTTTAAGTGTGAATTTTGTATTGTGTGCTTTGTTTATTGTATTGGGCGCTTTGTTTATTGTATTGGGCACTTTGTTTATTGTATTTAAATTTCCGGTTTTCATATTGGGATTTTGGAGGTTCATATTTTCTTGTTTTATCATATTTTCTTGTTTTTTCATATTCTCCGGCCTAATCGTGCTTCATAGTATTGCTTGTTTTCGAGGTGGCTGCCGGTTTCACGGGATTTCCGGCGATTTACATCGGAATTCTTGTTTTTATAGTTTCCGATGCTTTTTTCTTCAATTCCCGGTTCTTTTTACATCGGAATTCTTGTTTTTTGTAATTTCCGATGCTTTTTTCTTC
>JAKSSB010000062.1 GCA_024403285.1 Lachnospiraceae bacterium | reverse complement strand
TTGTGTCTTTCGTGAGCATCGTTGAGTTTCTCAATTGTCTCTTTGAAATTACCTGTTAGTTCACGGTTAAGTCCGATTCCGAATATAACGTCAACTATGGCATCGAATTGGTTTAAATCGGATCCGTCAAAAATAAGTCCTCCGTTTGAAAGATATATATTCAAAAGCTCGTCATTAAGTGTATTTTCTTTAAACGGAACGGGAGCAAAAACAGAAACATCAATTCCTTTTGATATAAGAATATCGGCAATAATAAGTCCGTCACAGCCGTTGTTGCCGGGGCCGCAAACAACCAGAATTTTATCTTCTTTTGATAACAAAAATGAATTGTCTGAACCTTCATAAATATGGCGAATAACGGCATTGGCCGCATTGTGCATTAGTACGGATACGGGAACAGACAATTCCTTCGTTGTATAATTATCTATGTATTTCATTTGCTCGGCAGAAAGCAGTATCATTGCGTAACCTTTCCTTCGCCTTCATTTTCTTCTTTGGTATGCAGCATATTGTTCTCGGGATTATATGTCATATCGAATATTTCTATGACATTAGGACCGAAAACATCATGCATATATGAGTATAAATCCTGCAGTCTTTTTTGTTTTTCCTGCTTACGGATGACTTTTTTCTTAAGTTCAACTCTGATTTCTTCAATCCATGAAGAAATCTCTTCAATTTCTTCCGTTCCCGATTTAATATCATCGTAACAGATTTCCATTGTACGAATCATAAGTTCTTTGTTGACTTCGGCAATTTGCGCCGGAAGATCAAGCATCCGGTCGTTAAGCTCATCAATCTTTAAATTGCAGTCATCAACCAGCTTTTTCTTTTCTTCAACTTTGGACTCATCATCTTCCATGGAAGAAACCATTATCTCTTCCATAAGTTTGCTTTTGAGTTTCTTAAGCTCTTTGGTTTCGGTATTTATTTTACCCTGAGTTTTCAAAAGATCATTAAGTTCCTTTTCAAGCCGCTTTATTTCAGGACCTGAATCAATCTGGGTAAAAAGTCTGTGCCATTTGTTGTCCAAAGTCAATACCGGGAGTTTTTTACCCTCAAGAGCGGGAATATATACATCTTCAGTACGTGACATTAAAATTACTCCTTGTCAAATCTCTTCTTCTCATTGTAAGAAAGTTTCATCAGGCTGTCTGAAAGATGTACATTCTCGACAGCAACATCTCCCGGGACATCCAAATCGGTATGGGCGAAATTCCAGATGGCTTTGATGCCGTTATCGACAAGTTTCGACGAACACTCAAGCGCTCCCGCTTTGGGAAGAGTCAAAACAGCGATATCGATATCGTTCTCTCTGATGAAATTCTCCAGTTCTTCCATCGGATATATCTTAATTCCGCCACGAAGAACTTTGCCGTGAAGTTCTGTATTTCTGTCGAACAACGCTTTGATTATAAAGCCTCGTTTCTCAAAATTCATATAGTTGGCGAGAGCCTGACCGAGATTGCCGGCTCCTACAATTATAAGATTATGTTTCTTATCCAGTCCGAGAATTTTAGCAATCTCATCGTAAAGATATGTGACATTGTAACCGTAACCCTGCTGACCGAATCCGCCAAAATGATTGAAATCCTGTCGTATCTGAGATGCCGTAACATTCATTCTTACGGAAAGTTCGTGAGATGAAATTCTTTCGACTCCTTCGTCTTTAAGATCGCCAAGATATCTGAAATATCTGGGAAGTCGTGAAACTACGGCCTGTGAAATGTTAGTTTCTTCCTGCACCTTAAAGTCTCCTTCAAAAATATCAAACATTGTTACATTCTTAACATATTTATTATAATTATTATAAAAACAACTGTCAATAATTACACAAATGTAGTAACATATTCCTTGTGTATGTTTATTTACTGGGAGGAAAGTGATGATTTTATCATGTCACAATGTCTCCAAATCATTTGGAGAAAATCAGATTTTAAAACAGATTACTTTTCATATAAACGATCATGAACATGCTGCGTTAATCGGTAATAACGGAGCCGGCAAAACTACACTCTTTTCAATAATTACAGGAAAACTCGATTCTGACAGCGGCGATATTTCAATCAAAAAAGATGCTTCGATCGGATATCTCGCGCAACATCAGGATTTCAGTTCTCCTCTTACGGTTTACGAAGAGCTTTTAGAGGCAAAAAAAGATCTTGTTAAAGCCGAAGAACACTTACGTTCAATGGAAGAATCCATGAAATCTTTAAGCGGAAGCGAGCTGGAAACACTCATGAACAGATATCATGAAGAAATGCACACTTTCGACTTAAACGGAGGATATACTTACAAAAGCGATATAACCGGAATTCTTCACGGACTGAAATTCAGTGATGAAGATTTTAACAAGAAAGTCGCAACACTTTCCGGCGGAGAAAGAACCAGACTTTTACTCGGACGTATTCTTTTATGCGAACCGGATTTGATTCTGCTTGATGAGCCGACTAACTATCTTGATATTTCCAGTGTTGAATGGCTTGAAAGCTATCTTTTAAACGTTAAAAGTGCTGTTCTTGTTGTAAGCCACGACCGTTATTTTTTGAATCGCGTTGTAAATAAAGTCATTGAAATCGAAAACGGAACTTCTTTAATGTATGAAGGCAACTATGATGATTTCATTGTTAAAAAAGACGTTTATAAAAAATCATTGCTTGCAGCATATGAAAACCAGCAAAAAGAAATTGAACACCAGAAAGAGGTAATTGCCACTCTTCGTTCTTTTAACAGGGAGAAAAGTATAAGACGTGCCGACAGCCGTCAGAAAATGCTGGATAAAACGGTACTGATAGATAAGCCGGTTGAAGAAGTTTCCGATATGAAACTTACACTCAATCCTTCTTTTGAAAGCGGAAACGATGTTTTAAAAGTTGAAGGAATAACCAAATCTTACGGAAAAAGAACGCTGTTTAGGAATCTTTCTTTTGAAATTAAGAAAGGCGAACATGTAGCTATAATCGGCAAGAACGGTACAGGTAAAACAAACATTCTTAAGATTATAAATAATGTCATTGATGCCGATGAAGGTAAATGCATATACGGAAGCAATGTTTCAATCGGATATTTTGATCAGCAGTCGGAAGTTCTTGATTTAAACAAAACCATTTTTGAAGAAATCAGTGATACCTACCCCTCTCTTACAAATACTGAGATTCGTAATGTTCTCGCTGCATTTCTTTTTACCGAAGACAATGTATTCCAGAAGATTTCTTCGTTAAGCGGCGGTGAACGCGGAAGGGTTGTTTTGGCGAAGTTAATGCTGTCCGGTGCAAATTTCCTGATACTTGATGAGCCGACCAATCATCTGGATATGATTTCAAAAGAAGTTCTTGAAAATGCGCTGAATTCCTATACCGGAACCGTCCTGTATGTAAGCCATGACCGATACTTCATCAACAGAACAGCTTCAAGAATCTTAAGTTTACACGATAATGTGATGACCGAATATCTCGGTGATTACGATTATTACCTTGAGAAATCCGCACAACTTAAACTTGAAACAAATGAAGAAACATTTATCACCACATCGACAACCGCTAATTCCGAACCGGTAAAAGACAATTCAGGAAAAGATGACTGGAAAAAGCAGAAAGAAATCCAGGCCGAAAAAAGAAAACTTGAAAACAGGCTATCAAAGATTGAAGAACAGATTGAAAAAAATGAAGAAATCAAAGCAAAAGCAGAATCCGATATGCTTGATGAGAAAATAGCAACAAGTTCCGTTAAACTTCAGGAAGTCTGCAATCTTCATGCGGAGACGGAAAATCTACTGTCTGAACTTTATGAAGAATGGGAAGAAATTGAAGAAAAATTAAGTGAATTCAATTAAGTTAAAACACCCGGTACCAATCAAAGTACCGGGTGTTTTATCATTTCATATTATACAAATTCAAACAAATTACATGTTATCGAGTGTTTCTTTGATAGCGAGAATGAAATCTCTGCTGTTAAGAACGGTAACATTCTCCATCGAAGTAATTAATGCCAGATCCTTGGTCATCTTTCCACCTTCGATCGTAGCAACGGTTGCTTTCTCAAGTTTATCGGCGAAATCGCAAAGTTCTTTAATGTTATCAAGCTCGCCACGTTTTCTTAAAGCACCTGTCCAGGCAAAAATTGTTGCAACCGAGTTGGTTGATGTTTCTTCGCCCTTTAAATGCTTATAATAATGTCTCTGTACAGTTCCGTGAGCTGCTTCATACTCATAAACTCCCGAAGGAGAAACAAGAACGCTTGTCATCATGGCAAGTGAACCGAATGCGGAACTTACCATATCAGACATAACATCGCCGTCATAATTCTTGCAGGCCCAGATGAATCCGCCTTCGGCCTTCATTACACGGGCAACGGCATCATCGATAAGTGTGTAGAAATATGTAATTCCTGCTTCTTCAAATTTCTCTTTGTATTCTGAATCATAAATTTCCTGGAAAATATCCTTGAAATTATGATCGTACTTCTTCGAAATGGTATCCTTTGTTGCAAACCACAAATCCTGCTTTGTATCAAGTGCAAAATTAAAGCATGCATGAGCAAACGAATCAATCGAAGAATCGATATTGTGAAGTCCCTGAATAATTCCGGGGCTTGAGAAATTGTGAATTGTGCTTCTTGTAACAGTACCGTCATCGGCGGTAAAAACGAGTTCTGCTTTACCCGGTCCGTCAATCTTCATCTCGGTATTTTTGTAAACATCACCGTAAGCATGACGCGCAAGTGTAATTGGCTTCTTCCAGTTTCTTACGCAGGGTTCGATACCTTTTACCACAATGGGAGCTCTGAAAACCGTTCCGTCAAGCATCGCTCTGATTGTACCGTTGGGAGATTTCCACATTTCCTTAAGATTGTATTCGGTCATTCTGGCCGCATTGGGTGTGATTGTTGCGCACTTAACGGCTACTCCGTATTTAAGTGTCGCATTTGCGGAATCAACCGTAATCTGATCGTTGGTTTCGTTTCTCTTCTCAAGTCCGAGATCATAGTACTCTGTCTTTAAATCGATATAAGGTAAAAGAAGTTCATCCTTAATCATCTGCCAGAGAATTCTTGTCATTTCGTCTCCGTCCATCTCTACGAGAGGAGTTGTCATTTTAATCTTATCCATTATAACCTCCGAGTTAAAAAATTTACTGTTCTTTATACTGGGCAATTCCGAGTTCATTGCAAAGTTCTGCAATTTTGTCATCAAGTTCTTTGTCGGTCATAACCGTAACACGACCCTGTTCATACTGCATATCAACCCACTCTTTGACTTTGACAACAATCTCATCTTTCTTGGTAACCTGTTTATTGCCTTTAAGATGATATGTCGAGTTCATCCAGTGTGCTATTCCGGCAAGACCGGATGTATTCGAAACTGCACATTTTACAGGTTTATTAAGGTATTTATCCGTATCGAAAATCGAGTAAATTTCTTCATTCTTAAGAAGTCCGTCCGCATGAATACCGGCTCTCGTAACATTAAAGTTCGTTCCGACGAAAGGAGTCATGGGCGGAATCTTATAACCGATTACTTTCTCATAGTACTCGGCAAGTTCTGTAATAACCGTCGTATCCATTCCGTTAAGGTTACCCTTAAGCTGAGCGTACTCAAATACCATAGCTTCAAGAGGAGTATTTCCTGTTCTCTCTCCGATACCGAAAAGAGATGTATTGATACCCGAGCAGCCGTACAACCATGCTGTTGTAGAGTTTGATACGGCTTTGTAGAAATCATTGTGACCGTGCCACTCCAAAAGTGCATGAGGTACACCGGCATTAACATGAATGGCATAGATAATACCCTGAACGCTTCGGGGAATAACCGCACCGGGGAAGTTAACACCGTATCCCATTGTATCGCAAAGTCGAATCTTTACGGGAATCTTATATTCATTCATCAGTTTCATAAGTTCCATACAGAAAGGAACTACGAAGCCGTAGATATCAGCTCTTGTAATATCCTCCAAATGACAACGGGGAGAAATACCCTCCTCAAGACAGCTTCTGACAACCGAAAGATAGTGATTCAGTGCTTCTCTTCTTGTCATTTTAAGCTTAAGGAAAATATGATAATCCGAACAGCTTACAAGAATACCGGTCTCTTTCATTCCGATTTCTTTTACCAGTTTGAAATCTTCCTGGCTTGCACGAATCCAGCTGGTTACTTCGGGGAACTGATATCCTCTTTCGAGACATTTATAAACGGCATCCCTGTCCTTCTTTGAATAAAGGAAGAACTCACTCGATCTGATCATTCCGTGAGGTCCGCCGAGTTTATGCAGATAATCATAGATGGTAACAATCTGCTCCGTCGAATAGGGAGCTCTTGACTGCTGACCGTCTCTGAAAGTTGTATCCGTAATCCAGATTTCTTTGGGCATATTATGAGGAACAATTCTGTCATTGAAAGGAATCTTGGGGATTTCCGAATAAGGGAACATATTCCTGAAAACGTTGGGTTTCTCAACATCATCAAGAATATACATATGCTCTTCTATTTCAAGAAGATTGTTCTTGGGATTCATTGTTACCGGTCTGTTCTGAAATTTCTCGTATAAACTTTCGTTAATCTCACTCATTATAATGCACTCCTGACGAGCTGTTTGCACTAAGGTGTATCGCAGCAAATATTTTTGACTTTTGCGGGAAGCTCAAACGAATCCTTGCTTCCTTTGTAACCTATGAGACAACCGTCTCCGACAATAAAATAATCTTCTTCGGAATTATTGAGCCAGTCATTATACCACGGTGTATTGTTGAAAGCGTTTCTTCCGACTTCCGTAACGGTACCGGGTATCGATACATCGGTTAAAGAATCGCAATGGTAAAAAGCTCCCGTACCTATACTCGTAACACCTTCGGGAATGTCAACTTCGGTAAGGCCGCTTCTTGCAAAGGAAAAATCACCGATAGCATTAACATTTTCAGGAATCTGAACGGTTTTTAAATCAGATTTCAGGTAAAAGAAATTGTCGGGAATGCGCCCGTCCGAACTTTTGTCTTTTAACACATCATTCCAGGCAACACCCGGTCCTGACACAACTTCCACCTGTGTATTGTCGATAAGAACCACCGCATTGTTGTTGACAATGGCAGTTTGTCCCAAAACATTCTTATTATCGACCAAATCTTCCCAAGTGTCAATATTATTCTCATCTTCCTCCTTGGGAGTTGCATATTCTTTGGCAAGGATGGCTGTAATGTCGAGTGCATACTTGTTCTCTTCCCAGATTTTAAAGTTGTATTTGTTCACAAAATACTCCGCATAACTTCCGGGAGCAACAACATATTTAAGTTTTTTGCAACCGTCAAAAGCAGTCGGATGAATGTAAGATATGGTATCGGGGAGATAAATCTGTTCAAGATTTGCACAGTCTTCAAAAGCTTTCATAAGAATCTTTTTGGTTTTGAATGTCATCGTAAGACTCTTTAAATCATTTGCATTAGAAAAAGCATAAGGATCGATTTGCTCAAGATTTGATGATAAGGATATATGTTCGAGACCGTTACAGCCCCAAAATGCATATTGAGAAATTCCTGTGACATTATCATTCATAATATAGAAATTCTTGCCTCTTCCGGGAAGCATCTCATATATATGAGTTCTGTCGGCAGAATATATAACACTGTCAAGACAGACAAAACTGTTATTGTCTTTATCAAACTCGACATCGTTAAGTAATTCATCTCCGGCAAAAACACCGCTTCCAAGTTCACATAAACCTTCACCTGCAGAAAATTCAAGCAGCGAAGGACAGTTGGCAAAAGCGGATGAGCCGATTTCCGTTACAGAACCGGCAATTTCCACCTTGCAAAGATTCGGACACTCGGCAAACGCCGAATATCCGATCTTCGTAATTCCCTGAGGGATAACAACTTCTTTAAGACTTGTATTTCCTTCAAATGCAGCCGGAGCAATTTCGGTCACGCTTCTCGGTATTGTAATGTAACTTTCATTACCGTTATAGCGCATAAGAATCGAGCCGTCCATCTGATAAGTACCCGCAATAGCGGCTTTACTCAGATATACGGATGTAAGTACAACAGATATAATGCATACAGCCACAACACCGGCCAACATGAAAACACTTCCTCTCCTATCCTTCATCGGTTCGCTCCTCAATTATTCAAGGTCAGGCTTTTTTAACCTTTTTTCTTTTATCTTTAAGAAGAAATGTAAATGCGCTCGCACCCAAGAGTCCGAAACTAAGGAACCACTTGGGATGAATTCCGTCTCCCGTTTTGGGAGTTGAATCCTGAATTGTACCTGCATCAAGTTTGGTTGTATCGACATAAATCGTATACGGTGAAAAATGAGTTGCGGTAAAGCTGATGCAGGGAACATTGTTTATTGTCGTAAACTTGGGTTTAAGTTTCATAAGTTTACCGTTTACAACGTATGCGGCTTTATTGTTGCCTGCATAAGGAACAAGTTCATCAGGAATCGGTATTGTAACATTGACGCTTAAATTGTCGGTGTTCTCAATCTTATTCTTGCCGGTTGAATCATAAAGCGAAATATCCATTGCAACATATTTGATGTTATCAATCGAATTGTATTCTTCGGTAAGAGCTTCCTCTACTTCCTTTTTGGCAACTGCGCTTTCTGTAATTTTCAAAATATAATTGTCTGTCGAACCTGCAACGTTTGCATAAGCAAGTCCGCTGTTGGAAATACCTTTTTTATCGATATCTACAACCGTATTGGGCGATGCGGGTACATTATTGTTGCCCGAAGTATTGCTCTGTGTTGATGAAGATGAACTTCCTGCATTTTTATCTTCCACAAAGTTAGCAACTACTGTTACATTCTCGGCAGGCATCGCAAAGGCTGTTGCTGCGATGGAAGTTGAATTGAATTTGACTTTCTCATTGTCGCATGTCCATTTGTCGAATTTTTTACCTGCAGGAGGAGTGTTGGCTGCAACAACAACATTGGTGCCGGCAACATAACTTCCGCTACCGCTTCCGTCTACAACGGTAACGGTATAAAGAGTCGGATTTGAGCCCTGATTTCCGCTACCCGAACCGGAACCACTGCCCGAATCACCGGAACCGGAGCCTGAACCGGAATCCGATTTCGAATTTGTCTTCTCATACTGAGCATAAACATCAAGGTCTTTCTGGATATTGGTTATAGCCGGTCTCCAGCCGGTAAACTTATATCCTTTCCGTGTCGGAGCTTCGGGTGTAATTGCATCCTCACCCTGCTTAACCGTCTGAATATAGAGAATCTTATCATCGAAATCAATAAAATTAACGGTAAAAGTCTTCTCTCCGATTCTCTCGTATGTAGCATAAACTTTTGTATCTTCATGAATGTTAAGAGGCTCAGGAAGCCATGCCTTAAATTCAAAGCCTTCTTTTACGGGTGCACTCTTATGAGTTTCCGCATTCTGGCCGGGTTCAACCAAAACTTCATCAATAAGTTCAGTACCGGATTCATCATAGAAATATACATGATAAATCGTATCTTTGCCGGCTACTACAATATAATCAAACATATCCGCATAATCAGCGGCATTGGAATCAAGTTCACAGTAGAAAGTAATCAGATGATCGTCATCATCCTCAAATGCGGTAAGATGGATATTCTTGACATCATCGGGAATATCAAGATAATCTACACCGCTGTTCTTGAATGCCTGTTTACCGATTTTACGGCAGCCGTAATTAATCATTACATCGTTTAAAGCTGTTGTATTCTCAAAACAGTTATCGGGAATTTCCTCGATTTTTGTTTTGGTTAAATCCACGTACGTAATGGAATCACAGTCTTTGAAAGCTTCCGGCTTAATACTCTTTACACCTGCAAGTTCGTTCGCGGAAAGCATCGGTGTACCGTAAGTTGCGCCTCTTGACTGAAGAACTTCGATAAGATCGCTCTTGGAATCTCCGGAAAGAGAATAAATAACAGCATCCGAGCAGACAAAATTTCTGCTTCCTTCGAAATCCACATTCTCAAGTTTACGGCATCCGATAAAAGGAATCTGACCGATTTCAGAAAGATTGGGATTAACATCAACGTCAACAAGATTTTCACAATCTTTAAACGCATAGTCACCTATTTTGACAGCGTCTCCTTCGATGTAAGCACCGATTAATGAATCACAGCCTTCGAACATATGAGGAACAACTTCGGCAAGACCGTTCATCGTAATTGTCTGAATATCGTTGTTTGTAAGCGTTCCGGTGGAATCTCCGTTTGCATCAACTCCCGAGAAAAGTCCGGGCTTAACACTCTCAACGCCCTTTGGAAGAACAACGTTCAATGCTGAATCAAGAACAGCCTGCATATCTTCAGACATCGTACCGCCGTTTGTATATACATTATATGCGTTGTTTGCAGCAAGAATCTCATCATCGGTAAGGAACGGATAATAGTTATCCATACCTCTGTCGGCAGGATTATTGGTATAACTTGCCAAATCAAGAAGTGTCGGATAATTGATAAGTTCATTGGAATCCGTATCGGGATTATACTTAACCGTCAGATTCTCGGGCCATCCGCTGTAGAATGTAATGTATGTGACAGGCTGTGTTCCTCTGTTAATGTTATGTGTTTTATCCATAGCATAATCAAAAGGTGCGCTGCCTGCTTCACAGGGACCGGTAAAAGTAAGAACCGGAATATTGTCAAGCGTACAGGTGTCCGTTGATGAAACAACCTGTGTATCAAAAGCACCGTCTCCGATTTCCGTCAGATTAACAGGCTCTGTAAAAACGATGTCTTTAAGCTTATGACATCCTTTAAACGCTTCACTTGCAATCTGCTCAATTGAAGAAGGAATCGTAATCTTCGTAATATTATGGTTGTCACGGAAAGAATCAGATCCGACTTTTGTAATCTTGTAAGGTCCGATTGCTCCGGGAATTTCAACCTGAAGAACGGTATCATCCATATAGAAATAGATAAGTTCGTTATTATTGTCAACCTGATAGATTGACTGACCTGTTCCCTCTTCAGGACTGTTGTAAGAAATAACTTTCTCATATACTTCCTGATCAAGATACTTGAAGGCAAATGAATTGGCTTTCGAAATTGTATGAATTTCGGAAGTATCCGGTCCTTCAAAATAGAACTGTTCAATTACCATATCCTTAAAATCGTCGTAGGTAAACTCTTCACCGGCCACGTTGTGCTCGACAAGTTTAAGGTTGGCATTGGGAACTTTAATATAGTGGAGACTTACACAACCTTTTACCCAGGCAAGATCGAAATCCTGATTTGTACTGTAAAACTGCGGGAATTCAATATGCTGAAGTGATGTACAGTCTTTGAATACATCATCACCCAGCGTCTGTAAAAGAACCTGCTGACCGTTTGCATTCAAATCAATCTCCATAAGTTCAGTACACTGTTCGAATGCCGAATCACCGATTTTCTGAACGGCAACAGGTACGGTAAACTCCTGAAGACTGTGACAACGGTAAAAGGCATGATCTCCGATTGCAAGAATTGCCGAATTTGTAGGAAAGCTTGCACTGACAAGGTTTGCACAGTTATCAAAAGCATGATTACCGATAGTATTGGTTCCGTCTCCGAATTCCCCACTCTTAAGGGATGCACAGTTATGG
>JAKSSB010000061.1 GCA_024403285.1 Lachnospiraceae bacterium | reverse complement strand
CACCGGACGTTATCCGGCATCCTGCCCTGCGAAGCCCGGACTTTCCTCACCTGCACCCTTTCGTCTGTACAGGCGCGATCATTCATCCCACTCATATTCTATACTTATAAACTTGTTATATCCCCCGCTTAATTCAAGCGGGGGACATTAACGGTAAAAAATATATCATGTAAATGATGTTTCTGTAAATATTTATTTGATATTATTTATGACACTTTATACATTGAAACAGCTTCCGCCGACAAATTCACGGCAGATAGAGTTGTTCGGAAGATTCGAAGTATCCATGCTTAAGAAGTACTCAAGGAACTTGAGAAGTCTTCTTGCTTCAAGATACTCGGGTTCGTCCGGTTTAATGCTGTATAAAAGAGGCTCGGCAAAAGGCTTAAGTGCCGCAAGTTCAAAAATAAGTGCCGAGTTAAACATTGCATCCGCGCTCTCCTGGAACGGGAAGATGTTCTCCTCTTCGCCTTTTCTTACCGAAGGCCACATCTGAATCGTACGTTTGGCCGAATTTCCTCTTGTTCTGAAATCACGAACCATTCTTCGAAGCATTCTGGCATCAGTTGTCGGAATTCTGTTATGTTCGTCAATATTGAGTGTTGTAAGTGCCGAGATGTAAACTTTGAATTTGCTCTCTGCGGGAAGCGATGATGACATCTTGTCGTTGAGTGCATGAATGCCTTCGATAACAAGAATATCTTCCGGTCCGAGATGCTCGTAATGACCTTTGTACTCTCTGTGTCCGGACTTAAAATTGAAAGTCGGGATTTCAACCGTCTCACCGTTTAACAGTCTCTTCATGTCCGAATTAAAAAGTTCCAAATCAATGGCTTCAAGACATTCAAAGTTGAAATTTCCGTCTTCATCCTTCGGAGTATCTTCCCTGTTAACGAAGTAATCGTCAACACCGATGGGATGCGGTCTAAGTCCGAGCGTACGAAGCTGTACGGAAAGTCTGTGTGAAAAACTTGTCTTTCCGGATGATGAAGGACCGGCAATCATGACAAATTTAACGCCGCCTCTGTCAACGATATCCTTAGCGATTTCGGCAACTCTTCTCTCCTGGAGTGCTTCCGCAACAAGCATCATCTCACCGAGATCTCCTTCGCAGATACATTCATTCAAATCTCCGACACACTGAATTCCGAGTTTGTCGCCAAGCCTGGTTGCCGACATCATCGTATCGAAAAGATGATTGAGCGGAACAAAAGTTTTAATCTCTTCCGGAGTTTTGGCAGGAGGAAGATTAAGAATGAATCCTCCCTTATAGGAAAGAACTTCGAATGCTTTGACATATGAAGTTCTAGGAAGCATATGTCCGTAATAATAATCATAGTATCCGTCAAGCTCGTAAACATTTATTACGGAGCTTCTGCGGTACTTACAAAGTTTCTCTTTGTCTTCCATGCCCTGCGCCTTGAAAACTTCAACGGCTTTGGCAAGAGGAAATGTCGATTTCATAATCGGGATATCCGCTTCAACAATTTTCTTCATTCCGGCCTGAATTTTGCCGCAGAGTTCATCATCAACGGTAAAATCACCTTCACAGCTGAAGAAATAACCTGTACCGAGAGAAAACTCCATTTTAAGTTTGCGGATTTTGTTCATTCCGATCACATCGTTGGCCGCTTTGATGAAAATAAGCGTTGCCGTTCTCATATAAGTACGGTGTCCGATGGGATGCGTCATATCATAAAATTCCAAGGTTCCGTCTTCATCGACTTTCTTAAAAAGTTCTTTCAGTTTGCCGTTAAGACACGCAACGGCGATATCTGCCTTGAAATCACCTTTATACCCGGCTGCGACGGTCTCGTACGATATCCCCTTATCGTACTCCTTTGCAACTCCGTTAACAGTAAGTGTAACCTTTTCACCCATAAGCTCTGCCTCCTTGTCAATGGTTATATTTTGTGTTCATAGAGAATCCTTTAATCATCGGATGAACCCGTTTGCGAAGACGCCACAATTCTTTCGGCATACATAAGCACTTCGATATCCTTCTCGAGTTCCTGCATTCTCTCCCTGTTGGTAAAAGAATTCTTCGCTCCGAGACACTCGTAAATCTCCCCGAGGCGGTCCTCCTCTTTAGATAAGAATCTCGATATACACTCATCGGCTCTTTCCAAAAGAATTCTGCCGTAGGTAAGTCGTGCCAGTGTACGCAAATCTTTGTCTTTCAATGAATTCTTAATATCCGAAACATAAGAATCTTTAACGGTTGTAATGTCCGATTTGAATTTCCCGGGCGGAGTCAGCGTAAGAACCGTGTAAAACTTCGAATCTTCCTCCACGATAACCTCGTTTTCAGTTTTAAAGCCCCATTCTTTAAGTACGTATCTGACTACCGCGGGTTCCGACTGAAGCTGAAGGACAATTCTCTCCATCTTACAGACCTTTTCTCTTCCTTCGTAAAGGATTCTGAGTCCGAGCGGGCCGCCCATTCCGGCAATTACCGCCTCCTGTGCTTCGCCCTCTTCCAAAGCCTCGAATCCATCCGACAACCGTATATCTATTATATCGGCAAAATTTCGTTCTTCTGTATGCTCCGATGCTCTTTTTAACGGACCGGCATTTACATCCATGGCAATCATTCTCTCACATATACCGTTTTCAACAAGATATATGCTTAAAAAACCGTGATCGCAGCCTATGTCCGCACAGCACCGTGCCGGGCAGACACTGTCTGCCACGGCCTTTAATCTGGCTGATAATTCCATTTAATGTCTCCTAGTCAAGATAATCTTTTAACTTTCTGCTTCTTGAAGGATGACGAAGTTTACGGAGTGCTTTCGCCTCAATCTGACGAATACGCTCTCTCGTTACGTTAAATTCCTTGCCGACTTCTTCAAGAGTACGTGCTCTTCCGTCGTCAAGACCGAATCTTAATCTTAAAACTTTCTGTTCTCTCTCGGTAAGTGTGGAAAGAACTTCCGAAAGCTGTTCCTTAAGCAGGGTAAAAGCAGCAGCATCTGCGGGAACGGGTACGTTGTCGTCCTGAATGAAATCTCCGAGATGTGAATCTTCCTCTTCACCGATAGGTGTTTCAAGAGAAACTTCCGGCATCTTCATTACTTCCGCAATTTCCTCCGCACTCGGTTCACGGCCGAGTTCCTGAAGAAGCTGTCTTGAAACTCTGATAAGTTTGTTGATTGTCTCAACCATATGAACAGGAATTCTGATGGTTCTCGCCTGATCGGCGATGGCTCTGGTAATAGCCTGACGAATCCACCATGTAGCGTATGTCGAGAACTTGTAACCGTTACGGTAATCAAACTTCTCAACGGCCTTGATAAGACCTAAGTTACCTTCCTGAATAAGATCAAGGAAAAGAAGACCTCTTCCCACATATCTCTTGGCAATGCTGACAACAAGACGAAGGTTTGCTTCGGCAAGACGTTTCTTGGCTTCCTGATCGCCCATCTCCATCTTCTTGGCAAGTTCGATTTCTTCTTCTGCCGAAAGAAGGGGAACTTTACCGATTTCCTTAAGATACATTCTTACGGGATCTTCTATGCTTACACCTTCGGGAATCGATAAATCGATATTCTCGACGTCGGCATCGAGTTCTTCGTCTGCCGTAAGAAGCATGTCATCGTCGGGTTCGTCATCCTCATCCTCAGTCATTCTGACAACATCGACTTTGTTCTCTTCAAGTGTCTCGAGGATTTTGTCAAACTGTTCTTCTTCAAGGGAAAGATCTGAGAAAAATGAGTTGATTTCCTGGAAATCCATCACATTTTTCTTTTTCTTGGCACTTGAAAGGAGTTCGTTTAACTTTTCCTCAAATTTAGCCTGTGTGTTCTCATCCATTTGTTTTTTCCGTCCTTTTCATTACTTATATAAACTTAATTTTTTCCAGTTCCTCGAGTGCTTTTTTACCTTGAACTATCTTCTGAAGCGCGTTAATATCGGTTCCCATTTTCGCCGAGTAAAAACTGTAACTGTTCCGCTTAACGCTCAAAACGATGTCACGGAAGGCCTTCTGCTTCTCCTCGTCCGTATTGATTGCTTCAAGATGCGTGGTAAAAAGTGCACTGATTCTGCTCTGTTCCTCCGGATCTTCCACAAGGCTCACCAGCAATGCCGGATTCGCCGTGCCTTTGTCCAAATCCTCAAGGAATCGCTTCGCAACAAACGCATACTCTTCCGTGGTAAAATCATCGGCCGAAATGTACTTTTTAATCTTCGAATATAATTCGGGATTCTCCGCAAGATAAGATAAAAGCAACTGTTCCGATAACTTCACACGGTCGTCCGGTTTGGCGCGATTCTCCGATGCATCGAGCGGTTTGTCTGCCGGTTTGATATCCCCTTTGACCATTGCCATTCTGGCAACTTCTTCCTTAAGATTATCTTTGGATATTCCGAGAGACCGTGCCGCAGCACCGATATATGATTCCCTCTCAAGAGGATCGGAGAATTCGCAGAGTGCCGAGGCAACTTCCTGATGGTACGCCGTCTCCTCCGAAGGATTGCTTAAATCATAATTCTTCTGCATGTTCCTTATTCGAAACAGGAAGAAATTCTCCGCGTTGTCAATTCGCTTCTGGAACTCTTCGGCTCCGAGATTCTTGATGAATTCGTCGGGGTCCTTATAAGGTTCCATATTGATGATTCGCGGGTCGAGACCATGGTCTCTTAAAATTCCTATGGCACGCATCGCGGCCTTAACACCCGGGCCGTCACTGTCATAGGAAAGCAAAACTTTCTTGACATATCGTCTGATTAAATTCGCCTGTCCCGGGGTAAAAGCAGTACCGAGCGATGCCACCGCCTGGTTAAAACCGGCCTGATGGAGCGCGATTACATCCATGTACCCCTCGCAGAGAATAAAATTACCGGCCTTGGAATTCTTGGCAAAATTCAAGCCGTAAAGATTTCGGCTCTTGTCGAAAACATCGGTTTCCGGGGAGTTTAAGTATTTCGGTTCGCCTTCGCCCATAACTCTTCCGCCGAAGCCGATTACTCTGCCGCTTCCGTCAAGAATCGGGAACATTACGCGGTTCCAGAATTTGGTGGTTGTTCCGTACTTCTCGTTAAAACCCGCAAGCCCCGAGGCTCTTATCTCTTCATCAGTGAAGCCCTTGCCTTTAAGATATCCGAGCAAATCACTTCCTTTGGGTGAAGCATAACCGAGTCCGAATTTGTCGATGGTTTCTTTGGTCAGCTGACGCTTCGTAAGATAATTCATTCCGATTTCGCCCGGCTTGTTCCTTAGAAGATAGTAATAATATCCCGCCGCCATTTTGTTGACTTCAAGGATTCTCGCGCGTTTGCTCTCTCTGGCTCTCGTCTCCGCGGTCTGTTCTTCTTCGGGAAGCTTGACACCTCCGCGTTCGGCAAGATATTTAATCGCTTCCGGGAACGTCATGTTCTCATATTTCTGTAAAAAAGTCAGAACCGAGCCGGCCTCTCCGCATCCGAAACACTTGTACATCTGTCTCGACTGGCTCACCGAAAAAGAAGGCGTTTTCTCATTATGAAAGGGACAGCAGCACATGTAGTTACTGCCCTTTTTTTGTAATCGGATAAACTGCGAAAGCACATCGACTATATCGTTACGCTGCTGAACTTCCGCTATTATTTCTTCGGAATAATACATCCGTACACCTCTTTAAAACACAGCATCTGCACAGAATGAACAAATTATCCGTGCCAGTACTGCGGTATATATATCTCTTCGTACTTCGCGATGGCAAATCTGTCCGTCATCGCCGAAATGAAATCGCAGACAAGTTTCTCTTTTGTCTCACCGCAGTCGATCAGCCTCTTGAGTTCGGGCGGCACCAGTTCGAAATGCTTGAGATAGTAGTCGTACAAAGTCTTAATAAGCATTTCGGCTTTACCCTCTTCGGCTTTGGCTACGGGATTGACATATACGCTTTCAAACATGAATTCCCTGAATTTCTTCATAGCCGTTCCGATTTCTTCCGACATAACAATATCGTCTTTATCGAGGCTGTTGATAACGATGTCGTGGATAAAAGTATCGAGTCTTTTACCCGTGGTGAAACCGATTACCTCACCCAGTTCGACCGGAATATCATTCTCAGTAAGAATTCCCGCTCTTATCGCATCGTCCATGTCATGATGAATATACGCAATCTTATCGGAAAGTCTGACAATCTTGCCTTCAAGGGTTGATGGCATCGATTCGGTCTGATGATTAAGCATACCGTCACGGACTTCATATGTAAGATTAAGTCCCTGTCCGTCCTTCTCAAGAAGGTCAACCGTACGGACGCTCTGCTCACTGTGTTTGAATCCGTAGGGGCAGACAAGATTCAATGCTCTCTCACCGGCATGACCGAACGGCGTATGTCCCAGATCGTGGCCGAGCGCAATCGCTTCAACCAGGTCCTCGTTAAGGCGAAGTGCCTTCGCAATTGTTCTTGCGTTCTGCGATACCTCAAGTGTATGTGTAAGCCTTGTTCTGTAGTGGTCTCCGTCCGGAGAGAGGAAGACCTGCGTCTTGTCTTTAAGACGTCTGAAAGACTTGCTGTGCAGAATTCTGTCCCTGTCTCTCTGAAAAACAGGTCTGATATCACACTGTTCCTCCTCCTTAAGGCGTCCTTTCGAATTCATCGAAAGCATTGCATAAGGTGAAAGAAGTTCCTTCTCATCAAGTTCAAGTTTCTCACGTATTGTCATTAAATTCTCCATTCGCATGCGGCCGTATCCGAACAAACCGCAAAAGAAAAGCCGTCCGTCATGATTTGTCTGACGAACGGCAGGATTAAATCACTCACACTGTTATTATTCTGTATAACAGACGCGTTTCCTTTTTTATTTTTGAAAAAATATCTGACCACAATATCTGACTTATTGAAGACTACATATCGTACTTCTCATCGTTCTTGATAATCTGCTCGATCTGATCCTTGACGACATTTACAAGCTGCTCAACCACAACGGTCTGCGCCGCAATTTCCTGGCTGCTTGCCGCAAGCGTCTCCGTACGCTGATTCATCTCGGAAATGTTCTCAATGAACTTGTCCGTTTCCGTCTTAAGTTCATCGATGGCGGGGATAATCATATCCGTCTGCTCCTTGCCTCGTGAAACCGTACCCTTCGTTGCTTCGGACAAATCTCTGACACGTGTTGCGATTACCGAGAATCCTTTGCCCGCTTCTCCGGTTCTTGCAGCTTCGATTCCGGCATTGAGTGCAAGCATCGAAGTCTGATTCGAAATCTTGATGATTTCCTCGTTGATTGCGTCATAACCGAATACCGACTTGGCAACGGCGTCGAGTGCATCTTTCAGGTTCGAAATATACTGTGCAAGCTCCGAAAGTTCTTCCGCCATACGGGTTGTGTCGTCGGCAGTCTCCTGATTGCCGATTGCGAGTTCCGAAATAACGCGATGAATCGATTCGAACTTATTCTGAACCTCGGCATAAATCTTCTCTTTTTCAGCCTCGCGTTCCTCTTTCATCTGAATAATTTCCTGTGACTCGATGTCAGCAAGTTTTTTACGGTAAAAGATACAGTTGTCGCGCGAATTGTATCCGCAGCAGATGGCTTCGGCCATCTTGTGGCATCCGGAATATCCGCAGGAGCCACAGTTTACGTTCTGTTCATCCACCGTAAACTTAAGCATATCCTTGAAGCATTCCTTAATCTGCTCTTCGGTAACTTTAACTCTCGTAATCGATTCCTTGTTGCTGTAATCGCATCTGAAGTCATCGGGATTGAGAGATTCAAACTGACGGTTTAAGCAGGCAAGACGCTCTTCGAAAGGAAGTCTTTTATCCCAGGGATTTGTGGGAAGCTGTTTTTTCTTATGTTTGCCTTCCGGCTTATTGTCTTTCGGTCTGATAATATTAACGGTGGATTTATGAAGCGAGAGCACGATATCGTCGTTTCCGACATTCTCAATTTCCGTTCCGGTTCCGAAAAGGCAACCGCTTGAGCAGTTGAGCGCGTCAACCAGGAAAGGAAGCTCCTTGCCAGCGCGAACACGTTCGGCATAACCGTCAAGATAAGCGAATGCCCGCTTCTCGCCCTCAATCTGACGAACAAAATGAGATTTGCCCAGGAAATGTTCAACATTCTCCTTGAGTCCGCCGGGACGGGGATAAACCGCACCGAGGCCGTACTCAATCTCATCGATTGCATCATATCCGGAAAGGTTTACTTTCTCGATATGCTTCATCAGTTTGTCAAAAGTAACGTTATATTCGACGATTCCTCCGTTCTGAGGTCTCATAATTTCGGATTTCTTGGCGATACAGGGACTTATAAAAGCAAGTTTGTCGGTAATTCCCATGTATTTACGCGCATAAATCGCAGAACACATCATAGGTGAATGAACCGGAACAAGCTTCGGGATCAGTGAAGGCTGATACTTCTCGATATATCCCACGATAGCGGGGCACGGCTGAGAAATTGCACCCTGCACATTATTCTTGGACAGGTAATTTAAATATGCCCAGGTAGTAATGTCCGCGCCGAAACTGACGTTGATAATCCGATTTGCTCCAAGATTCTTTAAGTATCCGAGAACACTTCTGTATTTGCCCGGATAATTCGCCATAAACGCAGGTGCGACAAGAAGTGAAATACGGTCCCCTCTCTCAAGATCACTGAAAAATCTCTCGGTATCGTCCGTATAATCTCTTGCCTTGTGTCCGCAGAAATCAATACATTCACCGCACTTGATGCAGGCTTTTCCGTCGACCTGAATACAGTACGTTCCGTTCTCCTTGGCTACGAAGTGATTAGCTGCGAGTGTCGGGCATGCCGAAATACAGCGATTGCATCCCTGGCATTTGTCGGTTGTAAATATCAGTCCATCATTTAAACTCATTGAAAGCAGTCCTCCCCGGTAAAATATCTGAAAACCATATTCACAAAACACTTGTATTATAACACATTCGTGTATATTTGTGCCACTTTTGGATATCTTTTATACATTTTTTAGCAAAATTATTATAATTTATTATTTCCCCGATAAGTTACACATCACGATATATATCGGACAAGTACCCGGTATAATTAATATTTTCCGTATCCTTTTTCCGACGAGGTGAGGCGGAAAAACAAAAAGGTCAAGCCTCCGGGCTTAACCTTTTTGTTTCACAAATGCGGAAGATGGGACTTGAATTAATCGTCACTTAAAAAATCCAGTAAGAAAGGGGCTTCTGGCACCGCCTCCCGAAAGGGAACCCCTTAGGGGAACCCCTAAAGTCATTGATTAAACACCTCATCTACCGTACATAACAGGTTATTAGAAGTTCCATTATCGGTACCATCATAAAAATTATAATCAATAATGGTTGCATCCTGATATGGAACTATTGTCTGGTAAACAACCTCTTCTTCATCGCACAAATAAATCTGGTATAACTTGCCAAATCTATAATCATCATCGTTGCCAGGCTTTATATCCAGATTATATATGGCATCCATAATCATGTTAAAGCCATTGCTGCTATCCCATATAGCATATTTTTTAACATCACCTGTAATGCAGTTAGTGACGATTATGCAGGAAATACTGTCTCTTTTTCTGAGTATGGTTGATTCATCAAATTTTGTTGACACTTCATGATAAGCAAGATTCCTATCAACTTTAGCATGGGTATTGCCCATGCAGAAGGAACCTAGAAAATACTGGTCAGACAAGTCACCTTGAGTTTCATTTTTCGGAATATCAATACCCTCTTTTAAGATAATGGTTTCAAGTAGATCCCCGTTTGTTTCAATCGATTCATCACATTCAATTGTTTTATAGCGATATGAATAAACTTTTGCGCCATTGCCAGCAAAATTATCTCGTCTGCTATCAACTGTTAATTTTACTGTTTCTCCATCAAACTGCAGAAAGGATAATATCAAATCACCCTCCGTGGTATATTGGCCAATTACTAAATTTGCCGGACTTTTTGAGTAATACATTGTCATAAACTCAGAAAAGTATTGCATTCCGTATATAGCATTATGTGTAATTACAAAGCTGCCTTTATCAGCTAAATCCAGCGCATTGTCCGGGAGGAATGACAGGTAATCCAGTATTTCTTCTTCAGATGCAATAGTGGTGATTTCTTCTGATGGCAAATTTACTCCATTTTCAAAAATAATCTCAGACACAACACCATTACAAGTAGTCATATAAGCTTCAATTTCATCGCAGACTGAATCCAGCAGTTCCTTTCTTATGCCATCAAAATCATCCTTGAATTTATCCTGATAGGCCAAAGTATAATCACCATAATAAATTAGCTCGCGCTGATAAAGCATTGCCTGTTCAGATAGATTTTTTGTTCCAGCAGAACCGACTTCCTGAACCAACAAATCCATTAATTGTCCTATAACAGCATTGGTATTTATCCCCGATAATTCAACAATCTGCGCATAACAGTCCATAGTTTTCAAGTATATGTATTTTTGTGTGTCTATTGCGTCTTCAGCTATAGATTCAGGAAATTTGTCTCTAATATCTTTAGCATAAAGACCACCGTCTCGTGGCGTCCAATATTCCATCAGCTCATATGAATTATTTACCACATCTCGCTTATAGGTAAGTGCAATGGGACCAGCTTCCCCAGCGGCATCATGAATGCCTTTTTCATCTACGCTTGCTTCCATATAGAGCATGGTCCCATATATTGTAAAAATCTGCTCAGTATTAGAATCTGAAATATTTTCTTGTCCGAGTCTTACAAAACTTGCAGCTTTATAAAGGCTGTTATTGGAAAAATTGTTAGAGCAGTTATCAATGATTGCCTGGTTAATATCTATTATTAATTCGTTTGAAACTAAATTATCATTTGTCTCAATGTTTTGTCCGCTTATACTATTATCGCCAAATTGTTCTTGGGATTCCTCTACTTTGTTTTTTTCACTTTTTGGATTTGTTAAAAAGCATACCGCTAAAGCTACTACGGCAAGTCCTGATATAATCATAATCCAAAATGCAGGTTTTCTATAATTCAGCACATGTTTTATACGCTCTTTTACTGATACTTCACCAAATGCCAACGGACATACAAGAATATTACGACGAGTAGTACTACAGGACAGAAGCGTCTGCGAATATGACACAGCATCTGACTTTTCCATAACTGAAATTACTTTTTCATCACAGGCAATTTCAATGTCTTTACATAACAAAATATATGCAACCCACACAAGAGGATTAAACCAATGGATGGTCAGAAGAATAAAGCCCAGTGGCTTCCAAAGATAATCCAGACGTTTAATATGAGCCTGCTCATGTGCTATAACATGTGTGAGCTGATCATCTCGTATGTATGAAGGGATGAATATTGTAGGTCTAATCACACCTAAAATAAATGGTGTATCAATGTAATCATTAAGCTTTATATTATCTGAAAGTGAAAAAGAACCTCTAACTTTTTTCCATAACCTTAAATAACTGATAAGTGCATATATAATCAAAACTACAATTCCAGCAATCCATACATTTGTTGCAATGAAAGATACAATTTGTAATGGATTAGCGCTAGCTACAGGTGTTGGAGAAAAAGACTCTATTATTACCGGATTTACAGCATGATTGATAGCTGGTACTCCTGTATCGATTTGAGGCTTTGCCATCATCGCAATATCTGATGGTATAGGTTCCTTTGCTGGAATCAGGCTTAACGTACTTTCTATAGTATAAGGACATAGTAATCTAAAACCGACAACTCCCCATAGAAGGCATGTAACCCATTT
>JAKSSB010000060.1 GCA_024403285.1 Lachnospiraceae bacterium | reverse complement strand
TGATTATTCTCGAATTCGCCCCTGCAGATTACCGAAACAGTCTTGCTTCCGGGCTTCTTAACGCCTCGCATCGTCATACACAGATGTTCTGCCTCAATCATAACCATTACGCCCTTCGGTTTAAGTTCTTCCATAATTGCATCGGCAACCTGGGCCGTAAGCTGTTCCTGAATCTGAAGTCTTCTTGCAAATACTTCGACGCAGCGTGCAAGTTTGCTGATTCCGACCACTTTGCCGTCGGGGATATAAGCTACATGCGCTCTGCCGAAGAAAGGCATCATGTGATGTTCGCACATCGAGTAAAAAACAATGTCTTTTTCAAGCACCATCTCATTGTTGCCTGCGGTAAAAGTTCTCGAAAGATGCGTGTCGGCAGTTTCATCATATCCCGCAAAAATCTCGGTATACATTCTTGCGATTCTCGCCGGTGTATCTTTCAAGCCTTCTCTCTCGGTATCTTCTCCGATTCCTTCCAAAAGAAGTTTAACGGCTTCTTCTATTTTGGCTTCGTCTATCATTCTTTCCAAACCTCTTTTCATATTCGGTCTTCAAAAGCCCCATGTAGGACAATGAGCCGAAAGCTATAATCACACCGTCATCTCCCGCTAAAAGCGCTGCCTCTTCGAGCGCTTCATTCACGGAATCAGCGGCTGTCACATTCTTATTGACTTCTCTGACCGCTTCGGCAAGTTTAAGCGCATGAAGCGCACGCGTCGGATTCGGCGGCGTAAGTGTCACGATGCAGTCAGCCATCGGAGCCGAGATTTCTATCATCTCTGAATACTCCTTATCTTTTAACACTCCCATTATAAAGACAATTCTCCGATTTGTAAAATGAAAAGACACAGAATTCATAAGTCTTTCCACCGCATCGATATTATGCGCTCCGTCGGCAATCAGATACGGCTTCTTTCCGACAAGTTCAAAGCGCGCCGGCCAGACTGCATTCATAAAGCCCTCGCGGATTTTGTCCTCTTTAAGTATCATTCCTTTCTCAGCAAGCGCCTCAAGTGAAAGGAGCGCTGTTGCCGCATTCTCCGGCTGATATTCTCCGCCGAGAGGGATATCGATATTTCTGTAACTGCCGAAATCAAAACGTGTCTTTTCGGGAGTGGTTTTTTTAACCTTAATCAGGGCTTTGTCGACCGTATATAACGGGACATTCTCATCAGAACACTTCTTCGAAAGTACGTCTTTTACCCCGTCGGATAAAGGAGCGCTTACCGCAATGCAGCCCGGTTTAATGATTCCCGATTTGGACTTTGCAATCTGCTCGAATGTATCGCCAAGGAATGACATGTGGTCGAGACTGATTGAAGCGAATACGCAAAGAAGCGGATTCTCTATGATATTCGTGGCATCAAGAGTTCCGCCCATGCCGCATTCGAGTACAACGACATCGCATTTCCTCTCGGTAAAAAACATAAAGGCCATCACGGTCTCGATTTCGAAAGCCGTCGGATGAGGCAGACCGTCCTTAACCATTTCGTCGCAGGCGGCATAAAGTTCCGTCAGATAAGCTGCCACTTTGGTTTTGGGAATCATTGAGGAATTAACCTGAATGCGTTCTCTGTAATCGCTTATGACAGGCGAAATGTAACGGCCGACTCTGTAGCCGCTCTGCTCAAGCGCCTTGGCAATAAATGTTGAAATCGAGCCTTTGCCGTTGGTTCCGGCCACATGAATATACTTAAGTCCAAGATGCGGATTGCCCATCCTTCGGGACAGTTCGCGCACAGAATCAAGCCCCGGCACACTGCCGAGACCTGCAATATTCAAATCCATATATTCAAGTGCTTCTTCGTACTTCATCTTCCGTCCTTTATCAATCTGACAATTTATGCCTTACGGCCTGTATGAAACCGGGCAGGATGGAAATCCTCCTAACGTTTCACAGGCCGTATGCTTCGAAACAACTGATTACCCAATACAGCCGTGTGAATAGAAAACCCGGCCGCAGCCGGGTTGAAAAAACTATAAATCTATCATGTCACTCATATCACCGGTACCGATATCGAGTGTATTGATGGTTCTTCTCTTAAGTCTGGCCTTCTCGGAATTCTTAAGAAGAATATCCTTAACACGCTTGGAATTCTTAATGTTCTTGAGAATAAGCTCGGGATGCGTCGTATCTCCGGTATAGCAGATTACGTCACCGAGTTTGAACCAGCGCTGAACAAATCCCTGCTTAAGTTCCACGTCCTGAACTTTGTACATGTAACAGTCATTCTCAACCTTCTTAAAAAAGCCCGAATCAATTGTAAGAATATCCTGTGTAATCGTATATGTGGTAAAAGTAAAGGGCAGTCCGAAAAATACCCATCTCTTCTTCTCTTTAGCGAGAATATCTTCGTCTTCCATGAAATTGTTAAAGTTGTTATTCTCCATGATTAAGCCCTCCGTGATTGATTAATATTTCAGACCGGCACCGGTTAAAAGAAACTGTGCCAATCGTACACCCACATTAAAATTATATTTTGAAATCGTTAAAAAAGCAAGAATCTGTTAGCCTGAAACGATTTCTGATGCCATCAAACCGATTATTTACAGAACACCCGTAAATTTCTCTTCACAGTATTTGCATCTGTAAATTTCTTTCTTCTCATCGGCAAGAATAAAGATGTGCGGGAGCTCCTGCTCAATCGATGAAATACATCTGGGGTTCTTGCATCTGAAGACATTTTTAATTTCCTTGGGGAGCTCAAGTTCCTGCTTGTCAACGATAACTCCGTCCTTGATTACATTGACTGTAATGTTATGATCGATAACGGCCAGAACATCCATGTCAAGCTCATTTATATCACACTCGACTTTTAAAATGTCTTTTTTACCCATCTTGCCGCTCTTGGCATTCATAATCATGGCCACGGTGCAGTCTCTTTTATCCAGACCGAGATGATAATAAAGCGAAAGACTCTTGCCGGCTTCGATGTGATCAAGTACAAATCCTTCTTCAATCTTTCCTACGTTTAACATTTTAACCTCCTGTTACTCACCCTGCGTGATTAATTCTTCGCAGACTCGAGAAGTGTAATAATAAGTGCCATTCTTACGTACACACCGTACTGAACCTGCTTGAAATAGGCTGCTCTCGGATCGTCATCCACTTCGACCGAAATCTCGTTAACCCTGGGAAGGGGATGAAGCACGAGCATGTCATCTTTGGCCTTGCTCATTTTCTCTCTTGTGAGGATATAGAAATCTTTCAGACGTACGTAATCTTCCTCGTTGAAGAAACGCTCTCTCTGAACCCGCGTCATGTAAAGCAGATCGAGTTCGGGCATAACGTCATCGAGACTGATAACTTCCTTGTAACTTATATTCTTCTCATTAAGGATATCAATAATGTAATCCGGAATTCTTAATTCCTCCGGAGAAATGAAAATAAAAGAAATTCCCTCATATCTCATGAGAGCATTGATAAGCGAATGAACGGTTCGACCGAATTTAAGGTCGCCGCAAAGACCGATGGTAAAATTATTCAGACGACCTTTAAGGGATCTGATTGTAAGCAAATCCGTAAGTGTCTGTGTGGGATGCTGATGACCGCCGTCACCGGCGTTAATAACGGGAATACCCGACTTGGAAGCCGCTACCATCGGGGCACCTTCCTTGGGATGACGCATCGCACAAATATCTGCGTAACATGAAATAATACGAATTGTGTCGGAAACACTCTCTCCCTTTGATGCCGAAGAACATGCTGCATCGGAGAAACCGAGAACATCTCCTCCGAGGCTTAACATTGCCGATTCAAAAGAGAGTCTTGTTCTGGTACTTGGTTCATAGAAACAGGTCGCAAGTTTCTTGCCTTCACATACTTTCGAATACTTGTCCGGGTTCTTCTCAATGTCGGAAGCAAGATCGAAAAGTCGGTCCAGTTCCTCCGTGGAAAAATCCAAAGGACTCATTAAATGACGCATATAAAATACTCCTTTCCCGAGTACATTTTCACTATAATAACACATGAAATAATCCTGTGCAAGACAGGATTACTTCAATAAAATTATACGAGATTTATCACTTCTTCTTTGGGTTTGGAAGCGGGTTCTACAGCCGTAGCGTAAAGCACGGGACCTACCCCCTGATAGTCCTTCCAGAACTCCAGTTTAACGGTTGCCGTTACGGTAACCCAGTCATAATTCTTAAGTTCTTCAGCCTTGTCCCATTTGGCAACAAAACCAAGATATGCAATGTCTGCGGCACAGCATGTCATGGCATTTCTGCCGGGAACAAAATGTCCTTTCGGGAATCCGTCGGGACGAACAACAGTGCCTAAAAACTTAACTTTTTTGTCTACGTAACGATCCGGCATATCAAGCATATCGAAAAACCAGATGCCGTATGTCTCATCCGTAAGTTCAATAATATCGGCGTTTACATCGTACGGAAGTTCCTCTTCCATCGTTGCACTGACTTCGCCCTTTGAATCCTCAAATACAATCTCTGCATCTCTGTTAAGGGCCATCATGCTTCTCTTAATTGAAGGAAGATCCTTAATTCCGTCGCAACGGTTAAAGATAATAAGTTCGCTTTTTTTAACCATCTCACCGATCATGGAACGCATATTCTGATAATACATCGGCCAGGTCGCGGCATTGATGATGGTAATCTGCTGATTGACTTTCCAGTGCCACGGGAATCTTAAATTGGCCTGAGGCCACATTCCGTTATACTCGACAATAATTCTCTCGGGCTTATGCTTCTTCTCAAGTTCCATAAGATAAGAACCGTTGAACTGTTCTTTGCTTTCGATTACTTCGACAACGGTATTCGTCTTCTCAAGCAAATCCGCATCATATTCGTTCTCGCCTTCCTCGCAAACCAGAAGCAGGGTTTTGCCTTTCGTCTGAAAGTACTCCTGCTGCATGGTAAAAGAAATAAATTCCGTTTTGCCGGCTTCGAGAAAACCGTTAATAATAAAAACCGATTTCATAATATTCCTTCTTTCGAAAACTGTATATTACACACCAAACAATGCCTTAAGATTGTCCTCGTTGATCTTCGAACCGATTACACAAATCTTGCCGGTAACTTCGGGAGAACCGGGACGGACATTCTTCTCTTCGGGAACATAATCGAAGTAAATGAACTCGCCGTTCTTATCGCTTACCATTCCCTTTGCTCTTAAGATTATGCCGTAGCTGGCCTCATCGGTAAGCTTGTCAAGGATTGCCGAAATCTCTTCGCTCGTGTATGTCTTCGGAGTTTCAAATCCCCAGCTTGTGAATACATCATCGGCATGATGGTGATGATGGTGGTGGTGGTGATGGTGATGATGCTCTTCTCCGTCTTCATCATCATCGTCGTCATGGTGGTGGTGACAGCAGCACTCTTCTTCATCGTCGTCATCGTCATCATCGTCGTGATGGTGGTGGTGATGGTGACAGCAGCACTCTTCGTCATCATCGTCATGGTGCTTTAACACTTCTTCCATAAGTTCTTCTTCAAGTGTCTTGCCGCCCTCGATTGTTGTCAGAATGAGTTTACCGTCGATTCGATCCCAGGGAGTGGTAATGATTGTAGCCTTTGCATTGTGCTCTTTAATCATTGCAACAGCCTCTGCGAGTTTCTCTTCCGAAACATTCTGCGTTCTGCTCAAAATAATCGTTCCGGCGCTTTCAATCTGATTTAAGAAAAACTCACCGAAGTTCTTAATGTACATTTTGCATTTGGATACATCAACAACGGCAACGGCTGAATTAAGAGTAACATCTTTCATGTCATCCTTGCCAGATTCGATATCGGCTACAGCTTTGATAACATCCGAAAGCTTGCCTACACCCGAAGGCTCAATAAGAATTCTCTCGGGAGCGTATGTCTTGATTACTTCCTTAAGCGATGTTCCGAAATCGCCCACAAGCGAACAGCAGATACATCCGGAGTTCATCTCTCTTATCTCAATGCCTGCGTCTTTTAAGAATCCGCCGTCGATACCGATTTCACCGAATTCGTTCTCGATAAGAACGACCTTCTCTCCGTTCAATGCTTCTTTAAGCATTTTCTGGATAAATGTTGTTTTGCCTGCTCCGAGGAATCCCGAAACAATGTCAATTTTGGTCATTAAAAATCACCTTTCCTTTCTATTTCAAAAATCCGCTTATAATCTGAGCCTCGGCTTCGCTTTCGGAAAGACCGAGAGTCATCAGTTTAATAAGCTGTTCTCCTGCTATTTTACCGATTGCAGCTTCATGAATCAAAGCCGCATCAATATCGTTGGCGGTAAGTTCGGGAACCGCCTGAACGCTTGCGTTATCCATAATAATCGCATCGCACTCGGTATGACCGTTGCATTTGTTGTTGCCGTTGATTCTCGAAAGGAAAATCTGATGGGATTTATCCTTGGCAACCGATCTCGATACGACATTGGCACCTGAATTCTCACCGTTTAAATCAACGGTAAAATCGGTTTTGGCAAGCTGATTGTCATGTGTCATAATCTTCTCTTTGATAACAAGCGATGCATTGTCGCCGACAACCGCACTCGTTGTACGTACAGTCGAATCGATTCCTTCAATCTGAACCGTATCCATCTCGAGATATGAATCTTCCGCAAGATTGATAACCGTTGTGGGATTCATGATTCTCTCGCCCGTACCTTCGCCCGAGCCGTAATGCTTCTCTATATATTTGACTTTCGATCTCGGTCCCACATAGAAGGTATGAATTCCGCTGTGTTCGCTTCCTTCCTTGCCTCCGTTATGGATTCCGCAACCGGCAACGATTGTGATATCGCAGTCCTCACCGATGAAAAAGTCATTGTAGACACTTTCTTTAAGTCCCGTCTGAGTAAGTAAAACGGGAATATGAATGCTTTCTTTCTTCGTTCCGGGCTTAACCGTAATCTCGATTCCGGGTTTGTCCGTCTTCGTTACTATATCAATATTAGCTGTAGTGCTTCTTGTAAGTGTTTCGCCGTTCGATCTGATATTGACGGCTCCTGCCGGAATTTCATGCAGTCCGGCAACCTGCTCAAGTAAATTCTGTTGTATCTTATCCATTTATTTCAATCCTGCTTTCTATGAGGGCATTTTGTCGAGAAGCGTCTTGCATCCGGGAGCATTTCCGCATAAAAGACCGGGAAGCACTTCGTCTTTTGTTCCGGACTGTGCAACCTCTCCCGCGGAAAGAACCACTACGCGGTCCGCAATATTAAGGATTCTCTCCTGATGTGAAATAATCACTATCGAGCCTCCCATCTTCGAATGCATATTCTCGAAAACCCGAATTAAATTGTTGAAACTCCACAAATCGATTCCGGCTTCAGGCTCATCGAATACCGTAAGAACGGTACCTCTTGCCATAGCCATCGCAATCTCGATTCGTTTAAGTTCTCCGCCCGAAAGCGATGCATTTACTTCTCTTCCGATGTATTCTCTTGCGCAAAGGCCTACTTCCGACAGATAATTGCATGCTTCCGTCGTTGAAATATTCTTGCCTGCCGCAAGCTTAATCAGATCCATAACGGTTATTCCCTTGAATCTTACGGGTTGCTGAAACGCAAAACCGATACCTAAGTTTGCTCTCTCCGTAATCGACTTGTCGGTAATATCCTCACCGTTAAAATAAATCCTGCCGTCGGTGGGTTTGATAATACCCATAATCATCTTCGCCAGTGTCGATTTGCCGCCGCCGTTCGGGCCTGTAATCGCGGTAAAACCGTCATCGAGCGTTAAATTTATATTTTTAAGAATTTCTTTCGTCTTACCGTCTTCTTCAACAACGAAAGAAACATTTCTAAGCTCTAACATATAAAACCTCTTCTTTCTGTTATGCGTTTCCCTCCGGTCTTACATTCATGTCCGAAAGTTATTTTCAAAGAACTCGCATAATCCTTGATATAGTAACACAAAACGCAGAGAATTGCCAGTTTATTTTACGGTCATTTTATGGTAAAATATAAGCGTTTTATGATGAAACACAATACTCTTTACGTCTTTTACCCAAAGCCGTAAAGACCGCATAAAGATATATTAAAAAGGAGTTTAATAATTACATTATGGAAAATGATAACAGAATTCTGCTTTACCGTCTTCTTCAGAACAATTTTCCTCCCGAGGAACTCGATTCGATTATCGAAGAATACGGTCAGCTGATGACCAGATACAATTGCGCTGTCAGAGAAATCCGCACCAAATTTGAGGTTTTAAACGACGAGCTTTCGATTCGAAGCAACAGGAATCCTATTCATGCGATTCACACACGAATCAAATCTCCGAGAAGTATTCTGGAGAAACTGCAGCGCAAGGATATGGACTTTTCGATTGAGAACATGAAAAACGAACTGTCAGACATCGCAGGCGTACGAATTATCTGCGACTTCGTGGACGATATATATGAAATAGCGGATATGCTCCTAAAACAAGACGATATCCGTCTCATCAGCTACAAAGATTATCTTCGTGAGCCGAAATCAAACGGATATCGTTCATATCACATGATAGTAGAAGTTCCCGTCTTCTTCTCCGAAGGCAAGGAAATGTTGAAAGTGGAAGTTCAGCTTCGAACAATCGCCATGGATTTCTGGGCTTCGCTCGAACATGAACTCAAGTATAAAAAAGACATTGCTCCCGAAGTGAGCAGTTCAATCAGTTCACAGCTTCTCGACTGTGCCAACACAATTGCGGAAATGGATTCCAAAATGCAGGATATCAAGAATCAGATATATCCCCGCTTTCCTTCCGCTTCGAGATAACTTTTGTTTTAACGACTTCCTTACTACGCAGGCGCTTTTCTTCGTAAAGTTTCTCATCTGCGAAATTAAGCGCTTCCGTAAGGGTTGTTGAATCGTTTGCAAGAAGGCTGTGTGCACCGGCCGCAACAGTTACCATATATTCCTTATCACTGGTCCTGTTGAATTCTTCGAACAAACCGTATATTTTCTTGATAAGTCCTCTGACTTCACGCGTATTGTTGTATTCCATGATAAACGCGAATTCATCACCGCCGATTCTTCCGGCAATACCCTTTTCTCCGACAAATTCCTTAATCAGTCTTCCGATTGTCTCAAGCGAGAAGTCTCCGTCGTCATGGCCGTATTTATCGTTGATACTCTTTAAGTTGTTCATATCGACGTAAGCAATAACCGCAGCCTTGCCGGCTTTTTTACGTTCTTCCAAGAATTTCTCCGCATAAGTGAAGAATCCTCTTCTGTTGTGAAGATTCGTAAGAGCATCGGATTTAGAAAGCGTATCAAGTTCGACATTACTCTCTCGCATCAGATTTAAGTTCTCTTCGAGCTGTCTCTGAATATTCTCATTCTCTTTAAGAAGTGTTTTCATCTTAACGGCCGCAGACATCTGATCCACAAGAAGTTCCGCATTGATATATGAGTCGTAATTCATGTCGCACAAGAGAATTCCGTAGAAGAATTCTCCGAAGAACAGCGGCAGCATCGCAAGACATTTGTAACCGTTCCAGTTAAGGTAATAGTTGCTTATGAGTTTGCTCAAAACAATACCCTGCGTAACGCCCGGAATTACCTTAACCACGCTGTCTTTCATTACAGCCTTTAAGAACATTTTATCCGGGAAGGTAAAAGAATCTTCGAACAGATGCATTCGTTCTTTATCAAGCGTATATACAAATGCGTTCCTGATTCCCAGATATTTAAGAGCATCAAGCATACGTCCGTAACTCTGATCGTTGCCGTGCTCAAAGTTCATTATGTTACGTGAGAAAAGTCTTAAGTTCGTATTTCTGTCGTAGTTGTTCTGATATACATCGGCATAATATCCGTTAACGGCATACATAATCTTACGATATACGGTAAGATACATGTTCTGTGCAAATTTCGAATACTCCGCATAGACCGATGCATTCATTTCCTCTCTGTACTTATTCTCAAAAAGAGAAACAAGTTTATCAACGTCTGCGGTCTGGATTGTACAGTTTTCAAGAATATCGTCAAGAATCGACAGCGTATTCTTCATGAGTTTCGAAGGATCCATATCATCCGGTCGCACATTGAGATAAGCTACAAACTTATCGATTTCGGCATTAAGTTCAAGAGTTTTCTCCATGCTGTCTTCGTGGAAACACACTTTCAGTTCTTCGTTGAATTTGCCTTTTTCCGCTCCCGCTTTCGTGGAATCTTTATCCACAACGGAATTACGTTTTATAAGTTTGGTCGGAAGAACGATTTTCTCGACCACACCGTCACTGATATTCTGAAGAAGAAGTTTCAGCGCGCACTTTCCTATCTTGACGGAATCGGCACGTACCGTGGTAAGTGAAGGGTACATTTTGGATGCGGCATATTTATCATCATATCCGATAACCGATACATCTTCACCCGGCATTTTGTCACGTTTTTTAAGTTCCTCGTAAACCGCCTCGGCCATATCGTCATTCGCCGCAACAACAGCATCCGCATCCTGGTTTCTGTTAAGAAGGGTGCTTACCTTCTCGTTACATTCTCTCAAGAATGAACCGGAAATGTACATATTGTCGTTAAAAGGAATATTCTTGGATTCCAGGAAAGAAATGAAACCTTCCTTACGTTCGATTGCATCTTTACTCTTATCGGTACCGCCTACCATACAGAATTTGCGGCAGCCCTGCTCGTACATATATTCCAGACCTTCAAGAAGACCTGACTTGTTTGCAAGATTTACGCAACAGTCTTTCTGACTGTCGTAAGAAATAAAGACATGCGGAATATCCTCGAAAATCTTGGTAAAAGCAATCTCTCTGTCGCCGCCGATAAAAGAACATACGCTGCTGACTTCGACAATCACTCCGTCCAGATCGAGTTGTCTGACAAGTGATAAAAGAGTCGTATACTGATATTCATACGAAGTTTCTTCCGCCAGGAAAACATCTCTACCTATGAATTTGACAGGCAGAACAACAATGCTGACATTTCTGCTCTCAGCCGCTGTTTCCACACCTTTAATAATGTTTCGGATGTACTCTACCTGAATCTCACTGACAACTATTCCGATTTTTAATTTCTTCTCCATAGAAAACCTCGCTTATAAACCGAATATGTACCCCGTGGCAATTCCGACAATTGCGGAAATGCCCACAATGTATATCGGATGAAGCTTCTTAAAAATTAAGACCAGCGAAACAATTACGGTCGCCAGAAGTATATAAACGGGTGCATGCAGAAACTGCGTAAACTCAAAACCGTTCGGGAAAAACACCGTCAGGAACACCGAAAGCACGGTTGCTCCGATAAGACCGATAACCGCAGGTTTAAGTCCGGACATAACTCCTTTGACAATACGGCTTTTCTTAAACTTCTCATAAATGCCCGCAACAATCAGAATCACGATAAAAGAAGGCATTACAACACCGAGCGTTGCGCAGGCCGAACCGAGAAGGCCTCCGAAGAACGGTCCGAGTCCCGTCAGTCCGCCCTGAACGTTTCCTAAATAAGTCGCAATATTAATGGCAAAAGGGCCGGGTGTCGATTCGCTTACCGCAACAAAATCAATAAGCGTATTTGCATCGAGCCACTGATGTTTCGCCACTTCCTCCTGGATAAGCGGAAGCATCGCGTAACCGCCTCCGAAAGTAAACAGTCCGATTTTAAAGAATGTCAGGAATAATTCAAGATAAATCATTGTTTCTCACCTTTCCTTCCCGCAAGAAGGAATGAAGCCAGTCCTATAATTGCGCATCCGAGAATAATAAACAGAACATTTACATTGGTAAAAGTTGAAACAAGCAGAGCTGCTGCCGCAAGGATATATGCGATCACGGTTTTCGGGCACTGCTTATACATGGAAACGAGCGCTTTGATAAGAAGCGCAAGAACACCTCCCCTGATTCCCCAGAAAGCATACTGAACCGCTCTTGCTTCCATAAAGAGTCCGAGGATATAGGAAATCACAGTAATAATGATAAAAGACGGC
>JAKSSB010000006.1 GCA_024403285.1 Lachnospiraceae bacterium | reverse complement strand
GGAAATACTCTGCCATCGTAAGTCCCGAAAGAGCAACTCTCATTCTTACACCGGGTGCTTCATTCATCTGACCGAATACAAGTGCCGTTTTCTCGGAAACGCCGCTTTCCTGCATTTCACGCCATAAATCGTTACCCTCTCTCGAACGCTCGCCTACACCGGTAAAAATTGAATAACCGCCGTGCTCCATGGCTACGTTGTGAATAAGTTCCTGAATAAGAACGGTTTTACCTACACCGGCACCGCCGAAAAGACCGATTTTACCGCCCTTTGCGTACGGCTCGAGAAGGTCGATAACCTTAATACCCGTTTCAAGAATTTCAACGGCGGGACACTGATCTTCAAACGAAGGAGCTTTTCTGTGAATACTCCATCTCTCGTTTCTGTCATCAACAGGACCTTTCCCGTCGATGGTTTCTCCGACTACGTTGAACATTCTTCCCAGAGTGCATTCTCCGACAGGCACCGTAATACAATCGCCGGTAGCCACAACTTCCATGCCTCTGTAAAGTCCTTCGCTGCCCGCAAGCATAATACAGCGGACTGCTTTGTTTCCAATATGCTGTGCAACTTCCATAACAAGATTTCTGCCTTCGAGATCAACCGTAAGAGCTTCTTTGATTCTCGGCAAACGTCCCTCGTCGAACGCAACGTCGACAACGGAACCGGAAATCTGAATAATCCTTCCTGTCATTTATCCTTGCACCTCCTTCATTTTAGCTGCTTTCTGCATTCTCTTTTTCCGCATTGCCTTGGCGCCTGCGGAAACTTCCGTTATTTCCTGAGTAATAATACTCTGTCTTGTATGATTGTACTGAATCGACAAATCTCCGAGCAGACCTTCGGCATTCTTGTTCGCTGAATCCATCGCGTTCATTCTGGCATTCTGCTCCGAACAGTAACTCTCTACCAGTGCACCGTAGATAATTCCCAGAACATAACTTCTGATACTGTTATCAAGCACATCTTCCGCAGAAGGCATGAACTCGAACGGAGTCTTTACTTCCTTCTCCCAGGGCGGAAGTTCTTTTAACAGATCTGCTTTGTGGAACGGTAAAAGACGTATCGCCGTTGCTTCTTCACTGACACTCGACTTGAAATCGGTGTAAACAACATATAATTTCGATACATCACCGTTGTCATACAAATCAAGAAGAATGTCCGTTATCTCTCTTGCTCTGCTCAATGTCGGATTCTGAGCCGTATATAAAAAGCTCTGCTCAATGTCGATTTTGTGTGCCGTAAGGAATCTTCTTCCGACTTCTCCGACCACGAAAACTTTGCGGTCCTCATGCTTTGAGATGACTTTAAGTGCTTCCTTCATGACATTGTGATTGTATGCACCCGCCAGTCCCTTGTCGGCCGAAATAACCAGATAAGCATATGTACCCTGCAACTCTTCCTTATTGTCTTCCGGGAAGAAATATCTGCTCTGAATCTTGCTGTCTGTTCTGAAAATACGTTTGATTTCATGAGCAACCATCTCAAAATACGGTTTGGTCCCGTCATGTTCCTTCTTCGCCTTGCGCATTTTGGTTGAAGATATAAGATACATGGCATTTGTTATCTTCTGCGTATCCCTGACACTCTTTATGCGGTTTTTGATTTCTTTCATGTTTGACATAATCTACCGCTTCTTCCTTATATCATAATTACTTGTTCGCAAAGAATTCTTCCGCCGTAGCGACAATCTCTGCTTTCATGTCGTCGTCTATTTTACACGTGGACATGATTTTCGAACCGATATCCGGTCTGTTGCTCTCAAAATATGCAAGCATTTCACCGATTGTGGCATTAATCGCGTTAATCGGAGTTTTCATGAACATTTTCTTAAGAGCCGTGATAAGAATAATTACCTGCTCATCCTGTCTGTACGGATGGAACTGCGGCTGACGAAGCATCCTCATAAGTCCCTGACCGTAAACAAGCTGATTCTTGGTAGTATCATCCAAATCACTCGAAAACTGCGTAAACACTTCCATTTCACGATACTGTGCCAGATCGAGACGAAGTGTTCCCGTTGCCTTTTTCATAGCCTTGGTCTGCGCATCACCACCTACACGGGATACGGAAAGACCAACGTTAACGGCAGGTCTCTGACCTTGGAAGAAAAGCGAACTTTCAAGGAAAATCTGACCGTCCGTGATTGAAATGATGTTGGTCGGAATGTAAGCCGAAACATCGCCGGCCTGTGTTTCTACAACGGGCAGAGCCGTCATTGAACCGCCGCCCAATTCATCACTCAAATGTGCTGCACGCTCAAGAAGTCTTGAATGCAGGTAAAAGACATCACCGGGATAAGCTTCACGTCCCGGAGAACGGTCAAGTAAAAGACTTAACGATCTGTATGCAATTGCATGCTTGGACAAATCATCATAAATAATAAGCACGTCTTTGCCCTTGTGCATAAAGTACTCACCGAGAGCACAGCCCGAATAAGGAGCTATATACTGAATGGGTGCCGATTCGGATGCCGAAGCGTTTACGATAATCGTATAGTCCATTGCGCCGTGTCTGTTCAGATTGTTGACAAGCTGCGCAACACTCGATGCCTTCTGTCCGATGGCTACATAAATACAAATTACATCCTTGCCCTTCTGATTAACGATTGTATCGAGGGCGATGGCTGTTTTACCCGTCTGACGGTCTCCGATAATAAGTTCACGCTGACCGCGTCCGATGGGGAACATTGAATCGATGGAAAGGATTCCCGTCTCCATAGGTCTGTTGACCGGTTGTCTGTCGATGATTCCGGGAGCGGGACTTTCGATTGCACGATATCCGTCCTCCCTGATATCTCCCTTACCGTCAATAGGTGCGCCGAGCGGATTGATAACTCTTCCGATGTATGCATCACCTACCGGAATTCCGGCGGTTCTGCCCGTACGATATACACTGCTGCCTTCGCTGATATCGGCATCGTCATCGAAAAGGATACATCCGACTTCGTCTTCTCTTAAATCGAGCACCATACCTCTGATTCCGTTTGAGAATAAAAGAATCTCTCCGTATGTGGCCTTCTCGAGTCCGCTAATGGTTGCGATTCCGTCGCCGACGGTAAGAACCGTTCCGACTTCCCTTGCGATTGCCTTGGGACGCCACTCTTTAACGGTATCTCTGATAAGAGGAATTACATCTTTGTCGGTATTTCCGATTTTCTTAAGAGCATCTTTTAACTGTTCAAGTCTTCCTTCAATGCTCCAGTCATATATGTCATTGCCGGCTTCGAGTCTGAAACCTCCCGGGAAACTGTCACTCTGTTTCCAGACAAGTTCCATGTCCTCTCCGTATTTACCGGAAAGGAAAGTTTTGAAACGCTCCGTCTGTCTGTCGTCGGGAGCTTTCTCTGAATAAAGAACGGCAATTTTCATTCTTTCGTCAGTTGTCATTAGTTCTCTCCTTCGATAGACTTAAGGAATTCGTCGTAGCTTGCCGAAACGTCCGAGCTCATTACGATCTTCTCGGTTGCATCGGAAACCAGATCTGCGATTTCTTTTTTGGCATCTCCGATCATCTTGTCATGATCTCTCTGTGCCTTGATATCCGCATTTTTAAGAATCTTATCAGCTTCGCTTCTTGCTTCCGAACCGATACGCTCATGCTCTTTCTCCGCAGCCTCTCCGGCTTCCGTCTTGATAACCTTGATTTCCTCATCGGCTTTGGCAAGTTTAGCCTCATACTCTTCCTTTGTCTTCTGAGTATCGTCGACATTTGCTTTGGCTTTGTCTTCAAGATCTTTGTAATAATCTTCTCTCTGCTTCATAAACTTCACTACGGGGCTGTACAGAAGAAAATACAGTGCACCGAAAAGAATCGTAAAGTTGAAAAGATGCAGAAGAATCTGCTGAATGTCTATATTAAGTGGCAAATTCGTCATAATTTTACCTCTTTCTTTTCTTTATACTTGATAGTTTGCATAGCCGGTCGAAAAACCGGTACAACCAAAAATAACCTGTAAAAATTACAATACAAATATAATCAGAATCGCAACAATCAAAGCGTAAATGATAGCTGTCTCGACGAATACAAGACCGAGCATCATAAGTGTCTGAATCTTACCGCTTGCTTCGGGCTGACGGGCAACGCTTTCCGAAGATTTGCTGATAGCGAGTGCCATACCGATAGCGCCTGCACTTGCAGCTACTCCTACAACGAGTGCTGCTGCCATTGCCTTGCCTGTTGTTTCCGACATACCTGCTTCTTCGGTTATGGCAACTTCGTCTGCGGGTTCGGCTGCCTTTGTGCTGAAAGGAATCGCAAGAATTGCGAATACAGAAAGTAACATAATTACCGATGCGAGAATTTTAGCTGATTTTTTCATTTTTAAGCCTCCACTTGTGTTTTATTGTTTTTCTTGGATTTTTTGATTTTCTTTTCTTTTTTCTTGGGCGGTTCGGTTACTTCACCGTAGAATACCGTTGCAAGAGTTGTAAGTACGTATGCCTGGATAAGTGCATGAATCAATGTGAACAGCACTCCGACAATTACAGGCAGTACAAAGCTTAACATCATTGTGTAATATACGAGTTCCGTTACCAGAGCTCCCGATAAAAGGGCTCCGAAAAGACGGAAACTCATTGAAATCGGAAGTGAGAATTCCTTAATACCGTTGATAAATCCGCGGAATCCGTTATGAATAATACCTCCGACCAGAATTACCGAATACGTAAGTACGCCCATCGCGATTGCTCCGTTGATGTCGGCCAAAGGTGCCGGAAGCGATACCGACAGTCCGCTCACCGAAACAGCCTGAATACCGATAAGTTCAAACAGAGTTCCGACAAAAATGTAAGCGCCCGCTGCAAATGCGTATGCTCCTATGAACCCGTTCTTATGCGGTGAATTCGATTTCGCCATATTCGAGAAAATGCTGACCGCCGTTTCGAGTACCATCTGGAACTTACCCGGAACAATTGTAAATTTCGGAATAACAAAAATCCTTACGATAAGTGCAAATACAATGAATATTCCCGTTACGACAAATGCGGATATTACTGCCGGGTTAACCTGCATGAGACCGAACAAATCTATCTTGATGCTCTCATGAAGTACCGCATCTTTCATTACTTCCTGAATCGATTCTTCCTTCGGTCCCGGAATTCCGATTATAAAGATGCCGGCCAGCAATGCCACAAGAATAACGGAAAATATCACAATACTGCATACTTTCCTTTTCTTACTCATAGACACTGTCCTTCCTTAAATTTTGTTCAAAATATAGGCGTTTTCCCTCGCCCAATTAAATAGTTATTATAGCACTTTGTAATATACAAAACAAGAATTAATAATATAAAATGGCATTGTTCATCTGCACCCGGCTCGTACTTATATAGTAGCAATCCGGCCAGTTGGCCTTCCAAACGCTATTCTTATTTTCCACACAGGACTCCATGGAGATTTCACTGATGACATACTTTCCTTTTTTAACTTTCTTTTCAGGATTGGAAGAATTACAACCTGTAAAAGAAAGGAAAACAAAAAACAAAAAGAACTGTAACGAATCCATCTTTGATTTGTTTATATTAATGAACGGCAAATTTGTAGATAAAGGATATACGGTGATGAGATGAAGAAAAGAAAATTTAGTAAGAAAAAAAAGAAAACTTCAGATGTGATTTGGGATCTGTTCCTGACAGGATTTTTTCTGTTGTTCATTTTCATAACCATATTCCCTGTTTGGAATGCGGTTATGATGTCTTTTACCGACGGAATATACCTTGTAGAACATAACTATGTGTCATTTTGGCCGGAAGCTTTTACCCTTAACAATTACAAATATATTTTTTCGAAAGATATGTTTTTACCCGAGTTAAAAATAACTGTTTTAAGAACTATAATCGGAACTGTTGCCGGATTGTTGGCAAACTCTCTGCTTGCATATATTTTGAGCCGAAAAAGATTCATTTTCAAGAAATCCTTTTCGGCCTTCTGGACCATTGCATTGTGCGCAGAGGCGGGAATGCTTCCAACCATGATGCTTTACTATAATTTGAACCTCACTCGCTCTTTCTGGGTATATATCATTCCCAATATCGTAAATATCATGTACGCATTCATCATAAGAACTTACATGAAAAATTTGCCTGAGGAACTGGAAGATTCCGCCAAACTCGACGGTGCGGGGGACCTGACGATTTTCGTCAAAATCATCTCTCCCCTTTGCCTGCCTGTTTATGGCTGCGTGGCACTTTTTATCGCTACTTTCCACTGGAATTCCTGGTTCGACACTTTTTTATACAATCGCACGGCTCCTGAATATGCTACACTGCAATATGAACTTGAGAAAGTTCTAACTTCTTTGTTCATCTTTGCTAATACTAAGACTGACCGCTGCACGGAAGTCGTCTCAATAAGTGCAAGGGCTGCCTATACAGTGCTTTCCTTGGGACCGATTATCATTATTTATCCCTTTGTGCAAAAGTATTTTTCAACCTGCATAAAGGTCGATGGAATAAAATAGAGCTTTTTTAAAAAGTGAACTTGGCAACGTAGAAAGGCAGGCTATAAATCCATTGGCAGCCTGCGTCGAATCACACACAAAAAGGGCAGGAAATCAACAAAAACATTGATTTTCTGCCCATCTCTCAATATCTTTAAATCCGGTTATTTGTTAAACCTCGTAATCCATACATGTTCTCGAAGCGGTAAAAGGTCTGACCTTTGTATCCGCAACCGCTACATGCGCGGGATTTGTCGAATATCCTTTAAGTGCTTCGTAATCGGTAAAAGACGAATCAAGCATTACATCACAGTTTGAACTGGGCAAACAGTTCGTGACAACATTGATATCAACAAGCCCGGGAATCTGTCCTTTAAGTCCCTCAAGACCTTCCTTGATTCCGGCCTTGATATTGTCCATCTCGGCTCCCGAATACTTGTCTTTTAATGTCCACAAAATAACATGTTTAACCATTTCATCCTCCTTAGCGTCTTTGCACGCAAATACTAATCTAACCTTTTTACCGATATTTTTCAAGCGTTTTTGATATTTTTACGGATAAAAGATTTGAATCTTTGTTTAAACCACGGGAGCATCCGGAGCATTCTTTTTAACGCTCTCGATACCCTTTACGCAGTTTGCATGAGTCTTGTAGCCTTCGCCTGTTGCAATAATCTGTCCGTTTTTGGCTTTAAGACGGAATCTGAATTCACCGGCTTTATCCGAATAGAGTTCGAATTTGGGATTCTTCTGTACTGCGAATCCTTCAACGGTCTGATCTTCAAAATTAGCAACGGGAGCATTTGCCTTAACGCTCTCAATACCGCTTAAGCATGTTGCTTTTGAAGAATAAACCTGACTTGATGCTACAACCTGTCCGTTTGTTGCGAGCAAATCGAATTTGATACCTGATTTTGTTTCCTTAACTGCAAATTTTCCCATGTCAATGTCCTCTTTTCTTTGTTATTTAGAACGGTTTCCCGTTATTTTCACGCTTTTTTACCCTCAAGATACTTATATGTAAATGCTGCTGCGGCTGCGCCGAGCAAAGGTGCAACAATGAATACCCAAAGCTGAATGAGAGGTGTTGTGTTTCCGGCAATTGCGGCTACAACTGCGGGTGCAATACTTCTTGCGGGGTTAACGCTTGTTCCGGTAAGTCCGATTCCGAGAATATGAACGAGAACAAGGGTAAAACCGATAATAAGTCCGCCGAATGAACCATGGCCGGCATTCTTGCTTGTAACACCGAGAATAACAAGAACAAAAATGAATGTAAGAACAAATTCAACAACGAGTCCGGCAATATAGTTATCGTTTACTCCGGCGAGTGCATTGGCACCGAATCCGCCGGTCATATCTTCAACTCCGCCCACACCGAAAATCAGTGCAAGAATTCCCGTTCCGAAAAACGCGCCGAGAATCTGAGCGATTACATATCCGATAAAATCTTTGCCGTCAATACCTTTATTGATAAACACCGCAAGAGAAACAGCGGGATTTATGTGGCATCCCGAAATATTGCCTACACAATAAGCCATTCCTACAATAACAAGACCAAATGCAAGTGCGGTAAGAAGATATCCGCATCCGCTTGATGCGTCACAACCTACGAGCATCGCGGTTCCGCATCCCAAAGTAACAAGTACACATGTTCCGATAAATTCTGCGATCCATTTTTTCATCACAAATCCTCCGATTTTGTTTAATCATTTTCAGGTTTATCTCAAACCCGAATGTTATATCGTCAGATTTATTTGAATTATTTAGTCTTAATATTGATTTTCGTATATAAAAGCATTGTAAAATAGCATCTGTTTATGTAAAATAATCTTTGTGGAACTCCACATTTTCGGATTTAATCAGTGAGGGTATTTAAAATGGGAAAAAAATCAGTTAAGGAAAATAAGAACATTTATCAGATTACACGTGAGAGTCTCGGACTGACCAGAGAACAGGCCAGTGAACTTATGAGCTATATCTCCGCTGATAAAATTGAGAAAATTGAGAATGAAAGAGCATATGCTCACCCGGATGAGGTAATGACTATGGCATCCTGCTATAAGAATCCTCATCTTTGCAACTACTACTGTTCCAATGAATGTCCCATCGGACAGAGATATATTCCGGAAATCGAAGTGCAGACTTTATCAAGAATCATTCTTTCCACAATTGATTCACTCAATCATCTGAATGAGCAGAAGAACCGTCTTATTGAAATTACGGCCGACGGCGAAATTACCAAAGACGAGTATGCCGATTTCAAGAGAATCGATGAACAGCTCACACAGATGTCTTCCGCAATCAACGGTCTCAAGCTGTGGATTGAGAAATCCATTGCCGACGGTGATATCAGCGAAGAGTATCTTTCTTTGGAAGATTAATTTTATAATTTCAGGCCGTATGTTGAGAAGCACCCTTTTCTTATGCGACCGTGCAGACATATAAATCAACATTAAAAGCGGTTCGTTTCCGAACCGCTTTTCTATTGCTCTGATTTTATCTGAAATTTCCGGATTATTTAATAACCTTAACCCATCCTTCGGGAGCTTCAATCTCACACTTCTGAATTCCGGTAAGAGTATCATAAATCTTCTTAATCCAGGGACCCATATCGTCCATTCCGCTCGGGAAGCAGATTTCCTTGCCGTGGTCATTAATCTTACCAACGGGTGAAACAACTGCAGCTGTACCGCAAAGTCCGCACTCAGCGAAATCTTTAACTTCATCGAAGAATACTTCTCTGTGCTCAACTTTCATTCCGAGATACTTCTCAGCTACTTCACAGATACTTCTTCTTGTGATTGAAGGAAGAATTGAATCTGACTTGGGTGTTACGAGTGTACCATCCTTTGTAACGAAGATAAAGTTTGCACCGCCTGTCTCCTCAACTTTGGTACGTGTTGCGGAATCAAGATACATATTCTCTGAGAAACCTTCTCTGTGAGCTTCCTGAATTGCATAAAGGCTCATTGCATAGTTAAGACCTGCTTTGATATGACCTGTTCCGTTAGGTGCGGCTCTGTCGTAATCACATACTCTTAATGTAAGAGGCTTAACGCCGCCTTTGAAGTAAGGACCTACGGGAGTAACGAGAATTCTGAACTCATACTCATCTGCGGGTTTAACACCGATAACGGGGTTTGTACCCATCATGTAAGGTCTGATGTAAAGGCTTGCACCTGTTCCGTAAGGGGGAACGAAATCTTTGTTGGCAGCTACTACTTTCTCAACTGCCTCTATGAAACGATCTTCAGGGAAAACGGGCATTTCAAGTCTTCTTGCCGAATCAGCCATTCTCTTGGCATTCATATCCGGGCGGAAGCAAACGATGTTGCCGTCCTTTGTATAATATGCCTTAAGGCCTTCGAAACATGACTGTGAATACTGGAATACACATGCGCACTCGTTAAGTACGACGTTTGAATCTGTGATGATGGCTCCATCATCCCACTTTCCGTCTTTGTACTTTGAAACGTAACGGTAATCGCATTCCATGTAAGCAAATCCGAGCTTTTCCCACTCAATGTTCTTTGTATCCATTTTAATTCTCCTTTCAGATTTTAATTACAATTTTCAAGTTATTGTACACCCAAAGAAATCATACCGCAATATTTTTGTTATGTTTTTCACTGCGTCCGCGGCGAATTCCGTCACAAATAAGCTTAAATGCCTTTCCGCGTCCGATTTCGCCTTTGAACATGTCTTTTTTGACAAGTACGAAACGTATGCCCCATATATATGCAAATGCTCCGTACAGGAAGTAGAACAGCACTCCTCTGTCAAAGAAAAACTTCTTGGTATAACCTTTAAACCAGGTGGACTCTCTCGCCTCTTCCCTTCCTATACATTCGTCCGAGGCGTACAATCTCATTCCGGATTTAAGGCATTCCCTGATAAAAAGGGAATCCTCTCCGTTACTGTACTTCGCACCTCCGCCGAAAAGAACCGAATATTTAACTCCCGATTTAATGAGAGCATCTCTCCTCGCGGCAATGCTGTATGCAGGATATCTTCCGCAGTTCATTCCCGAAACTTTTCTGAAAGAATCGTTCCAGTAAGTCCGCCTTTCATCGCACACTTCTACATTGAAGAAAATCATATCCGCTTCCGGATGTGTTTCAAACATATTCTCCAGAATCTGTACATAATCATCGTTATATACAATATCTTCATCGGAAAAGAGAATTATGTCTTCGCTGCAGTTGTCGATACACAGATTCCTGCTTCTTCCGACACCGCGCTCGTTTCTGTTCAGAACCAAAACCCTGTAACCTTTGAATTCGATTGTTTCATCCGAATCTTCGTCACACTGGTTCACCAAAACGGCCGGTGCGGAAATATTCATTTTTGATATCAGCTCCGATGGGACGGCGTCCACACTCGAAATCAGATTCTGAACCATTTAAATATCTATTCCTCTTCCTTCTTGGGGAGATTGATGCTGATATGAACATCGTCAAGCTGCTTCTGTTCAACAACCGAGGGAGCTCCCATCATAACATCCTGTGCATTCTTGTTCATAGGGAACGGGATAATCTCACGGATTGTCTCGTCACCTGTAAGAAGCATAATCATACGGTCTACGCCGGGAGCGATTCCTGCGTGAGGAGGTGCTCCGTAGCAGAATGCATTGTACATAGCAGGGAACTTGGCCTTAACATCTTCTTCGCCGAGTCCGACAATTTCAAATGCCTTAACCATAATCTCGGGATTGTGGTTACGCACGGCACCTGATGAAAGTTCGATTCCGTTACATACAAGGTCATACTGATATGCATTGATTGTAAGAGGATCTTCGTTGCAGAGAGCATCCATTCCGCCCTGAGGCATTGAGAACGGATTGTGACAGAATTCGATTTCACCGGATTCTTCACCGATTTCATACATCGGGAAATCTACAATCCAGCAGAATTCATATCTCTCACGATCGATACATGAATCAATCTTATTACCGAAAATCTTTCTGATTGCACCTGCGGTCTTCTGTGCGGCGAGTTTCTTGCCTGCCGACAGTGCGACGAAATCGCCTGCCTTAAGTCCGAGTGCTGCTACAACGGCATCTTTCTTCTCCTGAAGAAATTTCGAAATTCCTCCGACAAGTTCACCGTTCTCGTCAAGTCTGAACCAGTAAGCCTTATTGGCTGTTGCAACGAATACTTCGTCACAGAGTGCATCTATTGTCTTTCTTGTTTCTTTAAAGTCATTGATAACAACCGCTTTGATTACATTTCCGGCAAAAGCTTCGAATCCGCAGTCTGCCATTACATCGGTAGCATCCTGAACAATCAGGTTGATACGAAGGTCGGGCTTATCGGAACCGTATTTCTCCATTGCCTCGTTGTAACCGATTCTTGTAAACGGTGCCTTGGAAGCAATGCTGTATGTTCCGTACTTCTCGAAAATGGGAGGAAGAACATCCTCAATAACGGCGAATACATCTTCCTGGGATGCAAATGCCATTTCCATATCGAGCTGATAGAATTCTCCGGGTGAACGGTCTGCTCTCGCATCTTCGTCTCTGAAGCAGGGAGCAACCTGGAAGTATCTGTCAAATCCGGATGTCATTAAGAGCTGCTTAAACTGCTGAGGTGCCTGAGGCAGCGCATAGAACTTGCCGGGATGATTACGTGCCGGAACAAGATAGTCTCTTGCGCCTTCGGGGCTCGATGCGGTAAGGATGGGAGTCGTGATTTCAAGGAAATCATGTGCCATCATGCTTGCACGCAAATCGGCTACAATCTTCGATCTCAAAACAATTTTGGACTTAACTTCGGGATTTCTCAAATCGAGATATCTGTATTTAAGTCTTGTATTCTCGTCGGCATCCTTTGAACGGTTAATTTCAAAAGGAAGCTCATTGTAAATACATTTGCCCAGTACTTCGATTCTCTCGGGAACGACTTCGATATCGCCCGTTGCAATCTTGGGATTCTTGTTCGATCTTTCACGAACGATTCCCTCGACAAGAATTGTCGACTCGCAGTTGATTGAATGGAAAATCTCCATCATCTCTTCGGTTTCCGGCACAATCTGTGTTGTTCCGTAGAAGTCTCTCAATACTACGAAACCAAGATTCTTGCTCACTCTTCGGATATTCTCGTACCAGCCTACGAGAGTAACCCTGCTGCCTGCATCGGAAAGACGCAGTTCGTTACAATTGTGTGTTCTTGACTGTATCATATTTCCTCCAAAAATTCCGGTACATCTCATTCTCAAACGGTACCGGATAATCTTTCCTTTATAGTCCCGTTAAAACCACGTGCGGCTATCTCTCCTTCCAATAAAAAACATCAATAAATATAGTAACTATTATTGAATAAAAAATCAATATAAAATCAACCTTCGTGAGGAATTCCCCACACATTTTCATGTTCATAATATGTAAGTGTAATCGGACGTACCGAATTTCCGCAGACAATCTCCGCGCAAAATTCGGAAGTATTGCTCCATGTACGTTTCACATAAGAGGAATTAACCTTAAACTGCTGCCCGTCGATACGCACATACAGAGGACTTATCTGCCCTTTCGTATTAAAAGCGGCAATGACGGGAACTATCAACGGTGCTGTATAATCAAATGACGATTTGGAAACAAACGGCGGCATCTTTAAGTACTCCTTTCAAACTTTTGTTTCCAGATTATACCAAACATACGTTCGATTGTCAATCCTTATCGTTACCCTCAAGTTCAAGAATTTCTCTGAACTGTGTTTCGTAAAGTTCCCTGTAAATTCCTTCTTTTTCGAGAAGTTCCTCGTGTGTTCCTTCTTCCGCAACATGACCGTCGGCGATGACAATTATTCTGTCCGCCTTAAGAATGGTTGAAAGTCTGTGCGCAATTACAATGGAAGTTCTTCCTTCCATAAGCACTTCGAGCGCATCCTGAATCGCATTCTCCGAAATGGAATCAAGCGCACTCGTCGCCTCATCAAGAATAAGTATTTTCGGATTCTTGAGTACCACACGCGCGATACTGAGTCGCTGCTTCTCGCCTCCCGAAAGCTTCAGTCCGCGGTTTCCGACAACCGTATCGTATCCTTCCGGCTGCTTTTTGATGAACTCATCGATGCTCGCAATCCTGCATGCATTCTCAATTTCCTCGTCCGTCGCGTCATCCTTTGCATAGAGAAGGTTCTCTTTGATGGTGCCGTTGAAAAGATACGTATCCTGCGTGACTACGCCTATCTGTTCTCTCAGATTCGGCAAATCCAAATCCCTCACATCAACGCCCGCCACCTTAACCGAACCGTCCAGCACGTCATACAGACGCGGTATGAAGTTGACAACCGTTGATTTACCGCTTCCCGAAGGTCCTACAATCGCATACATCTTTCCTCCCGGAACGGTAAAAGACACATCCGAAAGAAGCGGTTTGTCCTCGACATACGAAAACTTAACGTGTGAATAAACAATATCCCTGTTTGTAACATCCGGTTTCTGTCCGTTCTCCGGCGAAACAAGCGGATTCTCTCTGTCGAAGTAGTCGAAAATTCTGGTAAAAAGAGCAAGCGACCTTGTGAAATCAACTCCCAGGTTAAGAAGCGATTCAACCGGTCTGTAAAGTCTGTTAATAAGCGCAACGGTTGCGGTAATCGTACCTACGGACAAATCCGGATCGATTTTTTTAATGATGAACACACCGCCCGCAAAATATATAAGAAGCGGACCAACCTGCGTAAACATTCCCATCAGCACCCAGAACCATTTGCCGCTTCGCTGCTCTTTTAACGAGAGTTTCGTGACTTCGCCGTTTACTTTGACGAAATTGTCATACTCTTTCTTCTCTCTGGTAAAAAGTTTGACAAGCATCGAGCCCGAAACCGAAAGCGTCTCGTTAATAATCTGATTCAGTTCGTCGTTTTTGGCCTGAGCCTCCGTAAGCAGTTTGAATCTGTTCTGTCCGACGTTTCTTGTCGGAATAATAAGAATCGGAATAATCGCAATGCCGACAAGCGCCAGAGGAACGCTCATGGTAAAAAGAGCAACAAGCGTCGTGACAACAATCGCGATATTACTGATTATGCTCGAGAGCGTGTTGGAAATAACCGTACTTACACCGGATATATCCGTGTTCATTCTCGTGATGATGTCACCCTGTTTCTCCGAGGTAAAAAAGCTGTGCGGCATGTACTGCAGATGATTGTACATCTGATTCTTCATATCAAAAATAATCTGCTGTGAAATCCAGGCGTTGATATAGCTTTCGAGCACGCTCACAACCTGCGATGCGGTCATTGCCGCAAAAGCTGCAAGCAAAAGCTTAATAAGAAGCTTTAAATCCTCACCGATTAAAGCTTCGTCAACAATACGGCCCGTAATCATTGAAGGAAGCAGACCGATAACCGATGATACCAGAATTGCGGCGAATACCAGAATAAACTGGAACGTATACGGCTTCATGTAAGACAGTATACGCAAAATCAGTGCCTTCGTAATCTTCGGTTTGTTCTTCTTCTCTTCTTCCGTCAGAAAGCCTCTGGGTCCGAGACCTCCTCTCATTCCTCCTGCCATCTCAATCCCTCCGTTTTCAGAATTAAAAACCACTGAATATTTTACCACTTAAATATTTCTTTTCACAGTAAAATCGATTCACTGAGGATATTTCGACCGTTTTTGGACGGTATTTTACAACATACAAAAATTTTTTTAAAAATTATATATTTTATTTTCGCCCGTCTTTTTGACGGAAACCGGCGATGATAACATTCAATCATCACCGAGAGGTGAACAACATTTGAAAAAGGAGGTCGCGAAGAATGACCATAAAAGACATAAAATCGGAGAACTTCGAATCCGACGTACTCAATTCGGATAAGCCGGCAATGCTGGTCTTCTGGGCTCCCTGGTGCGGACACTGTCATAACTACAAAGCGCTTCTTGAAACAATGGAAGCCGACCCGGGTTCACCGGACATTACGGTATGCAGAGTCAACACCGACGAGAATACGATTTTTACCACAGATATGAAAATAAGCGGAATTCCGACAACCTGCTTTTATAAGGACGGTGCCCTGATTGACAGACGATGCGGGGTTTTAACCAAACAGGATATCCTGAATATTTTCGATATGTAAAGGAGGACACAGTATGATTAAGAAAATCGGTAAGTATTTGATTTTCGGATTGATTGCCATTCTTCTTATTCCGGCAACAATCGTCACTACAGTAGTATGTATTAAGAAATGTCACTGTATAAAAAAAAAACTAAAACGCGCCATCATCGATAAATACTACTTTGAAGTCTCCGGTTCCGATTGTGATTGCGGCTGCAGGGCCGCGCATGACGAATCGGCGTCAAAGAACGGCGACTGTGATGAGACGCATCAGGGCGACAGCTGCTGCGTTAATTCACAGGAAATGCCGGTAGGCGACGAAACAATTTAAAATACACCAAAATACTTTCAAACTTTTGTTACAACACATTTTCCTTAAAAACTTTTAAATTTTGACATTTGTGACTCCGGGGCGCAAAGCCCCGGACGAACGCTAAAAAAGATATCCGTAGACGGATGGCAGGCGGTGGGTTTATATAGATTTTTTAATTAAAAGAGGATTATTTCCATGAATATAGCAGTTTTCGATTCCAAATCGTATGATGTGGAATCTCTGTCCCCCTATCAGGGAAAGGACGGAATCAATTACAAATTTTTTGAAGCAAAATTGAATGAAGACACAGTAACTCTCGCAAAGGGTTTTGACGGAGTCTGTGTCTTCGTAAACGATAACGTCAATGCGTACGTTATCACGAAACTTTATGAATACGGCTGCAGAATAATCGCACTTCGCTGCGCCGGTTTCAACAACGTGGATGTCGACTATGCACGCGGCAGAATTGCCGTTGCCAGAGTCCCCGCATATTCACCTCATGCGGTGGCCGAACACGCAATGGCTATGCTTCTTACATCGGTTCGGAGAATCCACAAAGCTTATATCCGGACGAGGGATTACAATTTCTCGTTAAACGGTCTTACCGGTTTCGATTTGTACGGTAAAACCGTCGGAATAATCGGAACAGGCCGGATCGGCAGTGCTTTTGCCGATATCTGCAACGGTTTCGGGATGAATGTTTTAGCCTACGACAGCGTCCCGAATCCGCGTCCCGACATCAAATATGTGACAAAGGACGAACTCTTCGAGCGCAGTGACATCATCTCCCTTCACTGTCCCCTTTCCGAAGAGACGCACCATCTGATCAATGCCGAGGCTTTATGCCGAATGAAAAAGGGCGTCATCATAATCAACACCTCCAGAGGCGCCCTTATCGATACGGAATGTCTGGTAAAAGAATTGCTCTCCCGCCGCATAGGCGGTGCCTGCCTCGACGTATACGAAGAGGAAGGCGACATCTTTTACGAGGACAAATCCGGTCACATAATGAATGACGAAGTTCTGGCAAGGCTTATTTCCATGCCGAACGTAATAGTTACTTCACATCAGGGATTTCTCACAAAAGAAGCTCTGAGCAACATTGCACAAACAACTCACTTTAACATAAAATCACTTGAATGATTTTGATATATCTTGAATTTCTGCATCCGGCAGGGCTTTTATACGGGATTTGTTTTCCTTCGAAGTTCTGCCGGATATTTTTGAGCCTTCCAGTTTTGAAAGTTCGCTGAAACTGGTCTGCTCTTTCTCACTGTTTTCCTTTTCCGCCACGAAACCGAAAGCTTCGATGCATTTGTCATTGAGAGCACCAAGCCGGTCCTGCATCTTCTTACCGTTATCATTGCACAGATAGGACATGAAATCTTTATCGATGTCACTGTTCAGAATTGCTTTAAATTCCGGTGTTGACTGAATGAATGATTTAAGCTTCTCCATTGTTTTGTCAACATCTTTCTCCTCTCCCATCATATAGTAGAGAGGATTCATATCTACATCTTCACTCACATATTCTTTCGTTTCATTGCCGTGCTTTTCGTTATACGATCCAAGCTGTTCATTCACCATTCTGTATAAAAGTAAATCTGTGAGAAGTTCCTTCGCTTCGTCTTTCGGGAATTCGTCCTTTGAATGTCCGTAAAGAGCGTCGTTTGCGCTGAGTCCTTTCATAGCAATATTTTCAATCACACAAAGACCGCGTACGCACTTTCTGGCCGGGTCCGGCAATTCTTCCATGCTTACCTGTATCGGTTCGCCATCTCTGAATATACTTTTGCTGTTCATGATATTTGAAACAATTACGCCCGCGGCAAGAAACTCCTTATCAATTTCGCCCTTATTGTTTATGTATCTCAAGATACCGCTTACGGCATTTTTTCTGACCTCTTTGTCATGATTCGGATTCTCTTCGAGAGTTTTCTTATATACGATTCTTCGACCTTGTATTTCCTGCTCGGAAATTTCGTTGTTAAATATCTCTTTTACTGCTTTTTCGAATAGATCCAAATCCTCCTGAGTTTTGCTTTTCATCGCAATGGTCAGATTCTCCGAGATAATCTCGGCAGTAACAATATCACAGGTTTCCTTACGGTGCATGTTTCTGAATGCTTTTTCATAAACAAAACGCTCAGCTCCGTTTTTTGCAAGCTTTTTGGAATACTCAATAGTCTCGTGCAGTCTGACTGTATAATACTCCGGATTTATGTATTTCTCCCGTACCTGCTTCCCAATATTCTTTGAAAGTTCATTTGCGTCTGTGAATATCTTTCGCATCTTTTCTTCTGTTTCTTTTATGGAATCAATATTCTGTTTTTCCAATGCTGCAAACTGAAAAACCTTCTTCGCCGCTTCGAGTCTCTTTATCTCCTTCGGTTTGAAATCTTTCTGTTTTACCTTATATGCGATATACTTTTCCGCGGCCTCCCTTACCTCGACAAGTTTGGCGGAATACTTTTCAAAAGCCTCTTCATCGCCTAAATCGTCGTTTACCTTACTGCTTAAAGATTTTAATTCTTTAAGTCGATCTTCCATTGCCTTGAATTCATCCGAACCGCCCCAGACTCCTTTTTTACTGTCAGCCACAACATCCATGCATTCCTTCAGACCTGCCGCATCAGCCGAAACTTCCTGCGAGTTAAACTCGAAGAAATCCCCACGACTTGTTTCTTCTACATAATCTATCATTGAATCCGCCGCGGCAATAAAATCCTCATTTTTCACCAAAACTTCGCCGATTGTCTTATTGCCCGAAATATTGGAATCCTTAAGTGCCATTAAAAAGGTATTTGCTTTTCCGTGCACTTTGGAAATCGGATGTGAAATGTTATTGAAAACCACTATGGTATTTGTAACAAGTTTTCTGTAGTCCTCCTCGGTAAACTTCTTATTCACATCCTTTTTGAAACTTTCAAGAATATCCTCCGATTCCGCGATAAGTCCCATAATATGCTGCACCTCAAGATTTCCGTATATTTCGTCGTTAAGACGCTTCGCTTTTTGGTTGCAGCTTTCGTTGTAAGCTTCCTTCAGTACTTTCAGACATTCCTGTAAATATTCTATATTCATCTTTTTACCTCCGGGATAAATTTTATCAGACATATAAATAGTGTATCGGTCTTTTCCGAGCGGTTTATAACCTTTTCACCAATTTCATTTTTCTTCATTCATTGTCTTTTACCGGTAAAAAATATATAATAAATTCCGGGCCCTGAAATCAGGGCATATAAGAAAAAAGCGGAGGGATTTTCCATGATACTCGGAGCACTCGAAACAGGCGGAACCAAATTTGTATGTGCGACAGGCGACGAAAACGGCGTGATTTCTGACCGTGCCGTCATTCCCACCACGTCGCCCGAAGAAACTCTTGAAGCGGTTAAGAAATTTTTCTCCGGTAAAAGAATCGAGGCTCTCGGCATAGGAAGTTTCGGGCCGCTGTGCCTTGACAAATCATCTCCCGACTACGGTCACATAACATCTACGCCGAAGCCCGGCTGGAGCAACACGGACATTGTTTCGCCTTTTGAGAAGGCGCTTGGATGCCCCGTCCGGCTCGATACGGATGTAAATGCCGCCGCGCTCGGAGAAGCCGTATTCGGTCACGCATCCGGCTCTGCTGCCGGAAAGACCGGCTCCGATAATCTTCTGTATGTGACAATCGGTACCGGAATCGGTGTCGGTGTTTATATCGACGGGCATCTTTTACACGGTGCAATGCATGCGGAAAGCGGCCACATTTTCGTTGCGCGTCATCCCGACGACAGATACGAAGGCAAATGTCCTTTTCACAAAGACTGTTTTGAAGGACTTGCATCCGGACCGGCAATCGAGGGCAGATTCGGAATCCGCGGCGAACTTATTCCTTTCAATGCACCCGGCAGCGAAAACGCATCTTTTACCGGCACGGAAAAAGCCTGGGACATTGAAGCGTACTACATTGCCCAGGCCTGTGTAAATTATACTTTATGCTATTCTCCCAAAGTCATCGTTCTCGGCGGCGGCGTTATGAACCACCCCGAACTTTTCCCGATGATTCGGTCATATTATAAGCGTTTCATGAACAATTACGTTAAGAATCCGTACACCGAAAATCCCGATTCCTACATAGTTCCCGCGACGCTTTCCGGCGACCAGGGAATTCTCGGCTGCCTGTGTCTTGCGAAATCGGCTCTGACGGAATAAGTGTGGCAATTCCGTTTTGTCCCTACGTCAGTCCTCTCCTATCAGTTTGACTTTTACCGGAGTATGATGTACTGCCGGCAGGAATTTGTCGAACAAATCCGCGCTCTTTATTTTGAGGGTACTTGTGTTCATACACGGATGGCATCCGATAAATTCGTTTGCATACAAATCTTCGTCTATCAGAAGCGAAACTTCGTTCTTGTCGTCATTGATAAGTCCCATGACGGATAATGAACCGGGGTGTATATCCAGAAGTCTTTCCATATCCTCACCCTCGGCAAAAGAAAGTCTTGCGCTGTTTATCTGTGAGGAAAGTTCCTTGGTCTTAAACTTCTTGTCACCCGGCATCAGCAGAAGGTAAAAAGCCGTCTTCTGACGGTTGCAGAGTAAAAGATTTTTGCAAACAGGCGCTGTCAGAATATCCTCCGCCTTCACGCAAAGTTCCATAGTCATAAGAGGTTCGTGATCTATTCTTTCGTATCCGATTCCGAGACTGTCAAGGAAATCATATACCTTTATTTCTCTTTGTTCTCTTCCCGACAAATCTTCGGGACGTCCGAATTCAAGTTCCATTATTAAAAACTCCTTTTGTGAATCACCGAAAGGTCAATTTCTTTAAGCGAATGTGCACCCGTCCTAGCCATGATGCTCTTAAGCTCATTGTTTATCGCAATCATTCTGTCCGCCATCGCATCGCTTCCGTCTTTTAAGCTTTCCATTAAATTTCTTCCGATACATACCGCATCCGCACCGAGTGCGAGTGCTTTAAAGACATCGGCTCCGCTCTCTATTCCGCAGTCTGCGAATATCGTCATCTTTCCGTTTACTTCTTTGACGATTTCCGGAAGCATCATAAAAGGCGGCACCGAATACGGCATAATTCCGTGATGATGCGAAACCACAATTGCACTTGCTCCCGCTTCAAGACATTTCGCAGCGTCGGATGTGCTTAACACACCTTTAACCACAAAGGGGACCTTTGCAAACCTGACAAATTCTTCCATTTCCTTCAGTGTCTTCGGTTTCATCGGGAGACCGAACACTTCATCATATCGTCCGTCAGACGTGTATGCGTGGTCTATATCCATTCCGACAGCTACGGCACCGCAGGATACAGCCTGCTCGATTTTATGAAAAATAACATCGTTGTCGGCATGCGGTTTAATGATTTTGACAAGGTCAGCCCCTGTCTGTGTCATCTCTTCCACATCGACATCCTCTCCCATTCCCATAAAACAGAGTGCATTTGCTTTCTTCGCGCCGGCCGCGAACTGTACCATTCCTTTGTCGCATACCGAATAAAGATGCGAAAGTGCAGCCGTCGCAATCGGCATATCGTACTTTCGTCCGAAAAGTTCGCAGTCCGTTTCCGGAATATCGGAATCTATATATCTTGTCTCGATAAGAAGCGAGTCCAGATAATCACGTGTAATCCTGTTCGAATCATAAGCTTCTGACATATTCCAAACTCCTCCTGTATTCGTCATCGTTGTTAAGATGCTCAATTATCACCGGCATGTCACTCTTAAGCGCTGTCAGTCTGTCAAGGTATCTCTTTATATTGAGAGTTCCCGTTCCGCATGCGCACTCTTTAAGTCTGAATGTATATTCTTCAAGCAGTTTAATATCCTTAAGGTGGCAGCTGCAAATCTTTGCGCCCAGCTTGTCTATGCATTCATCCATAAACTCATCGGCGAAAAAATATCTTTCCGGGCAATTAATCATATTGACCAGATCAAGATGGACTCCGAAACCGTCTCTTTCAATTTCATCAATAAGACGAAGATAATCATCCGGTCCCGTCGGTACCATCCAGGGCATCGGTTCGAGCGTAAAATGAGTCTTCTTCGGATTGACTTCATCTATAATCGTTCTGACCGTCTCAACAATTTCTTTTCGTGTCTCTTTGCTGAAATTTCCGGCATATCCGCCGTCCCAGCGCGGTCCGTGCGGAGTTCCCGCAACATTTACACAGCAGTTTGCTCCCACCGTTTCGGCGAGAGCAAGCTGCCTAATTGCATATTCAATATTTCTGTTTCGTTCTTTGGTATCCGCTGCGAGCGTATTCCGCCATACACCGACTTCCGCGATGACGAGCCCGCTTTCGGATGCCGCTTTTAAATATTCCTCAACAAGTGCATCGTCCGCTTCGCAGTTTATGGGAAAAGACACCGCTTCGCATCCGCATTTTACCTGTTCATTTGCCCATTCGGTCGCACTTTTGCAGCCGAAATCGGTCATAACTCCAAGTTTCATTTTTGCCTCCGTGTAAAAAAACTATCGTATAATATGCTCCTGCGGTAACATATGCATCCACTTCGATTTTAATATGACCGTCTGCAAAACGGCCATTATATTATAGCATCTCTTACCGGTAAAAGAAATATAACGCATCCACTTTTTTCTTGACGAATTCCGCCGTTTTCCTTAAACTGATAGGTGGGGAAAATAAATATAAGGGGTTACAAATGAATATAGAATATCCAAGAATCTTACCTACCGGGGACAGAGCTCTCACGGTAGAGTTCGGCAACGAAATTGATGAGAAAATCAATTCGCATCTGATGGGTTTCATTAATGAGATTAACAGATTAAAGATAAAGGGAATCGAAGAACTCGTTCCCTCTTTTCGTGCTGTCTTAATCCATTACAATCCCGGAGTTCTCTCCTATGATGAAATCTGCCATAAAATCAAAGAAGTACTTGCAAATCCGTTCGATGATGTCGGTCACAGGAAACGAATTGTCGAAGTTCCCGTATGCTACGGAAACGGTCTCGGTCCCGACATCGAACATGTCGCAGAGCATGCCGGTCTTTCCGTTGAGGAAGTAATCGACATCCATTCCCGTGAACCGTATCTTATCTACATGCTCGGTTTTCAGCCCGGATTTCCTTATCTCGGCGGCCTCGACGAACGCATTCACACACCGCGTCTCGATTCGCCGCGTCTCAAACTTGAGGCGGGAAGCGTCGGAATCGGCGGCGCACAGACCGGTCTTTATCCGATGGAATCACCCGGAGGCTGGCAGATAATCGGTCTTACACCGGTTCGCTGTTACAATCCCGACAAAGAGAATCCGATTCCTTACAACGCGGGCGACTACATAAAATTCGTTCCCGTTGACTACGAAGAATACTTACGGCTTAAAGAAATCGATGCAAAAGGTGAATATGAATTCACCGTTACGGAAGGATAAGTTTTATGGGAATAGTATTTAACAAAGGCGGTTTGTTTACAACCGTGCAGGATTACGGACGAATGGGCTACCAGAGCAGTGGTTTTCATGTCTGCGGCGTTATGGACAGACACGCATTCTGGGTTGCAAATCTTTTACTCGACAACAAGGATAAGGAAGCTGTTCTGGAATTTACGATCTGCGGTCCGACACTTTATTTCACATCAGATACGGTCATCTGCATAACCGGAGGAAATTTCGACCCGAAGATTAACGGTGAGCCGGTACTCATGTACCACGCGATTCAGGTTAAGCAGGGAGACGAGCTTGAAATGGGCTTCTGCAAATCCGGAACCTGGGGATATATTGCTTTTGCCGGCGGACTTGACGTTCCGCTCGTCATGGGTTCCCGCTCAACCGATTTGAAGTGCGGACTCGGCGGTCTCGAAGGACGAAAGATTAAGGACGGCGACGAAATCGAATTTGTCAAGAGTGTCAAAACGCTTCCCAATCTTAAAGAGCGATTCGTCGAAGCCGTGGAATACGGACAGGAAGAAGTCGAAGTCCGTGTTACCATGGGCCCTCAGGACGATTATTTTACCGAAGAAGGTCTTAAGACATTTCTTAACAGTTCATACACGGTCACGCATGAATGCGACAGAATGGGCTACCGTCTCGACGGTCCCGAAATTGAGCACAACGAACTCGGTGCCGACATTGTTTCCGACGGAATCGCCAAAGGTGCGATTCAGGTTCCGAAGCACGGCAAACCGATTATCATGCTCTCCGACCGCCAGACAATCGGCGGCTATACCAAAATTGCAAACGTTATTTCGGTTGATATTTCGAAACTTGTTCAGTGCAAATATCCGCAGAAAATCAAATTTACGAAAGTTTCGGTTGAAGAATCCCAGACAGCCTACCACATGGAAAGGGAAAGACTTCAGCTTCTCAACAAACGATTCATTCACAAACGTTTCCTTGCGAGATTTTTCAGCCGCTGGAAGAACTAATAAATCAGGGAGGTTACAATTCTATGACAGACTACACACATGCCGATCCGTATGATGTCAGACGTCTTATTCGCGAAGAGAAAATCACGACTCCGACATCCGGAATGTGCGCAGGTTACGCACAGGCAAATCTTGCAATCGTTCCGCGTGACATCGCGTACGACTTTCTTCTTTTCACACAGAGAAATCCCAAGCCCTGCCCCATTCTTGAAGTTTCGGACGTAGGAAGCAGATATCTCAAAACAATCGCCAAAGACTGCGATATTGCGACGGATTTTCCCCGTTACCGCATCTACGAGAAAGGTGTCATGACAGGCGAATACTTAAACGTAGTCGATTTCTGGCGCGATGACCTTGTAAGCTTCTTAATCGGATGCAGTTTCTCTTTTGAATCGGAACTTATCGATGTCGGAATCGAAATGCGTCACAATACCGAAGGCTGCAACGTTCCGATGTATATCACCAATATTCCCACGAATCCGGCGGGTATTTTCAACGGACCGATGACCGTCAGCATGCGCCCCATTCCGTACGAGCAGATTGTCCGTGCGGTTACCGTTTCGGCAACGATGCCGCGTGTTCACGGCGCTCCGATTCATATCGGAGACCCTTCGGTAATCGGTATCAAAGATATTTCAAAGCCCGATTTCGGCGATCCCGTTACCATTAAAGACGGGGAAGTTCCGGTATTCTGGCCGTGCGGTGTTACACCGCAGTCGGTGCTCATGAACGTAAAGCCCGATTTCGTAATCACGCACGCTCCCGGACACATGCTTATCACCGATATCAAAAACGCGGATTTGAAATAACTTAAGACAGAAAGGACATCATATAAATGAGCAGACTTGTTGATTTGAACAGTGACCTCGGTGAAAGCTTCGGAGCCTACACCATAGGTATGGATGAGGAAGTTATTAAGCTTGTTTCGTCCGCAAACGTCGCCTGCGGCTTCCACGCCTCAGACCCCGTTGTAATGAAGAAAACCGTTGAAGCTGCAGTAGCTTCCGGCATCGGAATCGGTGCCCACCCCGGATTTCCGGATTTAATGGGCTTCGGTCGAAGAAACATGGTTATCTCTCCGAAAGAGGCATACGCATACGTAACTTACCAGCTCGGCGCACTCTCCGCTTTCTGTAAACAGGCGGGAGCAACGATTCAGCACGTTAAACCTCACGGCGCACTTTACCACATGGCCGGCAAGGATTACGAACTCGCCAAAGGAATATGTCAGGCAATCTACGATTTCGATCCCGAAATCATCCTTCTCGGTCTCTCCGGTTCGCAGATGATTAATGCAGGCTGCGATATCGGTCTCAAATGTGCGAACGAATTTTTTGCGGATCGTGCATACGAAGACGACGGCTCGCTCAGAGCCCGCAGCAAGGAAGGTTCAATGATTACGGACGAGAACATCGCAATCGAACGAATCATCAAGGTTCTCAAAACCGGCACCGTAACAACTTATTCGGGCAACGAACTTTCATTGAAAATCGATTCTGTCTGCGTCCACGGTGACAATGTTCACGCGCTTGAATTCGTCAGAATTATAAGAGAAAGACTTACGGCCGAAGGCATTACCATCGCGCCTCTTAAGGAAGTGCTTAAATAAACCCGGATACCGCATTTTGGTTTACATAACTATTCGGTAATATCCCCGGTAAAAGAATTATTTCGAAACATTAAGCAGTTTATAATTAAAAGAATAATAAACACAAGAAAGGAAAGAACATGGAAAAATTTTTAACACGTCTCAAAAACATTGGTCCCGGTGCTCTCGTAGCAGCCGCATTTATCGGACCGGGTACCGTAACCAGCTGCTCGACTTCAGGCGCAAGCTACGGTTACACACTTCTCTGGGCAATGCTTTTGTCCGTTATTTCGGTTATCATCATGCAGTCAATGGCTGCCAACCTCGGAATTGTCTCCAAGATGGGCCTCGGTCAGGCTTTAAGAGTCAAATTCACCGGCAAAACAGTCAGAATCCTTCTTGCAATTCTTGTTATTGCGGCAGTTTTCGTAGGAAACATCGCTTACGAAACCGGTAACCTCTCGGGTTCTGTTCTCGGAATTCAGTCGGCCGTTCCCGCACTTAACAACGGCACAGCCAAGATTATTCTTGCAATCATTATCGGTATTATCGGATTTGCTCTTTTATGGTCCGGAAGCTACAAATACATTGAGAAATTCTTAACAGCACTTGTAGTACTGATGGGTGTTCTCTTCTTCGTAACTGCCATTGCAGCGAAACCGAACTGGCTCGAAGTATTAAAAGGACTTTTCGGCTTCAAAGTTCCCGACGGCTCAAGCTGGATGACAATCGCAGCACTCATGGGAACAACGGTAGTACCTTACAATATCTATCTTCACGCATCTTCCGCTGCCAAGAAATGGGGCGAGGACGAAGATCCCAAGGAAGGACTTGCCAACTCCAGAATGGACTCAATCCTTTCAATCGGTCTCGGCGGACTTATTTCAATGGCAATCATTATCTGCGCAGGTGCGGCAAGAGATGCCGGCATTACAACGGAAATCAAGAGCGGTGCCGACATGGCCAAATCACTTACTCCGCTCCTCGGTTCCTGGGCAACCGTAATCTTCGGTATCGGCCTTTTCGCAGCAGGTATTTCTTCAACAATCACCGCTCCTCTTGCAGCTGCATTTGCATCAACCGGTATTCTCGGCTGGAGTGATGACCTTAAAGACAAGAAATTCAGAGTTTTCTGGATTATCGTTCTTGCATTCGGCGTAATCGCAACATGTACACTCGGTGCATCTCCCACAGAGATTATCCTCTTCGCACAGGCTGCCAACGCATTCCTTCTTCCCATCACGGGTATCCTTCTTCTCATCGTTGCCAACGACAAGAAGATCATGAAGGAATATTCAAACAAACTGTGGTTCAATATTCTTGTGGTTCTCGTTATTGCACTCTTCATCGTAATCGCAGCAAGAAATATGAGCGCATTCATAACAGGACTTCAGGCACTCATTAACCCGGCTGCATAGAGATGACGTCGGTAAAATTTGAAATATTAAATTGTTTGCTTTGATATTATGTAAACTGTTTTATCTAAGCATACAATCAAAGGCAATGCATAAAAATGGAAATTGTTTTATTTGTAATCATTCTTTCACTGGTTAACATAATACAAGGAATAACAGGTTTTGCGGGGGCTCCGATTGCGATGCCCCCGTGCATTGCGCTTGTCGGAGTTTCCGATGCCAAAGCCGCCATTACTTTTATCTTCTGGTCGACTTCTATTGTCGTAACACTCCGCAATCTTAAAGATATCGATTACAAACAGCTCGGCATAATCTTAGGTTTTATGTCCGTGGGTGTTGTTGCGGGAATGTGGATGTTCTCTCATCTTCCGCTTACGATTCTCATGCTTGCATACGGCATCGTTGTAATCTGCATCGGTGTCAAAAATCTCTTCTTCCCGTCCAAGAAGGAAATGCCCAAACCTTTGCGCTTTACGGCCCTCGTTCTGGCCGGTCTCATGCAAGGTCTTTTTACTTCGGGCGGACCTTTTCTTGCTCTTTATTCAACCGCAGCCATCAAGGATAAAAAAGTCTTCCGTCCCACCGTCACAACGGTCTGGTCGGTCTTGAATACCTATATGGTCATCTCAATGTTCAGCAAAGGCATGTACACTCCGACGTGCTGGAAATTAATCGCATTCTCGATTGTTCCGGTTCTCGGTGCCATCTGGCTCGGCAAAATTCTTAACAAAAAAATGAAGCAGTCCACTTTTTTGAAAATCGTGTACTGCCTCCTAATTCTGTCAGGTTCTCTGCTTGTTTATAACTTTTTTACCGCATAATTACAGGTTTTGCAAAATATGTATATTTATTCCGCACATTTTACCGTGTAAAAAAACACGGATAAATATTATTATACAATCATACAAAACATTTAAAAGGGGAAGCAGTTAGTGCTTCATACATGACCTCACTTTCCAAGCAAAAACACCTGTCCCGGGTGTTTTTTGCTATGTATTGGGTGTTTTTTTTATGTGTTTGTGATATTATTTCCTTTGGAATATATTATAGGCACGGCCTTATGCGGCATTATTGCATCGGTAAGACCGTGAAACCGAATAGGAAGTGATTCTTTTGCTGGATTTTAAACCTGTTACACTTGAAGACAACAGAATACTTACTCCGATTCTTTCCAAATTCGGTGAAAAATCCTGCCAGCATTCCTTTGCATCCATGACCGGACTATTTGACAAATACGAAGATGAATTAGTCATTGAGGACGGTGTACTCATTGTACAACGAGCAAAGCGCGATCACGACGGGTACCGTGTTTATCTTGCACCGATTGGGGATACATACGGAAGCGAAGCAAAGTTTTTGGATATGATACTTGAGGATGCTCACAGTTACGGCGCCAAAGTTTCATTCGAGACGGTTACCGAGGATTTTCGCGAAAAGGTGGCAAATCTTTTACCGGATTTTGAAGTAATTGAAGACCGCGATTATGCCGAATATATCTACTCCGTCGAGAAGATGTCGGTGCTCGCCGGCCATGCTCTCGCAGCCAAAAGGAATCGTGTCAGGGCATTTTATTCAGCCTACGAAGACCATATCAGAATAGAGAATATCTCGCCCGGGAATATGGACGATGTGCGTGCATTCCAGGATAAATGGATTTCCGAAAGGAAGAAATCCGATGACGATCCGATGCTCGAAACCGAGAACAATGCGATAGGGACATACTTCGACAATTTCGATGCACTCGGTTTCAAAGGAATTGTCGTATATGTTTACGGCTCGGTCGTAGGTTATGCCGCAGGAGTTGCGCTTTCCGACGACACGATGGATGAGGTAATAGAGAAAGGTCTGCCGGAGATTACCGGCATATATCAGCTTCTCTGCAACGAATTTGCGCTTATATGCTGTAAAGGCTACAAATATGTCAACAGAGAGGAAGACATCGGTTTAGAGGGCTTAAGACGTGCCAAAATGTCATATCAGCCCGAGATTCTTCTCTCCAAATACATAATGAGGGAACAATAAATGTTATCAAAGATTCTTAATAAAGAAACCTGCGCTGAATGCAGATTTTGCTGTTGTTTCAGAAGAACTTCACTTTGGGAAACACCGATTTTTACGAAAGAGAATATCGATGCGATAAGAAACGGTAACGGGAACTCTGATGTATTAAAAGAAATCGAGACGCCCTCCGGTCTTTATGCGACTTACGATTTATCGGATAAATATCTTACGGACGATCCCGATGAAGAGGCACCGTGCCCTTATCTTGATCCAAACAGGGGCTGCATTCTCTCCACCGAGGAAAAGCCCTGGGACTGCAAAATCTGGCCTTTGCGGGTTGTCCGCCAAACAGACGGAGAAGTGACGGTCGCTCTTACACCGACCTGCCCCGCAATCAACAAACTTGATATTGAGAAAGTCCGTTTCTTTGTCAATAAAGAACTTCGCGCATCGCTTCTTGATTATGCAAACGCACATCCTTATCTGATTAAGGATATTAAAGAAGGATGGCATATTGAAATGTAGATTTATAAACAGCGCTTTACGGGTTGTGTAAATAAAAATCGCTTAGACAATTTTGTCTAAGCGATTTTTATTATAAACATTCTGATAACCGTAATTCTTAATCTGTCAGAACGCGATGAAATTATTGCCAAACAGCATACAAAGTAATTGTATCCTTGTTCTTTTTGGTAAGGTTCTTAACAGCCTGCTTATCGATATAAGTTACAGCTGTCTCATCCTTATCGGTACTCCATCCGACAAATTTCTTAGTGCCGTTCTTAAATGCACAAGCTTTAAGAGTTGCATCTTTGTCGTATGTAAGTGTCTGATTGCTCATCTTACCCTTACCACCGTTTGCATTGAATTTAATCGTATATTTGTTGGCTTTATAAACAGGGTAAATTATCTTTCCAATGAAATTCTTATATTTAGCGTTTGCCTTATACTTAATCTTTCCTTTTAAAGCGGCTGCTGAATTGGTATTCCAACCGGCAATATAATATCCGTCTTTACCATCGCCCCACATATTGAAAGGTATGCTCCAATCCTTTAATCCACCCGCACCTTTCAAAGTTCCGTCTGCACCGGCATATTGGAAAGAATACGCCCATACCGCATAAAGCGTAAATGTCTGATTATTCTTGGTTGCGTCAAGATTTGCGGTTGCGGAGGAGACATATATAATTTCAGCTTTTAAGAAAACCTTCGATGTAGACCAACCTACAAAAACGTAAGGGCTGTCCGAATCCGCCGGAATAACTTTTTCGAGCGTAAGCGGATTGGTTTTATATGATAAACCTTTTACAGTTGAGGGCTTTGTAGTAGTTTTTACTCCGCACAAATCGAATTTAACATTATAAGTGTTTACTGACCAAACGGCATAAAGTTTGACATTACCGTTTGCAACGTCCGTAAGATTTTTAACACTTGCACCGTTCTTATATTTAACAGTACCATCCGGGGTAAGACTCCATCCTTTAAATGTATGACCGACAAAATGAAACTTATTTTTGGGAATTTTAACGGCCTTTCCGTACTTTGCGGATACATCTTTCATTTCACCGCTTCTGTCATCAATTTTGTCAAGAAGTCCGGTATTGATGTCGAAAGAAACAGTATAGCTGTTTGCTTCCCACTTTGCGTAAAGATTAACTTTACCGTTAGCGGTTGCGGTAAGATTCTTTACGCTTGCATAATCCGCATAGAAAGTTCCTTTTCCGTCAGCTTTCGTAGTCCAGCCTTTAAACGTATAACCTGTTCTGGTAAAAGCTACGGGACGAAGATTTGCGCTTGTTCCGTAAATAAGCGTCTGTGTATATTTCTTGCTCGATCCTGAATCGGCGCCACTGAATACACCGCCGTTTCCGTTAAATACAACATCATATGAATTGGGAGTCCATGTCGCACGAACAACATAGTTCTTACCCTTGGCTACCGTAACTTTTTCAGCGGTCTTAATATCTACCCAGCCTGCAAATGTATAACCCGTTTTGGTCGGATTCTTAAGGGTAAAAGACTTGTTTGCAGGGTATTTCATCTTGTTATCAGCATTGTTTTTACCACCGTCCAACTCATACATAATAAAGTATTCATCTTCTCCGTAAGTTGTTGTAACAAGAAGTTTTGAAGTTGCAGGGAAATAATCGTAAATTGCACCGTTTTCATCTTTCCATTCGGCAGTTCCGGGAAGTTTAAACTCCGACAAAGTAAAATTCTTGGGTGTTACGATTTTGGATACCTTATTGCTGTCATTAAACATACCGTAGGCTTTATTGGCATTTGCAAGAGATTTCGTATCAAAACTGCTGATATCAAGTGTAGAAAGATTTTTGCAAAGTGAAAACATACTTGACATATTTGTGACATTTGATGTATCGAAGTTACTCAAATCCAAATAAACCAGGTCGGTACAAAGAGCAAACATGCCGCTCATATCCGTAACTTTGGAAGTTGTAAATCCGGACAAATCGGGAAGAACAAGTTTTTTGCAATCATAAAACATATCTGCAAATGAAGTTACATTCGAAGTATCGAACATACTCAGATCCAAAGAAACCATAGCAGAACAGACCTCAAACATTTTGCTCATGTCCGTAACTTTGGATGTATTAAAGCTGCTCAGATCGATGTTTGTCATTGAATGACATCCGAAAAACATTTTAGACATATTTACGGCATTTGACGTATCAAAGTTCGACAAATTCAGGGATGTTACATCATTGCAGCCTTCAAACATACCTGTAAAATCAGTTACTTTGGAAGTATTGAAATTGCTTACATCAAGTGGATTAACATTCCAACAATCCTGGAACATATAACTCATATTGGTTACATTCGAAGTATCAAGCCCCTTTAAATCAACTTTTGTCATCATGATACAGTTGTCAAACATATAAGAAGTATCCGTTGTACCGGTAAGCGTTATCTGTGCACTCTTGATTTTGGTGTCATACGCTTTCCAGGGGGCATATACTTCTTTATTGAGAGGACCGCCTTTACATTTCTTCCAGTCGCCCGTACCGGTAACAATAAGCTTTCCTTCGGAAGTAATGCGCCATGAAATATTATTTGAAGTTCCGCTGTCAATATCACTCTTCGCTGCTTCAAAATCCTCTTCTGCAACGGTGTCTTCAATTTCTTCGATTTCTTCTTCGGAAATTTCTTCCTCGGTTTCCTCTTCGATTTCTTCCGCTACTTCTTCTGTTGCGTCTTCTTCAACTTCTTCAGTCGGTTCTTCAACAACTTCTTCCGATATTTCTTCTGCATTCTCTTCTGTTGAAGTTTCTTCCGTTTCATCTTCAGAAAGTTCTTCTGCGTTTTCTTCCGTTGCCTGTTCCTCCGAAGTTTCGTCTTCTGCGATAACTTCCTCGGATGTTTCTTCACTTGTCTCTTCGACAATAATATCTTCAGTAGTTTCTTCCGGCTCATCGATTACAGTTTCTTCGATTACCGTTGTTTCTTCAGGTGCATTTTCCGAAGCAAACGCCATGATTTCATTGTTCGAAAGAACCATCAAAGCCGCTGTCAGAAATGCTACCATGCGATAGAAATTCTTCTTCATTCCGAAAATCCTCCTTATAAAAATGGTTAAAATTATTAACTCCACGGCTATTGTATTACAAAATTTTATACAATTCCATTGTGTTTTTTTCCAAATAAATCCTTATAATTCGTTCTTTTTTCATAAATAATGTTATTTCTGCAATCCGTTAGGAAGGGAATCCCTCCAAACGTATCGCCGGCCATGTTATCTTATGCGACCGTGTAAACCAAAAGAAATGCGGCCCAAAATCGGACCGCACTTCCATAAACCTTATTTTAACTCTGAAAATTTACTTAAAACAAATTCCACCAGGTAAATCCTTTGCTTGTAATCTTGAATTTAACCGTCTTGGTTCCGCAATATTTGCCTTTACCTCTGATAACAACGCTTGCCGTACCCTTATTTACGTTATTCTTGTAACTTCCGGGAACAATTTCGTAATCCGTATCGGGACTAAGTGTATCTTTCTTAATTGTTACCGTGATATCGCTCTCTGTAAGAATAACCTCTTCTCCGGTAAACTCTTTATCTAAAGCTTTAACCTTTGCACCGCTAATACTTGCTTCGGCAATTCGGTAACTTCCGACAACCGAACCGGTGTAATTATTAAGACCTTCGGCTTTTACGAAAATCTCCGTATCAGGTTCAAGTGTTTCTTCGGTAATTTCGCTTGTGCAAGCATCATCGCTGAAGTACTTAACTGCCTTGTCGAAATCTGTCTTAGCCGCAAGTTTTTTACCGTTCTCATCAGTAATGGTAAAAGATGTCTGCTTCCAGCCGAATGCCTTGCTGCCCGCTACCTTGTCGGCAACAGTCATTGTACACTCGTCGATATCTTTTGCAGTAATTTCATATGTAACAGCTTTTTTACCTGTAAAGTTTCCTTTGTAAGTAATTGTAGCCGTAGGAGCAACTGATTTGCCCTTTGCATTTGTTGCATCGGCCTTTGCTACAGCCTTATTGTTTGAATACTTAACCGTATAATCCTTCTTCTCGGTAAGAACGTTTCCGTCCATTGTAATAACAGGATTAAGTGCAGCTCCGCCCTTTACATAAGGAACGTTTTCTGTCGAACCGTCACCGATTAACATTATTTCAAGAGCATCTTTTGCCGCATCGTACTTGTTAATTGTGAATGTAAATTTCTTGCTTCCGGTGTATGCACCCATACCTGTTACGGTATAATCTACATCTTCCGAAAGTTTCTCACCTGCGAGATAAAGATCGAGGTCAGGCTCACACTCGTTTCCGGTATATGTGAAAGGAGCAATCTTTCCTTTTCCGTCAGAACCGAGTTTTGCACCTGAAATCTTTGTTCCGGTAATCTTGAATGTTGCCTTCTTGCTGCCTGAGAATTTGATTTCATCCTTGGGTTCTCCGCCTTCGGCTACTGCCGCAAATTCTTTAGCCGTAACGATAACCGTTGCGGTTCCGATTTCGGTGTTGTTCTCATATGAAATATCAAACTTCTCTGTAACATCTTTCTTCTTGTAAGTAATCTTTACTTCGGGTTCGATAGCATCTCCGCCGGCATACTTCTGATCTTTAATCTTTGAAATGCTTACTTTGCTTGCAAGAACCGATTCTGTAATCGTATAGGTAAAAGATACGGATTCATCATAGTTGCCTTTACCGCAAACGTAAAGATCGTAAGAATCGACATCTTTAAGTTTTTCAACGATTTCTTCTCCCTCCGCATCTTTTGCGAAGAAGTAATCAGTACCGGCTTTAAGTGTTTTACCGTCAAGAATAACGCTTGCGGCAACCTTAATATCCTTGCCTGTAGAAGCAACGAATACATCATCAACAACCGCCTTGCTTAAGCTCTTCGGAATGATTGAGAATGTCTTGGTTATTTTACCGGTATAATTGCCTTTACCTGTAATTGTAACCGAAGGAGCAATGCTGGCACCCTTGCTGTTCTTGGCATCTTTGTCAGCTACAACCTTATTGTACTTGCCGTATGAAATCGTATAATCCTTACCTGCTTCCAGAAGAACGGCGTCGCTGTAAACCTCAATCTCGGGTTTGATAGCGCTTCCCGTATAAACCTGGTCGGGAATATCCGCACACCACAAACCGCTTGTAGGGCAAATGGACCAGTAAACACTAACCGAATCACGGAAATCTCCCTTTCCGGTAATTACTGCTTCGTATGTACCTACTGCGCTTTCAGCAGTTGCGCTGACCGTATAATCTTTATCCGGTGTAAGAACGTTTCCTTTGTAATATACGATAATTCCGGGTGTATGTGTATCTCCGTCGTAGAGAATCGTTGATTCGGCTACAATTTCGATATCCGAATTATCGGTAAAAGAAATCAAATCTTCCGGTCTTGCGGGAATCGTAACCTCGCATTTTGCGAGAGCTCCGCCTTCATAGTCCGAAGCGTATACATAGTATTTTGAATTTGAAATCAGATTAAGATTCTTCATTTCGAGACTGAATGAATAGTCCGGTAAAACCTGACAGGATTCAAGTGAAATGAGAGCATCCTCTGAATCACGTAACTGAACCGCAACCGCATAAGCGGGAGCTGTTTCGCTTACCGTACCGGAAACGCTCACTGTTGTAGTTTTATCCGTATTTACGGCTTCTGCGTTAAGTGTTGCAATTTCTCCCGCATCTTTGGCGGATGTAAAAACTCCTACTCCGAGAATAACAGTAAGGAGTGATGCAAGTCCTAAATATTTTTTAATCTTAGTCATTTTCTCTTCCTCCTTTAGTTACTGCCGAAGTGATTGTTCCAGACAACACCTCTGCCTGAGCCGAATGCCATACCGCTGAATGTTGAAGTACTTTCATATCCTTCGCTGACTGCGCTAATCTCTATTTTCAAAGGAGCATCTGCTTCGCTTCCTTCGTAAAGAATGAAATCGCTCGACTTACAATCATCGCTTCTGTCTGCCGGATTATCCGAGCCAACCCAGACATGATGATATTCAAGATTCAGTTCTTCGGTATTCTTGATAATCCTTGTTTCAACGCTTCCGTCTTTCCATGTATATGTTGCGAATAAATCGACTGCCTTATCATTATGATTCGGGTAATAATATGTAGCACTGATGATTCTCTGGCTGTCTTTCTGCGCCGTATACTGCGGTCCGTTTTCGGTTCCGTGGAAAAGCTGAACTTTTTCGCCGGCATTGTTTCCACCTGCTTCGCTGATGGCAAATCCGACTCTGTGAATTCTGATGTAACCGACTTTGTCATTTGCTTCCATATCCTTGTAAGATACGGTAAATACAACATCGTCATAGAAATTCGAGTTAAAAGTAATTGTCCATTTCGGATTTGTATCTGTTTCGGTTTCTCCGAAATCATTAAACTGTAAAACCTTCTTTTCAATGGTTATCGCACCGGCGGGAATAGTATTATCCGTTACGGAAATTCCTTCGATGGAAGCCATTGTATTGCTTACTAAAATAGGTTCGACTTTAAGTACGTTGTTACCGAAGAAAAGCTCTGCGTCTTTTACACTGTTCACATCTTCGCTGAGTCCGAAAATAGGATCGCTTGCGAATGCCCATGAAGGTGTATTTCCGTCAGCTCCGGTTCCGTATACTTTCTTAACCCTAATACCGTTAAATGATTCCTGATAGAATGCAAATTTACCGAATATACAACGGTTCTCCAAATTGTCTATCGTGACAAAATGATTGGTATCTCTTGCGAAGTCTTCATTTTTACCCTGATAAATAGAGTAACTTGTATCGGCTGCGTTGCTGGTAAGGAAATCATCCAGACCTGCTCCGTTTCCGAACAGACCTACATTACGAATGTAAATATTTCTGTCGTAATCGTAATCCACATCGTAATTTCCGATTACCGTAAATGCATCATCAGATCCCTTTTCGCCTGTAGTCGGATCAATACCGTCATTCCATGCATTTCTTAAGTAATATGTCGTAACACCTTCAAATGTAGTGGTAAGAAGAACATCAAACATACTAAGTTTAGCATCTTCTCCTTCGAAATCGAAAAGATATGCGACTCCGTTGTACTCTACATCATAATCATCATCCTCGGAATCGAGAGTAATTGTATAATTATATGTAGGAATTTCACGAAGCTGATTATCGATGCCGTATGCCTTTAAATTCTCTTCGGCAGCCTGAAGATCAATTGCGTTCACAAGAATTTGAACATTAGCATCGTTATCATTGCCCATTTCGTACTTATCTCTTAAGTTTCCGTTATTGCAGACGTTCGGATAATAAATCTGTTGTGCAATACCGAATTTAAGGTCATCCGTATCTACATCTCCGTCCATCTCCCAGTCACCGTATGCAAACTGCTGTCTTTCGATTATATCGATAAGTTTATCATCGTTGCCGGGTCCGGGTCCAGGGCCGGGTCCGGGGCCGGGTCCGGGCTGACCGTTTGAGGAATATCTGGTTTCAACCATAAGATTTCCCCATTCGTCAAACAAGTCTTCAGTCAATACAAATACAGGATTTTCACCTAATTCATCTGCTGAATAATGACTTCTTCCTTCAGGTGAATCATCATATACGAAAAGTTCATTGAACGAAAAGCCATCATAAGCGTTAAACTTCAATTCTGCTTCAGCATTCGCAATATCACTCTTAGGAATCATGAATTTTTGGTTTCCATATCCAAAAGCATCACCGGTTTCGGAATCGATACCATTAAATTCCCAAATCATGAAATATTCTTTACCGGCAAAATATGAATCACCGTTTCTGTCGTTCATAACCTGAATGCAGTACTCTTCATCGTTTCCGCCGATTCTATCAAATTCAGACCACCAGATATTAATATCCGCACCAAAGAATTCATCTTCAGCCGGAACAGTAAATGTAAAGCTTCCGTTCTCAATAGGAAGATTAGGCTCTACATCTTCATTCTTTTCGAATATAAAGTTGTCTATTTTTCTATCGAGATCAGAAGGAGATATAATGCTATCATCCAATAGCTGTTGTATTTATGTTTCGTGTTTTGCCTTGGGAACCATTACTCTTCTCCGTTCTGGACGACGA
>JAKSSB010000059.1 GCA_024403285.1 Lachnospiraceae bacterium | reverse complement strand
CTTGCGGCAATTCCGCTGTCAAGTTCCTCTCCTTCTTTCTTCTCAAGGTCCTTATCGGACGGAAGCTGCTCTGAATCAATCGGTTCGGATTTTTTCACCGGAGTCTCTGCTTTCTTCTCTCTGAATTCAGGAAATGATTCTTTTTCAAGTTTCTCCTGAACTATATTTTTGACAATTTTCTTCTGAGAAGGATCTTTTAAATTTTTCTCGGCAATGGCCGACTTAACCGTTCTGTCGGCAGCCGATGTTTTAACAGCTCTTCCGACCGCCGTATCTTTGGCGATACGCTCGGTTTGCGCTGCCTTCTCAGCTTTTATGGCAGCCTCTCTGGCTTCCTTTTCTTCTGTTTCTTTGGCTACGAGAATGTCTATAAGGTCATTCTTCTTCATTGTAGAAGTTCCTTTAATTCCCAGCCCTTTAACAATGGCTTTCAAATCAGCCAGTGCAAGTGTTTCATACTTTTCTCTCATACTAACCTCTCATATTATATGCTACGAACACGATTTTGAGAAAAATCGGTTCAATGTTACCACTACTTTGGTCGTATCCATCGGTTTGGACAGATGTTCATCCATTCCCGAATTCAACGCATTCTGACGGTCCTCCTCAAAAGCATTCGCAGTCATGGCAATAATCGGCACGTGAATACCTTTGCCCTCTTCGTATGCTCTGATTTCTCTCGTTGCCGTATAACCGTCCATATACGGCATCTGTACATCCATTAAAATGGCGTCGTAATATCCCACTTCATGATTTACAACGGCATCAAGTGCTTCCTTGCCGTTAACTGCGGTCTCCACGGTAAGACCGGCTTCGGAGAGGATATCCTCACCGATTTCACGGTTCAGTTCATTATCATCAACCAGCAGGATTCTGAAATTGCCTTCGACAAGAACAGTCGCTTCCTGCACTTCATCCGTCTTCTCCGCAAAACTTTCGCTCGACTTCTTCAAAGAAACGGTAAAAACGACAGTGGTTCCGACGTCTTTAATACTCGCAATCTTAATGTCTCCGCCCATAAGCTCCGCAATTCGCTTGACTATCGACATTCCCAGACCGGTTCCCTCAACACCGCTGGCGGTTGCACTCTGCTCTCTTTCAAATTCGTTAAAAATCTTTCCGACAAATTCTTCACTTATTCCGATACCCGTATCCTTAACGGTAAATCGGAACCTGACATTTTCATCATCCTCGGAGACCTGTTCAAAAATGCTTTCGACACTTCCTCCGGGACCGGTATATTTAACGGCATTTGACAATATATTCAAAAGAATCTGATTGATTCTTAATGAATCACACTCAACAAATTCGTTCGTAATGTTCCTGTTCGAGTGAACATACGTAACGCTCTTCGCAGACGCAAGCGACTGCGTAATCTCTATAATACTCTTCGTCGATTCGATTATCGACTCCGTTTTGCTGTTCAAAGTCAGCTTGTTACTTTCAATTCTCGACATATCGAGAACATCGTTTATAAGTGCCAGGAGATGTTCTCCCGAGCGATGTACCTTTCCAAGGCACTCTTCAAGGTATTTTTTATCATCAATATGACGTGATGCCAGTTCGTTGAATCCTAAAATGGCATTCATCGGAGTTCTGATATCGTGACTCATATTGAACAGGAAATCTGTTTTGGCACGGTTCGCTCTCTGAGCTTCTTTAATTGCCGATGAAAGAGCTTCTTTCTGCCTGACTTCTTCCCTTATTCGGTCATCGTCATCGAAAAGACCGACGATAAATTCCCGAACGCCTTCGGAATTCTTCATTTCGATAACCTTGATCATGTAATATCTGATTCCGTCCCGCATTGCAATACGAACATTAAAACGGAACGATTTCTTGGATGAAAGTTCTTCAACGATATGCTCTTTCGAGAGCATCTTCTCCAGCATCGGAAAATCTTCTTCATAAATGAAAGTACGAAATTTGTCCATTCCGTCGGTAAAAAAGTTTTTACGTTCCGAATCTGTGTCTTTAAGCGCTTCATATTCGATGGAATTGCTTACTACCTCGTATTCGCCCGTTTCAACATTTACATAACCGATTACGAGAAAGTCATCGGCAAGGCCTTCCACAATTCCGGAAAGTTTGTTATTCTCTTTTCTCCAGAGTTCCTTACTGAATTCCTCTCTCTGATACGTTACGTTGTAAAGATAAATAAGCAATGCCGTAACCATGAATCCGAGAGAATACAACGGTGCATCCGGCCAGAACATCTGTCCGATACCGAATACAAGCGGGACAAATGAGAAAAACAGCGCGGAAGCGTATTTACGTCTTTTACCCTTCTGGGATGAATCAGAAAGTCTTAAAAGGCAGAAAACGATAATTACGACATAGTACGCAAACTGCATAAAAAACATAAAATCACGCATATCATACGCTTCGTAAACGCAGTCTTCGTTAACAACGAAAAACCAGCCCGTCCATATATTGGAAATAAGGACAGCCATCTGCATTACGATAAAAATACCGCGCAGAATATTCAGAGTGATTTTATTGCGTCCGGACACCCCGACATAATTGATAACATATCCGGCCCAGACAAAAGCACTGAACGCAGCTCCGAGATGAAACGAATAACTCGAAATAATATACATAAGGCGATTCGTTTCAAACATACTGGAAGAAAGAATGCCCCAGATCATATCGGCACTGCAGAATGCTGCCAGGAAAACAAGCAGAACATTAAGAGGTTTATCTATAAGTTCTTCACGTTCCGTCGCATTCGCCCTATTGTGAATAAGAAGAACTACGAAAACGGCCACGCCCGCTACAATCGCATAAAGCAAACCTATATCAAACATATGAGCCCTCCGATCAAAAACTAATCATTAACTTCTTCCAGCTGATAACGTGCATCAATGAAGCATTCAAGAAGTTTCGGTGAAAAGACACCGCACTCGCCGGAAATAATCATTCGAAAGGCTTCTCCGCTTGAATATGCGTCTTTATATACTCTTTCATGAACAAGAGCATCATATACATCCGCGATGGACACAATCTGTGCAGCCAGCGGAATTTCATCGCCCCCAAGGCCGTCGGGATATCCTCTTCCGTCAAATCTCTCGTGATGATGACGGCAGATTTCATAGCATGCTCTCTCGTATTCTTCACTCCACACATCCTCAATATTCTGTATCAGTTTACAGCCCTCGGTTGTGTGGGTTTTCATAATATCAAATTCTTCTTTGGTAAGTTTCCCCGGTTTCAGAAGAATACTGTCCGGAATAGCGACTTTGCCGACGTCATGCAGAGCGCTTGCTGCCACTATCACATCAATATATTCCTGTGAAATCGTATATTCAGGATAATTCTCCATCATCGTTCTTGCGAGAATTTCCGTATATTTTTTGACTCTCTGAACGTGCTGTCCGCTTTCAAGATTTCTTGATTCGACAACGTTACCGAGAATTTCAATAATCCTCTGATTACTGCTTGCAAGCTTTTCCGCCTGCTCCTTAAGCCTCCTGTTCTGAACCTGAAGTTCATCGGTCTGCTCGGCAACTTTGTCCTCAAGATGATTCTTGTAAACATTAAGAGCAACAACGTTTCCGACTCGAAGTTTGACCAGAATACCGTCAAAAGGTTTCCTGATAAATTCCATTACACCGTAATCATAACAGTGTCTTTCGTTCTCAATCGAACCTTCTGCGGTAATAATTATTATAGGAATACGTTTAAGCATTCCTTTACGCTTCATAGATTCAAGGACCTCAAACCCGTTCATAACGGGCATCTGTAAATCAAGGAGGACTCCTGCAAGATTATCCTCTTCCCTGTTGATAATCTCCAATGCTTCTTCGCCGTTCGAAGCCTCAAGTACTTCGTAATCGTCCGAAAGAATTTCATTCAATATTTCTCTGTTTAGATCCACATCATCCACAACCAGAATTTTCGCTTTCATTGTGGTCTGCCTCCTGCACGACGCATACTGCCTTTTATTCGATTCGGCCTATAGCCTCAACATCTGACGTATAAACCTTTACTACATTCTCAATCATGCCGCTCACATCCTTATTCGGAGCACCATTTCTTACTTCTTCGCAAAGATCTGAAGCTGCAAGCTGAAGATTTGTAAGTCCGAGATTAAGTGCCACACCCTTCAAATTATGAACATTTCGAAAAGCGGCTTCATAATCCCTGTTCTCAAAAGCTTCGCATATAAGCTTACAATCATTTCCATCGGCAAATTTACGCAGATACTTAACAATTCTTTCCTCTTTAATTAATCTTCCGAGAACTTCTTCATAATTTCCGCCTGTTTGCAAGTAGAACTCTTTTACATTCATCTGTACTGCCTCCCTGCATATACATAATATGTATCAAATTATCAACGAAATGGAAAATTGCCAGATTCGGCATTAAAAGACAGACATACGCACCTATGTGGTATATTGTAACAAATTACACTTGATTTTTCAAGATAAAATAGTATCCAATACACCTCTCATGTCCCTTCCGGGCATAAAAAAAGAGCAGTAATCCGATAATTTAAATTATTATCAGAATCCGCTCTTTACACATGCAAGTTTGGCACGGTCACAGGAATCGGTATCTACAAGTACATAATACTCGTAATCATAATAATACTGCCAGCCGTCGCCTCTTAACTGCTCATTCTTTGTCGGAAGGTCACTTTCGGATATCCGGTACACATCCATCACGCCACATTCAAGTGTATCAAACTCAATTGTATCAATCTTATTATTCAAAAGACTGTTCTTTACTTCTGTTCTTACGGACTCATCCGAATATGATAAAACATCAAACAGCCGATCGATGTCATCGAACCAGACGGTATCATAGAAATAAGCCGTGTCCCGAAAAGATCTTCTATATTGATTATCTATATAATCGGACAGTTCGGGCAACAGTAACTCTTCTGTTGCAATCCGTACCTTATCCTGATTTGTTACAGGGATTCTTTCCCAATCGATAGACCGGAAAATATATCCGAGTACGAAATATCCGATAATAAATAAAACAATCACGGACAGGCAAAGAATAAGTGCCAGCTTTATTATAATTTCAAACGCGTTGTTCTGTTTCTCTTTTATTTGAGTGTACCTCCCGGATTCTGCCTCGCGTAATCGGTTAGGATGGGAAACCTCCTCTCCTCTCGCCGACCGTGTTTCATTATACAGCTGTGTGAGCAAAAAAAGAACACACTCTTGTGTGCTCTTGAAACAGGGGAAGAGGGATTCGAACCCCCATGAACGGTTTTGGAGACCGCAATACTGCCATTGTATGATTCCCCTAAAGGATTCGGCGATTTCGCAACCACCGAATAGCATTATATCAAACGAACCGGTTATTGGCAAGTATAATTTTTTAAAAAGCACAATTAATTGCATCTGCAACAGATTTAACGAAAACAGTTTCAATTCCTTTCTGATTCTTAAGGCTTTCTCTCGCACTTTCCGGAACAATACATTTCTTAAAACCGAGTTTGCGTGCTTCGCCGATTCTGCCTTCAATCTGGCTTACGCTTCTTACTTCGCCGGAAAGGCCTACTTCTCCGAAAGCAATTGTATCAGCAGGAATCGGTTTGTTCCTGAAACTTGAAACTATGCTCAATACGATTCCGAGATCGATTGCGGGCTCCGAAACCTTAATGCCTCCCGCAATGTTTACATAGGCATCACAGTTTCCGAGCGAGATACCGACTCTTTTCTCCAGAACGGCCATTAAAAGATTTAATTTATTAATATCCGTACCCTGAGCCTGGCGACGCGGTATTCCGAAATTAGTCGGAGATACAAGCGCCTGTATTTCAATCAGAATAGGTCTTGTTCCTTCCATCGAGCAGCTGACGATACATCCGCCCGCCCCTTCCGGTCTTCCGTTCAGCATAAATTCCGACGGATTCAGAACTTCATTCAGACCGTTCTCACGCATCTCGAACACGCCTATCTCGTCGGTTGCGCCGAATCTGTTCTTGACACCGCGAAGAATTCGGTATGACGCATGTCTGTCGCCTTCAAAATAAAGAACGGTATCAACCATATGCTCCAAAACCCTCGGACCTGCCACGGTGCCTTCCTTTGTAACATGTCCCACGATAAACACCGATATTCCGAGACCTTTCGCAATACGCATGAGCACGCCGGTTGATTCCCTCACCTGCGATACGCTTCCCGGAGCCGAGGATACACCGTCAAGATACATCGTCTGAATAGAGTCGATAATGACGGTGTCGGGTTTACGCAGCGAAACAATCTCTTCGATTCTGTCAAGATTGGTCTCACACATAAGTTCAACCGCATCGGGAAAATCTCCGAGCCGAACCGCCCTCATCTTAATCTGCTTAAGACTTTCCTCTCCCGAAATATAAAGAATTCTGTTATTCTTCCGGCCCAGATGCATACATACCTGTAACAGAAGCGTACTCTTGCCGATTCCCGGATCTCCGCCCACCAGAGTAAGCGAACCCGGAACAATTCCGCCGCCCATAACACGGTCAAATTCGGTAATTCCGGTTGTTATCTTATCTTCTTCGGTCATCGATATTTCGGAAATCTTCATGATGACCGGAGGTTTATCCGAGAAACTTCCCTTTTTCGATACGTTTACATTTACAGGCTCCTCACTGAATGTATTCCAGTTTTTGCAGGCGGGACACTGTCCCATCCACTTGGCCGATTCATATCCGCACTCCGTGCAGAAAAAAACACTTTTGCTTTTGACGTTCTTATTCATCATTCCCCCTGTTGTATAAACAAAAATCGGTTGTGGCGACTCGCCGGCCGTGTTACCTTATACGGCCGTGTGAATAAAGAAGAGACGAAAACAAAACAGTCTTCGTCTCTTGATACATACTATGTACTTCCGTTTACGAACTATTTGCTGATTACAACTTTGACTTCACCTTTATCGGCAAGTTCAAGACTCAAATTGATTTTGCCGCTTAAATTGCTCGTAAGTTTGCCGATTGACTTTCCTGCAACGGTTACTTCATATTCTTCATTCTCCGCAAGACCTACGGTAATCTGGGCATCGTTGTCACCGTCAACGGTAAAGCTTACACCCTTATCAGTCTCATTAAAAGAATTAACGCTCGTGCCGGGTTCCGACTCATAAAGGAACATTCCGTTCTTCTCCAGTTTGGTAAGCGTCTTATACGTCTTAACCTTGTAAACATCTCCCGCATGTGAGAAATCCTCAAGTTTGGCCTTCTCAGCAAGTGAATGATTACCAAAACTGATACTTCCGTCTGCCTCGGAACGAATTAATTCTGCAACAACCGCCATTTTAAAAACCCTCCTAGTATAAATGTGCCGTGCGTTTCAAAATTCATACATAAAGTATAAACCATTTCCGCTCTGTTTGCCATAATTCAGCATTAAAAATTTTATTTTTTGACTTTGAACGAAACCTTGCCCCCGGTAAAAGAAGCAGTGACTCTGTCACCGGTTTTGATCCGTCCTTTTAATATATCGTCACTGAGTGCGTCTTCGATAACACTTTGAACAGCTCTTTTTAAAGGTCTTGCACCCATTTTCATATCACTGTATTTCTCAACGATATAATCTTTAAGCGATTTGGCAACCACAAGTTTGATATCCATCTGTGCAAGGCATCTTGCCGAAAGATTCGAGCATAAAAGATTAATGATTCTGTCCATATCTTCCCTGCCGAGCTGATGGAATACAATCATGTCATCGATACGGTTAATGAACTCGGGTTTGAAGATTCGTTTGACTTCTTCCATAACTCCCGATTTCATCTTCTCATGGTTTGCGCTTGCACTGTTCTCCTTGCTGAAGCCTAAATTCTTCGGCTCGATAATACGCTGGGCACCGGCATTCGAAGTCATAATCAGAACGGTATTCTTAAAGCTGACTTTGCGTCCCTTCGAATCGGTAATGTGACCGTCGTCAAGAACCTGTAAAAGAACATTGAAAACATCCGGATGCGCTTTCTCGATTTCATCGAAAAGAACCACCGAGTAAGGATTCTTACGAATCTTCTCGCTAAGCTGTCCGCCTTCATCAAATCCCACATATCCGGGAGGTGAACCGATCATCTTGGAAACCGAATGCTGTTCCATATACTCCGACATATCAACTCTGATAAGAGCACTTTCAGTTCCGAATAAAGCCTCCGCGAGAGCTTTGCTCAATTCGGTCTTGCCGACACCTGTCGGTCCGAGGAAAAGGAATGAACCGATAGGACGGTTCGGATCCTGAAGACCTATTCTTCCTCTTCTTACGGCTTTGGCAACAGCATCGACAGCTTCATTCTGCCCAATAACACGTTTGTGAAGAACACTCTCAAGCTTGAGAAGTCTTTCGCTTTCTTTCTCTGCCAGTCTGGAAACCGGTATCTTCGACCAAACGGATACAACTTCTTCAATATGTGATTCCTCCAAAACGGGCACATCTGCCTTTTTCTTCTTATTGTCATTCTGACGCGCTTTGTCCAGTTTGACGAAAAGAGCATCCTGTTCTTTCTTCAGTACACCCGCGCGTTCGAATTCTCCCGCCGTAATGGCTTCTTCCATCAGAGAATCCAGTTCAGAGATACGCTCGCTTATATCGTTGCATTTGTCCGACGTCGAAAAAGTCTTCAGTTTCAAAGCACTTGCGGCTTCATCAATAACATCGATTGCTTTGTCCGGAAGATTTCTGTCGTTAATGTATCTGTCTGAAAGTCTTACCGCAGCCTCGATGGCTTCATCGGAAATCTTAATTCCGTGATGCTTCTCATATCCGGATACAATTCCCTTAAGAATAGCAATCGCTTCGTTCACCGTCGGTTCTTCTACCGTAATCGGCTGAAAACGTCTTTCAAGTGCCGCATCCTTCTCAACATACTTACGGTATTCCGCAATTGTGGTTGCACCGATAAGCTGAATTTCTCCTCGTGCAAGCGAAGGTTTCAGAATATTGGAAGCATCAATGCTGCCTTCCGAACCGCCCGCACCGATAAGTGTATGAATCTCATCCATAAAAAGAATGATATTGCCTTCGGCGATAACTTCCGAAATAAAGTTCTTGATTCTCTCTTCGAATTCACCTCTGTACTTGCTGCCCGCAACCATTGCCGACAAATCAAGTGAGAGAATTCTCTTGTTCTTAATAACATCGGGAACTTCTCCGCGCACAATCTTAAGCGCAAGTCCTTCAACAATTGCAGTCTTGCCGACTCCCGGCTCACCTATAAGGCAGGGGTTGTTCTTGGTTCTTCTGCAGACGATTCTGATAAGTCTGTCAATTTCCTCTTCCCTTCCGATTACAGGATCGGTCTTTCCCTTTGCGGCAAGTGCTGTCAGATCACGTGTGTACTGCGAAATACCGTCTTCGGAATCGGTCTTGTTCCTGCTCTTCTTCAATTCGGCAAGTTTCGGAAGTATTCTCTCTCTGACCTCATTCTCGTCCGCACCCATGGAACGGATAACATTTGTATAAAGTCTTCTCAAATCGACATTCAGAACCTCAAGTACCTTAACCGCCATATTCTGTCTGTCCTGTAAAAGAGCAAGAAGAATATGCTCGGTTCCCGTCTCGGTGTTACCCAGCATCTCTGCCTGTCTGTGGCTGTCCTCAAGTACAGTAAGCGCTCTCGGGCTGTATTCCGTACTGCGTTTCGTCCTCTCGGCCAAAGCCGGCGAGCCGTATGTCTTGATAATCTCATCTATTGAATCACTGTCCGCTCCGTTTGACACAAGTGCCGCTCCCGCAATACTTTCTTCAACGGATGCCAGTCCCAGCAGAATATGTTCCGTTCCGACAAATTTCTGATGTGATTTCTTAGAAGCACGTTCTGCAATCTGTAATGCCTTCTCTGCCAACGGTGTAAAATTCTCCGACACTTCTTACTCACCTCCGTACTGTAAATATATTTCGTCTATCATGCGATGCAGTTCTTCCCTCGATAAATTCCTGCAGCTTGCTCTGGCAACGATAATTTCAAGTTCGTGCCGTGTCTCTGCAAGTGCATTCAGCTTATCGATATCAATCGCGATAACCGCACCCTTTCTTCTGTCAACTTTCACAAAGCCTTCCTGTCTTAACACATTATACGCCTTGTTAACGGTATGCATATTGATACCTATGTCATCCGCCATCTGTCGTACCGAAGGCAGTGTATCGCCTTCTCTGAACTGCTCGGCCGCTATGGCAAAAATAATCTGGTTGCACAACTGAGTGTACAGCGCTTCATCACTGTTAAAATCAATCTCCCAGTACATAACCGTATCTCCTCGCATATCTTGCACCACCAAGGTTCATTCAGTCCACTGATGAACTTTGACTCGCTGTGTAAACAACAAAGCTTCTGTTATACATATAATATAACAGAAGCTTATATAAGTCAATTATGTTTCCTTCCGGTTTCCGTCAAATAAGGCAGTTGCCGGTAAAAGAATTATAAATCGATGAAGTTGATGTCATCTCCGTCTTCATCATACTCTTCGTAATCTTCGATTTCATCATCGTCATCATCGAAGAAAGTCTTGAATTTCTTCTTTTCTTTCTTCTCTTTCTTGGGTTTTGATTCTTTTTTGCTCTTCTTGGAAGATTTTTCGTGTTCTTTGTACTCTTCCTCATTATCATCATGGTAATCGTTTCCTTCATCGTAATCTTCATAATCGTCATCGTCGTTTCCGCTGTTAACGAGTTTAAGACCTAAAAATGTAACTACACCGAGAAGAACAATGATAACACCCACAAGAATGAAAACGATTGTCTTAAGACTTGAACCTGCGTCGTTTCCTTTGTCGGCATCAGCTTCCGAAAGGAGGCCTTCATATCTGATGTATGAACCGTTCTTATAATCAAGAATATACCATGCTGCATCGCTCTCTGCTTCGTTAGCATAGAGAATGTAGAAATCGCCTTTGGCCCATGCGGGGAACATACCGTTTGATGTGTTGATGTTCACTCTCTGGAAGCCTTCGGGAATAATCTCAGGTTCTCCGTCGGGAGTAAGTACATCAAGTCCCTGGGAAGACTTATCCGGTGTGGGAAGTCCGCTCTCTTCGGGTTCTTCGCCTTCTTCGGGAATCTCTTCATCCGATTCGCCTTCTTCCGGATTCTCTTCGACATCGGGTGTTTCTTCGGGATTCTCCTCACCCATGGTTCCCTCAATTTCCGTCTCAGCGGGTTCTGCAACGGGTGCGGTAAATGTAACAAGATCGGAACGGATGAAACCTGTCATCTCGGTTCCGTTGCCGGCAAATTTAATCTGATACCACTTGTATCCGTCCGATGAAGTAGCTTCTCCCGTTACGGTTACTTCCGACTGTCCTTTTGCCGTAGCAACAATATCACTGTTCTTACTTGCATCTTTTCTGATGTTAACCGAACCGGTTCCTGCGATATAAGCTTTCTTGGCATCGGTAGTTGTAACATTTGTCTTGGATGATGAAGAATCGGATGAACTGTTGTCCGTCTTGTTCGATTTCTTGACGAAATCGGAACGGATGTATCCGCTTATTCCGGTTGAAGAAGTAATCTTGTACCATGTGTTGCCGTCAGCTCCGGATACTTCCTCATTAATTGTAACGGCATCACCCGTATTGAGTGAGCCTACCGCTGTTGAAGTTGCATCAGCTTTTGAACGTACATTTACGTTACTTCCCGTAACGGTTCCGCTTCCTGCCGCAAAAACCATCACAGAGAAGAGTCCGGTCAGTAAAAGAACCAGAGTTACAAACCCAAGTCCCCTGAACAGACTTTTTTTAGTGTTCACTTGCTTGTTCATTGTCAGTTCTCCTTTTAAGTATTACGCTTCGTCAATTGCTTTTCCGATATCGGAACGCATGAATTTATTCTCGAAATTAACCCATGCGGTAGCTTCGTAAGCTTTCTTTCTGGCTTCTTTCAGATTGTCGCCTTTGGCAGTAATTCCGAGAACTCTGCCTCCGTTTGTGACAACTTTGCCATCAACAAATTTGCTTCCTGCATGGAAGCAGAAATAATCGTCTTTGCCTTTGAAGTTCTCGGTTCCGGTAATCTCAAATCCCTTCTCGTATTTAACGGGATATCCTTCGGATGCGAGTACAACGCAGACTGCTGCATTGTCTTCAAATTCAAGTTCGATTTTGTCGAGTGTTCCGAGGGCGTCGTACACGTGACCCGCCGCCGTTTGC
>JAKSSB010000058.1 GCA_024403285.1 Lachnospiraceae bacterium | reverse complement strand
CTTTCCTTTTTTGCTTTACAGTGAGTATTAAATACCGCATAGACAGACGTACCATCCTGCATATACTTCTTAATCTTTAATAATGATTCCTTTTCTATTTTCTTCCCCGAACCGTTTACATAGAAAATCAAATGTGCCTGTTCCAATGACTTTTTAATAATTGCTTCAAAAGCACTTTCATCGCCTTCTATTCCCGGTATGTCAATTAACGCAAATCTCTTATCTCCTATTGTTAGGTTGTACATGGTCGAGCCCTGTGTATAGTCAGAGCGTCCCGTACCGATAATAGTACCATCAACACAGCCAATTTTACTTGCACAACAATTAACATTATCAATCTGTGATAATGTTACGCTTAAGTGTTCAAATAATTGCTTAACCAGACTAGTATCCATAATTTTTAACCCATTACAGCAAGCAAAAAGCCGCAAAGAAACCGATTACAACTCCTATAGCAACAAATCCTATTACCTTCAAAGCCTTTTTTATCTTCATATTGTTTTGAGAATCCAAAGCCACATTCATCTGATTAATGATGCTCACAAGTTCCGAATACTTAGTTTTTTCATCTGCCAGCTGGTACTCGAATTGTGCCTCCTGTTCAGCAAGTTCAGCCCTTCTGGATTCTTCATTATAAATAATTCTTAATGCTTCGATAATGGTTGATTTTCCTGCATTCGTCTCTCCAAAGAATGCCATGCAGAATTTATCCCATTCACTAGAGTTTTCTAATTTTTCAATTTCCGTCTTAAAATCCGCATTAAGTTGAGCTAATGTATTACGAATATATGTAAGCTCAGCATTTTCTTCCTCACCATATACTTCAATATTGTCAGCAACTTTTATTGCATTCTCAAGCGATAATCTGACTTCATCATATTGTTTAAAAACTTCTTCATTCGGCATATCAAACCTCTCAAATAGCAAATTCTAACGAAAACTACATGGGTGTCCATAAAAAAATCTATACACCTATTTTACCAAATCAGATATTCGATTTAAACTGAATTTGTCATTCATTCTGCGCATTTTTTCAATATTGCTATTCTTCTCTTTCATTGCTTAGTTTTTAAAATTCTCAATATCCTCCCTTTTCCTCCTTATATGTGGTATTTTTTGTTGTAAACCGTTTCGATGTGGTAAGCTTCACGTCAGCCAATCAGTGACGTCTGTTTTTAGGCAAAAAAAGCCCCAAATTCAGTGAATTCGGGGCAAAATATGTGGTGAAATTTTTAGTGGTCAATTTTGAATGACCCTTCGATTTTGTTCGTAGTGTTTCGTAGTGATGTGGTATTTTGCTACAAAATTGTGGTATAGGCCTCAATTTCAAAATCAAAAAAGTCAGTATTTATGCGGGTTTGCGCTAGTTCAGGCTCTTCATCGTCGGGAACAGCAGTACATCTCTGATCGCGGGGCTGTTTGTCATGATCATGACAAGTCTGTCGATACCGTAGCCGATGCCGCCGGTAGGTGCCATTCCGACTTCGAGTGCGTTGAGGAAATCCTCATCGGTGTGCTGAGCTTCTTCGTCGCCTGCTTCCGCATTGGCATCCTGCGCCTTGAAACGCTCGCGCTGGTCGATGGGATCATTGAGCTCGGAGTAGGCATTACACATCTCCCAGCCATTGATAAACATCTCGAAACGCTCTACATATCCCTCTTTATCAGGCTTTTTCTTGGTAAGAGGCGAGATCTCGATGGGATGGTCCATAACGAATGTAGGCTGAAGGAGCTTGTCCTCGCAGTACTCTTCGAAGAAGAGTGCAAGGATGTTGCCTTTCTTGTGGTATGACTCATACTCGATGTGATGCTCGTCTGCAAGTTTCTTGGCTGCAGCATCATCGGGAACCTGATCGAAATCAATGCCGGCGTACTGTTTAACGGCATCAACCATGGTAATACGGGCAAAAGGCTTGCCGAAGTCGATTTCAAGGTCGCCGTACTTAACGATAGGAGAACCGTTAACTTCGATTGCGATTGTACGGTACATTTCCTCTGTGAGGTCCATCATTCCGTTGTAATCGGTATATGCCTGGTAGAGTTCCATAAGTGTGAACTCGGGATTATGTCTTGTATCAAGTCCTTCGTTTCTGAAAACCCGGCCGATGTCGAATACTTTCTCGAGACCGCCGTCAAGGGCATTGGAATGTGTCTCGAAAGGTCTTGCCTCAGCACCGCCGGGGTTCTGAACAAGCATCGGAGTCTCAACTTCCATGAATCCCTTGGCATCAAGGAACTTTCTGATTGTTGTGATAATCTTCGATCTCTTGATGAATGTCTCTTTAGCTTCCTCATTCATGATGAGGTCAACGTATCTCTGACGATATCTGATATCGGTATTGGTAAGTCCGTGATACTTCTCGGGAAGAATCTGAAGTGACTTTGAAAGGAGCGTAACCGACTCTGCATGAATCGAAATCTCGCCCATCTTCGTTCTGAAAACATTTCCGACGATACCAACGATATCACCGACATCAAACTTCTTGAAATCTGCGTATGACTCCTCGCCGATTGAATCTCTTGCTACATAAACCTGGATGTTGCCAAGCTTATCCTGAACATTGCAGAATGAAGCCTTACCCATAACACGCTTGCTCATCATACGGCCTGCGATGCTTACTGTAATCGGGTTTGCATCCATGATTGCACGTCTCTCGTTGTAATCGTTATCCGTTGCTTCTTTGGCTGCTGCCTCATCGAGTCCCTCGACGTTCAGCGCAGGTCTGCCTGCAAGAAGTTTCTCCTCAAGAGCAACATACTCGTCTTTAGCTTCGGTTGAATGATGCGTCTGATTGTATTTGGTAATTACGAACGGGTCCTTGCCTGCTTCCTGAAGAGCCGCAAGTTTCTCGCGACGAACCTTGAGTAACTGATTGATGTCCTGTGACGCCTGATTGTTCTGATTATTCTCTGCCACTTTTTTTCTCCTTATTTTTAACAATTTAATGCCCGTTGCATTAGAAACACAGCGGGCACTTTAAATCTCATTTATCAAATCCTACTTAAAATCTCTGGTAAAAGAAACAACCTTGTATTTCAGTGTTCCGACAGGGCATTCAACCTCAATTGTCTGTCCCTTCTTAGCTCCGATAAGAGCCTTACCAAGAGGTGATTCGTTCGAAATACTTCCGTTGAGTGAATCTGCTTCCGATGCACCTTTGATAACGTATGTAAACTCTTCTTTGGTTTCTTTGTCAAGGATTACAACCTGCATACCGAAAGCAATCTTCTTGTTGTCGGTATCTTCGTCCTCGTCTACTACTTCGACGTTTTTAAGAAGCTGTTCCAGTTCGAAAATTCTAGCCTCGATGTCGCGCTGCTCATCTTTGGCTGCATCGTATTCAGCGTTCTCGGAAAGGTCACCCTGCGCTCTTGCTTCCTTAAGCTTCTCGGAAACTTCTTTACGTCTGTTTATCTTAAGGTCATGTAACTCATCTTCGTACTTCTTAAGACCTTCTCTGGTCAAAAGATTCTTCTTAGCTTCTTCCATTGTTCCAATCCTTTCTCAACAAATAATTGGTTTTACCGCAATATAGTATTATACATATCGCCGGATAAAGTGTCAAGCAAAGAACACTTCTATCTGTTCTTTATCATTCTGTACTGATATGTGAATCCGTAATCAATCGTCAGTTCTTCAATCGGAGTCGTTATTAACTTGTTGTCCTTATAAAGAACCCAGCTTGAATCCTCCTCAAGTTCGTAACCGAGAACTGTCTTCGGTACCAGTTTTCCGTCATTGCTGTCCGCATATTCCACAATATGACAAGTGTTAAGAGCATCGGCAAAAATCTCCATATCCGTATGCACCACATAAGACGTCGCAATATTATCGTTATCGTACATCTCGAGGATAAAGTACGCGCTTCCCTCTCCTACATCCGTATAGGTAAAAGAAGGATGGGCTTCAGCCTCAGCTGCCGCATTTTTTCGATCTATACTTCCCTTTATTACCGCGATAATGCATCCGATAACAAACAAGCATCCCGCAATAATCAAAACCCATTTCCAAATGTTGACTTTTTTCTTCTTCGGTTTCTTCATTGCCGATACCGGAATTGTTCTGTTGTAAACTCCCATTTTACTGCCTCCCTGATTGATTAATAATGAGCCTCTAAATATATATATCGGCATGTCCGGTCTGATATTTTAAACTGCCGATTTCATTTTCATCCGCTCTCACTTAAATGTCGACTCGATGATTTCGAACATCGCCTCGAGCGAATCGACTTCGTTAATCCTGCGTCTGAGCGCCGTCGAATGCGGATATCCGGCCGAATACCAGGCCACATGCTGTCGCATCTCGCGCACCGCCGTGTACTCACCCTTGAATTCCCGAAGGCTCGCCGCGTGACGCATAATCATGTCCGCCACCTCGCGCCTGTCCGGAATCTCCATAATTTCTCCCGCGGTAAAAAACGTATTGACGCGTTCGAAAATCCACGGATTGCCGCGTGCGGCTCTTCCTATATATACACCGGCGCAGCCGGTTTCCTGCATTAAGCGATTGGCGGAAGGTCCGTCGGTTACATCGCCGTTTCCGAAAACAGGAATTTCCAGCGCATCGACCACTTCTGCGATTGCCTCCCAGTCGGCTTCGCCCGAGTAGAACTGTTCCCTGGTCCTGCCGTGAACGACAACTGCCGCCGCTCCGTTATCTTCAAGTCTTTTCGCAACTTCGACCGCATTTCTGTGATCGGCATCAAATCCGAGCCTGATTTTGGCTGTCACGGGTTTGCTGACCGCGGATGACATGCATTTCATGATTCTGCCTGCCAGTGCGGGGTCTTTCATGAGTGCGCTTCCCTCACCGTTGTTGACCACTTTCGGCACCGGGCAGCCCATGTTGACATCCAGCACATCGAAGTTCATATCCTCGATTGATGCGGCAACCTCGCCCATCAGTTCCGGCTCGGAGCCGAAGAGCTGAAGCGATACGATTCCTTCATTCGGGAAAATACGCATCATTTCGAATGTCGCTTTGTTCCTGTACGAAATAGCTTTTGCGCTGATCATCTCGGTGCAGACCATTCCGGCGCCTTTTTCCGCGCAGAGTGCTCTGAAAGGAGCGTCCGTCACACCCGCCATCGGGGCAAGCACAAACGGATTCGGAAGAACAACATTCCCTATTTTGAGAGCATTTTTCCCGTTTTCGTTTTGTATTGTCAATTCCATATTATCTTTCGATTCTGCTTCGCCTTCCTGACCATGTCGTTTTCTTTCGAGTTGCGACATTTCGGCCTGCTTTGTTTCACGAATCATATAAACTTACTTTTTCATCCGGATTATTTCAACCGGCTTTGTTTCACGAATCATATAAACTTACTTTTTCATCCGGATTATTTCAATCGGCTTTGTTTCACGAATTATATCAACTTACTTTGTTTTACGGTTTTTATCGTATATGATTCGAAGTCCGTCGAGTGTCAGGAATTTGTCGTAAACATCAATCATGTCCGTCTCGCCGCTGATTATTACGCCGAGGCCTCCCGTTGCGACAACTTTGAGGTCAGCGATGCCGCTCTCTTCCTTAACCTTCTTGATTATGTATTCCGTCTGACCGATCTGTCCGTAGATAAGACCTGCCTGCATACTCGAAATCGTCTCCTGCGCGAGAATCGAATCGGGTTTCTTGATTTCGATTTCGGGGAGTTTCGCGGTATCTTCCCAAAGTGCCTTCGCGGAAATTTTGATTCCCGGTGCGGTTATGCCGGCCGCAAAAGAGCCGTCCTCCGTTACCAGATCGTAAGTCGTCGCCGTTCCGAAATCAAGCACCAGAACCGGTCCGCCGTATTTCTCGTATGCGGCAACCGCGTCAACGATTCTGTCAGCACCGATTTCCTTCGGATTCTCGGTTGCAACCTTAATCCCCGTCTTAACGCCCGGGCCGACAATTAAAGGCTTGTGTCCGACATATCGCTCGAGCGCCGTCGTCAGCGAATGCATAACATTCGGCACAACCGACGCGATGATGATGCCCTCGATGTCCTCTTTGGCCACGCTGTTGAGCGCCATCAGCTCACGAATCGAAACACCGAATTCATCCGATGTTCTCGACATCTTCGACATGACCTTGAACATGACAACCATCTTGTCGCCGTCATAAACTCCGAAATTTATATTTGTATTTCCTACATCAACTACAAGTATCATTTCATTATCCTCTTAATGACCGTAAGCTTACGAATTTGAATCGTCTTCCCCGTCGATTAACCCCTCAATATCCTCTTTCAGGATAAAAGCCCGGTAAAAAAGTGTGATCGACTCGAACATTTCCTGCCTTGTGCGCTGTATTTCTTTTACCAGAAGACCTGACGAAATCTCGTCGTAGTAGATGTCGTCCTCTTCCGCGTCGGTCTCGAGCAGGAGGCCGCCCTCTTCATCGAAAACCATGGTAAAAACGCCGCCGACTTCCTCGGTAAAAAGCACGCAGATAATATGCAGTTCGTCTTTAATCGAGTCGGGCAGTTTCTCAAAAAGCTGATTAAAATAGTATTTCTTCTCGTATGCGCTTGCTCCGCACAAAACGACTCTTTCTTCACTCATTTCTTTTACTCCTCAAATGCACCGAGTGTAGCGGCCATGACAGCCTTGATTGTGTGCATTCTGTTCTCGGCTTCCTCGAAAACTCTCGAGCAGGGAGCTTCGAATACTTCGTCGGTAACTTCCATCTCGGTGAGGCCGTAGAGCTCGCCGATCTGCTTGCCGATGATTGTTTTATGGTCGTGGTATGAAGGCAGGCAGTGAAGGAAAATAGCCTGTTCGCCGGCATTCTTCATGACATCCATCGTTACGCGGTAGGGTGTCAGGTCGGAGATTCTCTCTTCCCAAACCGACTCCGGCTCGCCCATCGATACCCAGACATCCGTGTAGATAACGTCAGCGCCCTTCGTTCCCCTGGTGACATCCTCTTCAAATGTAAGTGTTGCGCCGCTTTCCTTCGCGTACTCCTCGCACTGAGCGATAAGAGCGGGATCCGGGAAATATTTCTTCGGTGCGCATGCGGTAAAATGCATACCCATCTTAGCGCAGGCTACCATCAGCGAGTTGCCCATGTTGTAGCGGGCATCGCCCATGTATGTAAGTTTCACGCCTTTGAGACGTCCGAGCTGCTCTCTGATTGTGAGCATGTCGGCAAGCATCTGTGTCGGGTGATATTCGTTCGTAAGTCCGTTCCAAACCGGAACATCGGCATATTTGGCAAGGTCTTCAACGATTTCCTGTCCGTAGCCTCTGTACTCGATTCCGTCGTACATTCTGCCGAGAACGCGTGCGGTGTCCGCGATGGATTCTTTTTTACCGATCTGGCTTCCCGAAGGATCGAGATAAGTAACATTCATACCGAGATCGTATGCGGCAACCTCAAAAGAACAGCGCGTACGGGTACTTGTCTTCTCGAAAATCAAAACAACATTTTTGCCGTTAAGTGCCTCTTTGGTGAGAATTCCGTTCTTCTCCTTGGCCTTCAGATCGGCAGCCAGTTTGAGCATGTACTCAATCTCGTCCGGTGTGAAATCCTTAAGCGTAAGAAAGTCTCTTCCTTTTAAACTAATACCCATATCTGTTCCTCCGTTCGTAAAAAATGGCAATACACGGTTATATTACAACATTTTCGCCGTATTCGCAAGGTTTTCCGGGTGTTTTTCCCTTCTCCCTCACTTGTTTTCACTAGGCACGTTTCTGCGTTTGTCCCCCCCCAACATTCATGCATGTCACGCCTCGCGGTCTCTGAGAATGTTCCACTTTGGCTTATTGTTACGCCCGGAGTTCTCTGAGGATGTTCCACCCCATCCCCTCCCCGGGCTTCGTTTGGATGGATATCTTCGAACGACCTTATGGAGCCGCCGGTTCTTAACGAGGTTTTTCCGAGTTTAGAACCGTTGCGTGCGACGTAGAGCGAAAGCGTGTCGGAGAAGATTTGCTCCATAACAGAAGCCCTTCGCAATCCCCACGTGGAACATCTCAGAGACCAATCGAGTAGGAGGGGAATCCCTCCTCTCGTCTCGCCGGCCGTATGTTGCGAAGCAACTAATTACCTTATACGGCCGTGTGAATAAAAAAAGGACCGCATGAAATGCGGTCCTTAGTGAACAAATTAGTAGAAGACGTGCGCTCCTATGACGACGCCGGATTTGTTGCCGGCACGCTTGAAGTAGCGGGCGCTGCCTACGTTGGTCGAGCCTGCGATTGCTTCGCGAGCTGCCTGATAACAGGATTCCTTGGCTCCGGATGCGAGGACTGAATCGAGGCTTCCGTTGGAAACCGGTCCGAACTGTCCGGATGCGTAGATAACGTCTGTGATGGTTGAAGGGAATTTGCCGGAACGGACACGGTTGCAGACAACCGCACCTACGGCGAGCTTACCTTCGTAACTCTGATTGCCGGCCTCGCACTGAATAAGTGCCGCAAGAAGGGCAACTTCATCTTCCGTGCAGGAAACAGCCGAATATGTCGTGACGAGCTGAGCTTTGGCAAGAGCGGCAAGTGCTTCACGCTCTTTGATTTCCTCCATGGTCTCGCCTTCGTCAACATAGAACTCAACCGTTACGAATTCGGAAGAAACATATCCGGTCTTGTTCGTATATTTAATCTTGACCCAGTCGCTTCCCTCTTCGGGTTCTTCGACAACATCGTGCTCGGAATTAATCTCGAGAAGACCGAGAACTCCGGCATCCTCTGCGGGCTCTTTGCGGACTCTCAGACACTCCGTTTCGACAATTGCAACGGTATGTCCGACCTTCTTCGCATATGCCTCGGCCTCTTCGCCCAGGTAAAGATAATCGTTGCTTACCCAGCCTTCAAGGTCTCCGGAACGAAGACATGTCCATCCTTCAATACTGTCGACGTACGTACCGCCACAGCCTTTGTAAAGCTTTCCGACAATCTCTGCGTCCTCGCCTGCTTCGGCTCTGACGTTTACGGACTTGCTGACATTCGCCATAACAAGTTCCTTCTTCTTCGCTTCCTCTTCGGCGATTCTCTGCGCCTCGAGTTCTTCGAGTCCGTCGGAAACTTCTTCCTCTGAAATAAATCCTGCATCAACAACCGTCGATGCTCCGGCACTCAGATCAACCTTATTCTTGGGCGCCACGGTTTTCGGTCCGGTAAAAGAAGGACCAACCGGGGCGGGACCCTTCGGAACGGGACCTGCTGCCATCGGGACAAGCGTACTCAGAAAAACTACCGCTGCACTGACTGTGACGGTGGATACAGCTCTGAACGCCGACCCTGTAAAACCTTTTTTCATAAAAAACACCTGTTAATTCTTTAAAGCAGAATTACGCTTTTGTTACAACTTTGTTACAAACAGATAATAGCAAATCGAATTTCTTTTGTCAAATTTCGGCGCAATTTTCGGCACTTTGCCCAAAAGAATCCGATTAATTTTACACTCCTGCAATTCATTTTTACCGATAAATCCACATGATTGTTTTACCGAAAAATCCAAGCTGTTCATACAGGAATTTGCCCGCCAGTTCAACCGTACGGGAATCTTCTTCGGTAATATCGCACTCGGAATAAAGCACTTTCTCGTACACCGGAATAAATGCAACGCAGGCCTCGGGAAGCATGTCGTACGCACGCTTGTAAAACTCTTCGAGAGTTTCGCCCGGTTCGCGTAAATAGCCAAGGTGTTTCATCATCTTAAGATTGATTACGCAGCGCGATTTCAGATAATCTCTCTGTTTGAGTCGGGACATGCGCCCACGATTAATCTGTCTGTCAAACAGCGCAAAAAGTCCGGCCAGAATAAACGCTGCCGCAATCGGACCGAATAAAATCAGATAATTGGTCCAGACAACTTTTTTATCCTTCTTCTCAACTTCGGAAACTTCTTTGCTTTCGCCCGCATCAGGCAGGTCATTCGCATTCGCGCCGTAATTCGGATTGATGTACTGTTCGAAATGAAACAGATTCTCGCTCTTGGTCTCCCAGCTGTCAGCGACTGCGTCCGACGATGCCGAGCCGCCGCCCGTCGGTTCGAAAACAACCCAGCCCACACCGTCGATGTATGCCTCCGGCCAGGCGTGAGCGTCTTTGGACTTAATTTCGTTCTTTGAATTCGAATCCACTTTGGAGCTGAAGCCCTGAACATATCTGCAGGGAATGCCCTGCGAACGCGCGATAATTACAAAAGCGGTCGCAAAATACGAACAGTATCCGCGCTTTCCTTCAAACAGGAAATAATCAAGGAATTCCTCGTCAGAATCTATTTCCGCGCTGTATTCGCCGGGATGTTTCGTGTACTCATAGTCGCTCAGCGATTCGCTGATTGCCTGCAATTTCCCGTAATTCGTATCGGCATCCTTCGTCACTTCGTCGATATACGCCTGCGCCCTGTCGGAAATCTTCGTCTCGGGCAGGTAATCTTCGTAAATTCTCTCACGATGCGCAATCAGATCGTCGTATGTCACCGTCTTGAATCTGGCAACCGGCGAATTCTTAATGAACCGGTTAAAAGATTCTTCCGAGTACTCCTTCGGCGTATTGGCGAATTCGGTAAAACATTCTTTTCCGCGGTTTACCGCAACGAATGAAATTTCATAATTCGTTCCCAGTCCGTGGAATCCGTCGAAAACAGTCTGGTCACCCACATGCGAAAACGGGAACGCACCCTGCGTATTGACATCAATCGTTTTGGCGGGTGTGAAAATATATTTCGTCTTAAACAGTGTATATTTAACCGATGTATTGACAATTCTGTAGTAATCGGAATAATTGGTCGGATCGTATAATTCAACCGCATACGCAACCTCAACCGCATCTATAAGCTTGTCATCATCCTCGTTTTCCAGCGTCGTATCCCATACATGGCCGTCAAAAGTGTTGCTGACGGGACCGCCGAGATAAACACTTCCCGGATGGAAAGGCGGCGTTTTGTAGACAATAACACGCACATCACGCATTGTAATATCGGGATGAAGTTCTCCGTCGTTTGAGAAAGAACTGAATACATCGGTAAATCCTTCCGGATCATTCTTGAAAATCGTCTGTGTAATATATGTATATAACTCGCTTGCCCTTTCGGTAATTACCCTGAATTCCTTCCAGTCATACGGGTCATCCGGCGCCGGAATCAGGCTCATTGCGATTACGCCCGCAAGGATAAACGGCGCCACCTGACACACATGTCCCCGAATATCGTCTCCGCCTTTTTTCTTCCAGCGTTTCTGCACGGTCTCCGCTGTCGCGGTAAGGATAAAAAATGCACTTGCGGCGGTATCGATTACTTTGACATCAAGTCCGTTGTAGAGCGAAACAATGAGAACCGCAACCTCCGCAACGCCCAGCAGATGCTTGACCCGGACAAATCTGCAGACGGTCATCATCAGAGCACCCACGGCAGCTCCCAGTAGCATAATCAGAAGCATCCACCTGTTCTGCGTCCAGAATTCGCCTCTCGTCTCCTTGCTTCTTACGGTAAAAAACGCAATCGGCATAAGCAGCACGAACGCCGAAACCGCAACCTTCCACTTGGTTCCGACATGCTTAATTACAATCATGACGACACCTGTCAGGCAGATAATCAGGTAAACAAAAAGACGCTTCTCGTCCTGTCCGGTATACATCGAATAAATAAACGATGTAAGCACGAGAATCGGCGCGGTAAACAGTAAATCATACAAAAATCCGATCATTTACAGCACCTCCTTCAAGTCGCACTCGAGAGGCACGTACGTAATATTGGCTCTGAGGCCGTTCGATGAAACCCGGGCGGTATCGTTCGTACAGACATAAACCGACACCGGAATTCCGAGACTGCTGTAACGGTCGAGAAGTCCGACACATTTATCCGTTAATTCGTGAAGAATCAGAACGATGAATGCCGAGCGGCGCACGACATCCGACATAAGAAGTTTCTCCGCAAGCGCGTAACCGTCTGCTTCTTCGGTAAAAGAAACATCGGCCATCTCCTTATACAGAGCGTCAAACGAAGCCACGTCCGAAATATTCCGGCGTTTCTCGCCACCCTGCTGCCAGAAAACGGTCGTCGGAATTCTGCTCTTGGCAAAATAGAATGATGTGGCAAGCACCGTCTCGATGATTTTATTCTCGGACGGAAGCTGTATATCAAGCGTATCACCGACTTTTCTCATGTCGGCAACAATCGTTACTCCCTGCTTCTCCTCGACGATTGTTTTACGGACCTTGAGAGCATGCTCCTTGGCTGAAATATTCCAGTGAA
>JAKSSB010000057.1 GCA_024403285.1 Lachnospiraceae bacterium | reverse complement strand
TTAAATTCACACATCAGGGAGCTCCCTGGGTTCCCGATATGGACACGGAGTTTCGTATGCACTTCGAAGATTCGGGTGCAACGGAAAGCTACGTTGAAGGGCTTTTTGCAAGCGCACTCGAGACCGCCAAAGAACGAAACGTACGCCTCTACTGCGGCGAGTACGGCATGATTGACAGAGCCGACGGCGAAGACGCATTCAAATGGTACAGCCTGATTCACCGAATTTTCGACAAATACGACATCGGACATGCCGCATGGTCATACAAGGAAATGGACTTTGGGCTTACCGGAGACTATCTTACCGAAGTAAGGGAAACATTTTTTTAGAACAGAAAGGAATCAGAAATGAATAAAAGATATATCGCACTGACACTTACCGGCGCTTTAATTGCAAGTCTTTTACCCGGATGCAAATCACTCAATGAGCCGATTCCCGGACCGGACCCCGAAGTATCGGAAGAACCGGAAGCCCCGGCAACACAGACGCCAGAACTTCCCGGATACAACCTTTTGTGGGCGGACGAATTCGACGGCGACACATTAAACGAAGACATCTGGACCATGGAAGTAAGAGAAGCCGGATGGACGAATCACGAGCTTCAGTCATACGAAGCAAGCACTGACAACATCTTTGTAAAAGACGGCTGCCTCACCCTCAAGGCTATCAAGACCGAGAAAGACAACGGCGGCACATCATACACATCGGGCAAAGTCAATTCGCAGAACAAGGCCGATTTCATGTACGGCAAAGTAGTCATTCGTGCAAAAGCACCCGAAGGTCAGGGATTATGGCCCGCAGGATGGATGATGCCCACAGACGAAAGTTTCTACGGACAGTGGCCGAAATGCGGTGAAATCGATATTATGGAAGTTCTCGGACATGAGCCCGAAACCGCTTACACAACGATTCACTACGGCGAGCCGCACGGTCAGCAGCAGGGACTTCTCACACTCGAAAACGGTGCAACTTTTGCCAATGATTTCCATGATTATTCGGTAGAATGGGAACCCGGTGAAATGAGATTCTACATCGACGATACCCAGACGCTCGTCGTTAACGACTGGTTCAGCGCAGAGGGCGATGTTGAGAAGCCTTATCCCGCACCCTTCAACCAGACATTCTTCGTACAGATGAACCTCGCAGTCGGCGGCGACTGGCCCGGAAATCCCGATGAAACAACGAATTTCGACAATGCGGAATTTAAGATAGATTACGTTCGTGTATATCAGAAACCCGAGTACGACACCAACGTTACGAAACCGGTTTACGAAGCGAAAGCTCCCCTCGAAGACGGAAACTACGTTTACAACGGAGACTTCAGCGACGCAGGCGAAGACCTTACCGACGATGTCGACTGGAAATTCCTCCTCGCTCAGAACGGCGAAGGCGAAGCAGTCATCAAAGACAACATGATTGAAATTACTTCAACTGCGGAAGGCGACGTGGATTACTCCGTTCAGCTTGTCAGCTGGGATATTCCTTTTGAACAGGGTAAAAAATATCGTGTAACATTCGATGCGCGTGCCGAGGAAACAAGAAAAATCATTTCCTGCGTAACCGCACCTTACGTTGACTGGATTCGTTACTATCCCGATACGGAATTCGAAGTAGGTCCCGAATGGCAGACAATCACTTACGAATTCGATATGACCGACAAGACGGACAATCGCGGACGTCTTGAATTTAACCTTGGACACCGTGGTTCAACCGCAACGGTTGACATCGCAAATGTCAGACTTGAAGAAATTGTTGAAGAATAATTTTTACCTTCCTCATTCTATGAAAAAAGCCCCGGTACATGCGGTACCGGGACTTTTGCTTTATATACAATTACAGGAAATCTTCTCCGTAAATTACATTTCCGTTTTTATCAAGAATGACATCATGATTTCCAAAATGCGATTCTTCATTGATAATATAACGGTTCTTATGCGTAAATCCGTACCGGTCCACGCCGGACAATACGACATATATATCATCGGAAGAATTCCATCTGACAGTTCCTTCATACCATATATCCGCAGCATTTACCTGGGCGGATGTTACGATTTTACCGTTTTTAACGATATAACCTTTAATGTCGGTAAAAGAATCTGCGTTATCCGGTAATTCTACCTGAACAACAATATCGATGTCCTCTTCGTAATCATTCGGACGTATATATCCGGTACTGCGGATATGAAATTGGGGAATACAGGCTTCACACGGCGAATACGGCAGCCAGTTAATCACTACTGAACTGTTCACCACTCCGTTACCTTCTATTTTAAGATTGGTGTCTGTTTTGACAGTATCGTTTAAAAGAAGATTAATTTCCGCTGAAAAATAACCGTTTCCGTCATTATTCAGTTCAAACGTCCTGTCGTTGTTTGTCAGTGTCAGTTTGGTATCTTCACTATATGACTTCAACGTACAGTACACTTTGAGTTTAACCGACAAATCTTCACTGTTTACATCAAGAACCTCCTATCCGTAATCGGAAAGCGGGGATTCATTATCACGATAGTGTTCCTGAAAATTATCGAGAGTACCTCCCAGTATCGACATATAATCCGAAAGACCTTTGATTTGAGTATTCATATCGTCACGAATGCTTTCCATTGTATCAAGTTCCTTCTGAAATCCATACATGACAGTGAGCTGGCTCGCAATCAGTGTTAAGCATACTATGAAGATTAAAATTCTTCCGAATGTATCGATCGGCATCATGGGGTTATGAGCCGTGCTCTCATTGTTTCTGATTTTTTTATTGATTCTCGTATTGTAAATAATGTAGTAGACAGCAAATGCCAGAATTGATGCAACAATTGTTATAGCAACCACCGAAAAAACTGAAACCATTTTTTTCTCCTTAAATTCCCATAAATTTTCTGAACGCCGAATAGTAACTTCTGGTTACATCAACCAGCGAACCCTCGGACATCGTTAATACAAACTTCATTGAAAGCGCCGGGCGAATCTTCTTTATCTGAGTTTTCGCAATGATTGCACAGTTGCTCACTCTGGCAAACCGGTTCTCATCGAGCACCATGCAAAACCTGTACAGCGGTATGGCGGACATATATTTCTCCTCCGCCGTGTGGACGATTATGTCATGACCTATACTCTCGATAAAAACAATATCATCGGCACTGACCTGAACTTTCTCGCCGCGCCCGTCTTTGAGAATAAAGTCCGAAGCAAATCTGTCCTTCTCGCTGAAAAGGAATTCTCCGTCATCGTCAAGCTCGAAATCGGCCGCTTTCAGTTTATCCTCAATTTCCTTGTAATATTTTTCACTTACATCCAGTTGAACTCTCATAAATCTCCTTTTACTGTCAGACCTGATATACGTATTATGCCCGATTCCCCAAAAGGTGCAAGACTTTTTGCATGCCTTGCACTATTTCGAACATGAATTGCATAAAAGAGATCTCGGCTTTCGTATAATTGCTTTTCGGAGCAATTATACGGGAAATATTAAAAAATCACCCTGTATACGCTCATATATCCGCTCGGTCCGACATACTCACAATCCTTCACTTCACGACCGGAGGCGTTCTCTATATACTCACAGCACTCCTCCGGAGCGCGGTTACCGTCAACCGTGTAAAAGATAACCGAATCCGCCGAAGCAAGCACCTCATCGTTTGAAACTAATGCACCGTCGGAAGCTGTCAAATCACCGGAATTTTCCACTAAGTCCGATTCTTTCGGCTCACTGTATAACGCCTCTTCCGCGGACGATACTCTCATAAGCGGACCGGCAAGCCTTAAATCCCAGAAACTGCAGTGGAAAACGTAATCGGTCGAATCGTAAAAGGCAAGCGTAACGGCACCGGAAGTACTTTCGTTTACGGCTTTTCTTTCCGTTCCCGACCGCTCCGTCAGCCAGTCGATATTCTCCGAATCAAGCGAAGACAGCGCAAAACATACAAGCAGAAGCGTCGGAATAATCCATATTCCCGACGGCTTGTGATTCGTTTCCGTTTCGCCGCTCTCCTTTGCTTCGGAAGGAGTTTCCGTTTCGCCGCTCTCCTTCGCCTCAGGAACGTTCCTACGCATAACGGCCAGAATTTTAAACGATCCGATGACCGCAATGAAAACGCAGACAACAATAAGAATCATCGGCATCCAGATATATCTGACCGAAAGATTGACGGTCAGCCAGCTGATAAGCAGAATGTCGAGTACCGACGACGCGAAAACAAGAATGAATAATTCACGTTTTTCTTTTTTACATTTAATCAGGTAAAAGACAATCGCGGAAATACCGTCGATTACGGCAACCGCAACCACCGTAAACAGAAGCGAGCCCGGTGCGTTTTCGGAAAGAGTCGGAAAAACTTCCGTCACGAAATTCTGCCCAAGACTTCCGATTCGCTCGAACAGTTTGCCGAAATCAAGAATCGACGAAACCGCATCGAGAGCCTGATGATTCTCTCCCTTCGCAAAGAGTGTACGCTTCCAGACAAGCGGAAATCCGACAGTCGTGAAAACAAGCGAAAGAATCATGATGAGAACATATTTATAAGTCTGTGCGAAATGTTTTTTACACAGAAGAATGATGCAGTAAACAAGTGAGAAACATGCCACGAACAGCCAGAAATAATAATGCGTAAGCAGACCTGCCGCCGTCACCGCAGCTGTCGCAAAAATCAAAGCCGCGCGCTTTAAGATAATTCTTTTACCCGTAAGAGGTCGATTCCAGAATTCTTCCCGCGCAACATAGATAAAAGCAAGGCCGCAGGCGCAAAGCATCATGTACATACGAATCATCGTCGCGGACGAGATAAGAATCGGATGAAGCGAAACGGCTGCTGCCGCAAGCGCGGACTCATACCGCGTATCGGTCAGTTTCTTAATAAGTTCGTACACCGCCCACGCGAAGAACAGGTAAAAGACAAGATTCAGCGAAAGCGCTGTCCACTTGCCGACATGCCCGTACGTAACAAGCGAAAGGCAGCGGATAAGCAGGAAATAAAGCGGAACATGATCGGTGTAAAGATACTTCTCGACCTCGATGAAATTGAATACTTTCCCGCCCTTCGAGAGGTAATCGTTTATCACGTCGCCGCTAAGCCACGTCCCCGAAGCATCAAGGGGATTTAAGTAATAGTAGATGCCGGAATTGGCCGATTCGAAGGTGTAAACTTCGTCGCAGAACCAGATATCCTTAACCGAAGCCCGGTAAAAGAACATCGGCAGAATCAGTATAAAAAGGAGAACCACCGGTGCAAACCGCGATTCTCCGAATTTAATGAATTTAGTTTTGAAATTTGTCTTTTCCGAACTCATTTGCAATATCCCTGTAAGAATTTGATTATGCGCATACCCTTATTTACTGTGCGGCGGTTTCCGAGAACTTGATAACGATTCTGTCATCAAGAACCCTAACCGAACCGTCATCCGGATAGCACGGCATTTCAACGATTTCCTCTTCTGAAAGGAACGCTTCGTCCGGAACGGTTTCGCTGTAGGCATATCCCAGATACGTACTGAAAATCTGAGCGCGTGCCTCACCGTAATTCATGACATACGAAGTCTTGTAGGTTCCGGCAAGCGCGGAAGTTTTCTCAAGCTGCCACAAATCGACCTCGTCACTGTAAGTGCCCACGAAACAGAGCGGAAGCTCGTCCTTATACCCTTCGGCGTTTCTTATTTTATTCTCGAGAGTTTCAAACGACGAATACATCTGCTCGTAATGAAGCTCGTATGCCAGATACGAAATGTTCGCATATTTGGAATATAAGAAAACAACTCCGAGCAAAACGACTGCGTTCACGATGCCTGCAACCCGAAGCACACTGCCCGCTTTTATTAAACTCTTATCATCAAGCGCCCTGCGCACAAGAATCACCGGAATCACAAACATCGCCGCCATACCGTAGCACATAATCGAATGAACGGTCTTGAGCGAATCTGCACACATTACAAATATCAGATTGACTCCTAAGGGTAAAAGAATTACGCATATTCCGGCAAGAATCGCTTTAACCGGGGATTTGCGAACGATGCGAACCATAAGAATCACAAGTGCAAATATCGCAACCACCCAGCCGATTATCAGGGCAATGTTAAGGACTTTTGAGGGAAGAAGTCCGTTGTAATCACCCGTTAAGGATTTAAAGAACTTCACATAGCACTGACCGAGCGCATTGAAAATACTGCCGGCGGAATAACGTCCCATATTCGAGATTCCCTGATATGAGGAAAGGTCGACTTTCCGCACGGAGGTAATCACTTTGTTGGCTACGATATACATAAGAAGGCCGGCAACCATCATGGCGAGTCTGACACCCGCGGAAATAAGTATCGCGGATACGGATTTATCTTCTTCGGTTAAAATTTCAACCAGCGTATATACAAGTAAAAATACGGCAAGCAGACAAAAAAATGCCTGATAAATTCCCATCGAAAAACACAGAAGGAATGCCGCAATTACCGCGCCGTAACGGAATCTTACGGTCAGGTAAAAAGCAAGAGCCGCAAGGAAAATCGAAAGCGCATAAAACGGCGCCGTAAACATGTAGGAAAGTGTCGACGTAACCGACGGGAAGGTCATCATGATAAGAGCAATCAGCGCTTCCGCCCACTTCGATTTTAATTTGAAAGGCTTAAGAAACAGAACCGAAGATGCCGCTATCAAAGCGATGAAAATCAGCCCGTTGAACCACGGAAGCGAATAACATCCGTCAATCCGGAAGATAAAGTTTCCGATTAGGGAAAGCATCCATCTGCCTAAATTGTAGCCGCCTCCGTAATGAAAAATCGAGATGAATTCATCGTAATTCGGATGCTTTGCGAAAAGCTCGTAACCGTGAGCAAACAGACCTCCCGCAAAAGCAATCGCAAACACAAAGAGCGTTTCACGATTGTAAAAATCTTCGCGCAGAAGTTCTTTTACCGAATTTATTCTCATCTTCATTGTCTTCTCAGCCATGAATATACCTTTCATTCCACCCGCTTCAACCGGGTGGGCAGTTACGTTTCCTTTCGGAAATTACTTCATAAACAGTCCCGCAAGTTTCATATCGGAATCGAGTGTGATTGTATAAGTTGCCTTTGTATTCTCATACGTTGCAACCGTCTGGGTAACCGCATATGAGGTTCCGTTCTGCTTAAGTTCGGCTCCGGTAAAACTGTCGATTGAAATGCGCTCACCGAAATCGTCAGAGATGCTTGATTTCGCCTGAGGAATTGTGTCTCCTTCGAAAGCCACACCCATCTCCGGTATCGAAATTTCCTTAAGGCCTTCGAGGTCGTTTTCATCGAGCATATCGATTACTTCGATTACGCTTTCTTTAACCGCCGTTTCATCGAAGATTTCGCTCTTATCCAAAGATACCGATTTCGGGATAATAAACTGTAGTGATATTACAATCGCAAAAAGCACAAGAATCGGAATGCCGATAAGAAGGCAAAATCCGATTGTTTTGCTCTTTTTCTTCTTGTCATCGTCCTGCGCACCTGTATTATCGGGTATGTTCTCTCCCTGTATTTCCTTTTCTTCAGTATTAACTTTAATTTCTTCTTCCATTTGAGCACCTCGAATATCTGTAAACATTTTGAAAGGAATATCCATGCCAACCCAGACACAAATATCCCTTTCAATAAAATAACATATTTGAGTTCAAAATAGAATACCCCAGCGAATGCTTCCGGTAAGTCTCCGGAATCCGCCGTCGTGAGGAATCACAACATCGCACTCATCAAAAAGCTTCTCGAAATACTTCGACAGCCATTTTAATCAGAAATCCACAAGATAGATTCCGATTGATATTTTATAAAAATCGCCGTTGCGGTCGATTCCCGAAACACGCGCTTTCAGCATCTTTCCGGCATCCATGAGCCTTGCAAAAACAACATTGTCACGCTCCGGAATGTAACCGAGTTTGACCTTGTCCTTATTAAGAACAAGAATAGCGTTCCCGTCGAATTTATTGTTTCCTTCACGACGAAGAACGAGTTCCTCGCCCGATTCAAGGCCGGCAAATATCGTTCTGTCGTCGATGTACATTGTGCCGGCAATATATGAATCGAAAAGATGTATTTCTTTTACCAGCGGTTTAATCATATTGCCGAGTTCGTTGTTCTCGATTAAGGATACAACGCCCTCTTTCTTGATTGCTAATTCATCAGCCATGTAAATTTCACCCCGTTTGACATAAGTTCCTCGAGAATCGCATCGAGCGATGCCGAGTATTCCTGATATTCCTTAAGTTCCGCCGCCAGCTCCGTTTTCTTTGTTTCAAGCGCTTCGGGGTCCTCAAGAATATATCTGTAGCTGTACGGATTCTCTGTTTTGATTCGGAAAATCTCGTCTTTGAGTTTCTGTATTTTGTCCTCGATGTCCGGGATTTCGATTTCTTCGCTTCCCATTCCGAGTTCATTGAGAGCATGGTTTAGAAGAACTTCCGCCTCCTCAAGTTCATCGAGATTATTGTTGGTGTATGCGGCCTTAATCATCTGCCAGATGTTCTTGAGCGCCTCAACTTCGTCAGTCTTCGGATTGATATCCGGATGAATCATTTTGGCCAGTTTATGATAAAGTTTCTTGATTTTCCCAGCCGTTCGGGGCGAAATAAAATCTCCGGAATTGGCCCTGACATTATCGTCTATAAGCTGTGACAGTTTCTCCTGATACTCTGCCATTTCCGTCGCAAGATAGTCTTCCAGTTCCGCGCTGTCGACATCTTCGCCTTTATTCACGCGTGCCTGGATAAAAGAAATACTTTTCTTCTTCGAAATGCATTCGATTTTCAGTCTGAAAATTTCCGTAATCGTATCGCCGAATTCACGAAGGAACTCCAAATTGTACTCCGAGGCTTCCTTTTTAACTTTGTCTCTTTCGAAAAGAAGTTCTTCGTATTCGGAGTAACCGGAGTTTTTAACTTTAATCAGATCATTCATCCTTAATCACCTCGAATCCTTTAAGTCTGTCATAGATTGCCGTAAGGCGCTCATTGTCTATGCAGGCCTTTCCGAAGAAGTCATCGCGGTCGCGGAACCATTTGTCGTTGAACTTAACAACAACCGAACCGTCTTCCTCAATCGCTTCGAGATTCTGCTCTTTTCCCCTGAATTTGAAACGGATTTTCACGGGTTTCGTCAGAAGATAATAGAGGTCGTAGAAATCAAAACCTTCATAATCAAATTCTATCAGTTCGTAAAGAGCATCAATCAGCCACTTCATGACATTCAGATGACCGAAAAACGCGTTGTACGAAAGTCTCTGCGCCAGGAAATCCTTCGCCCGCAGATACAACTCGACCGCCTCATCCGGTCTGCCCTGTTCCACCCTGATTCTTGCAAGGCGCGTATAAATCTCCGGAAGGGGATCGCCGAGCGAACGCGCATATTTTACCCTCGGGTACAGAGCTTCGATCATGGAAACATACTTCTCATAATCCTTCCCGACAAAATAGCCGTTTTTGTACATGTCAGCCACCTTGTAAGTTGCATTGATGTTGCCGCGCTCCATCGCCTTCGAATAGTAACGGAATGCTTTCTCATAATCTTTCTCACCCGTACGTCCGTAGTACCAGATATAGCCCAGGCACTCATCAGCCTCTTCGTATCCGAACGATGACGCCATCTCGTAATACTTAAGCGCAAGATCGAAGCGCTTCAGCTCGTAGTAATACCCGCCGAGACTCATCATGTCACGCGGATTGGACTCTGATTCAATAAGGAATTTCATGACTTCCACATACATAAATTCCTCGTCTTCCGACGGATGGGATATTTCATAGAACTCCCGCTCGATTTTTCTTGCTTCATCAGATGTCATAACCGCCCCCCCTTCTACGTAAATTTATCTTCTTCCCCACTGTGTCTTTTACCCGGTTTTGCAAGTCCCGCCGCAGCATAAATCAGCATAAAAACATAATACGGAAGCACATACTTGCACTGGCTCTCCCAGAGAATCGAGAAAAGGAACCCGCCCACAAAAGTAATCACCGGAATCATCGTCGCAACCGTCACCTTCAGTGCTTCTTTGCGTTTTCTTGCGCGAATCGCTTCGACAAGCCAAAGTGCAATATACAGGGTAAAAGAAATATAAACAACCGACTGGTAAAAGTCCGACAAAAGCCAGACCGCATCGTGAATCCGGCCGTGATAGACCGAATTGTAAAACTTATTCTTGGGCGCGTCTTCTTTGGTCGGCGCCGTTATGCGAAACGACTCGAACATCGGCTCGTCCCACTGGAAAATAATCTTCTTGTTGACGAACTTAAAGCCTTCGCCGGGATTCGTCGCAAGCTCTGTAAGTCTCGCTTTGATATATTCGTTTCCGGTCTGCGCCGCGATATCGGCATTATAACCGCTTTGTTCAAACACTTCCTGGTGATATCTGTTGAACACGCCCGGGACACCGTAAGTATCGTGCATTCCCATCGCGATGAAAAGATTCTTCGGCACTGCGTCGAAGTTCTCATGCCCGCATTCTTTCTCGTATATGACGTCTATCGTTTTCGTCGTCGCAAGAGGAATGACCAGGATGCAGGCCGCCGTGACAACCGCCGCGAAGCCGAGCTTCTTTCTGTTGCGAAGAAGTAAAAGCACCGCACCGATAATTACCGCGATAAAAACGATAAGACTTGTGTTTCTCGTAAGTAACGCCATGACTGCTGCCGGCACGGACAAAACCGCGTAAATAACCCTGCCTGTTCGCTCCGCTTTGACAAGGCATAAGAAAATTAACAATGCAAATGCTATCGACGGAACGTCACCGTACGCATAGGGCGTCATAACGATAAGCGGCGCGCAGAAAACGAACAGAATGCAGTAAACTGTTTCGGCAAAGATTTCATCGGAGATTTCTTTTACCAGGCCTCTTCCCGCGACAAACGCTGCCAGAACGCAAAGCGCATTGAAACATTTAATCGGGAAGAAATTGTAATTTCCGAAAATGGTAAAAAACATCCCGTAAAGCGCCGTGATTCCCTTCTGATACGGAAAAAGCGAAAGGTAGCCGCCGTCGGTGAGCATCGTGTAATCGCCTTTTCTGAAAAGTGCGGCCGCGGTTGCGACAATCAGCTGGTCGCCTTCGGGGTAGTACGGTGCCGTCACGATGAAAGCAATCAGCACGGCTGCGAGAAAAACGAAAGACGCATGAAAAACGATTCGCGAAATCTTCCGTTTAAGCGCCTCCTCAAGTGTCTTAAATTTCCGTGCGACGAAGCGGATTCCGAAGAAAAATGCTACCGTCACAAGAAGTGTCGGGATGAAGAATTCATACCGCGCATATCTGTATCCCGGCTCTTTGGGCTGATACACGGAGATGACAAGCGAACAAAGCGAAACATACAGTCCCATCGCAAAAGCGACAGCCGTCGCCATGATAAGAAGTATGTCCGATATTCCCGTTAAATTTAAGCGTTTCTCCCGGTTCTCCGAAGCCATTTTCTTTTAAATCCTTTACAGTAATTTCCGTCGTGCCGCACCGCAAAATGCATCGGTTTACGGCCTGCGGATCTTTCGTCTATTGTAACATATATATTGACGCAGATAAATGTGTTTCGTATAGTTAAACTATCTGAAACGACAAGGAGTAGCGACGAATGAGTATTTATCTGGCAAGACACGGGCAGACCGACTGGAACCTGGAATTCCGCATTCAGGGGCGAAGCGACATTCCCTTAAACAGAACCGGCGAAATGCAGGCTGCGGAATTATATGCAAATCTGGTAAAAGACGGAGCGGGGATAGCGAAGATTTATTCAAGCACACTTTCACGTGCTTACAAAACCGCATCGATTGTCGGTGAAAAATACGGTGTTCCGGTAATTAAAATCCCGGGGCTCGAAGAAGTTGATTTCGGTCTTTTCGAAGGTCATACCTGGGACGAAGTCTATGCCGAATATACCCGGATTCATTCGGACTGGTCGCTCGATAAATTCCGCCGCAAAGATCATGGCGGCGAATCATACGTTGACATGCTTAAGCGTTTCTTAGCAGCTTTTGAACAAATCAAAGAAGAATCCGAAGATGTTCTGGGCGCAGGTCGTGATATCCTGATTGTTGCTCACTTTTCTTCCATCATGTCGCTGCTCACAATCCGTGAAGGACTTGATTTCAGGGATTCCTATAAATACGTGGGCCCCGGAAATGCCGAGCCCGTGAAATTCGAAATCGATGAACTCGATTTTCTTTTATCGAAGGGGCTTTCGCAGGGCGAAGAAAGTGTATAACCGGATAATCGAGTAGGAGGCGGTGACTAACCGCCGTCCTCTCACAGCACCCGTACGTA
>JAKSSB010000056.1 GCA_024403285.1 Lachnospiraceae bacterium | reverse complement strand
CCTGCGACCCCCTGGTCCCAAACCAGGTGCTCTAGCCAAGCTGAGCCACACCCCGCTTGTCAGGTGAAACCTCGTCATCTCCGTGACGCAAGTATGATTATATGCAATACAGGTTTTTTTGTCAACAGTTTTTTTGAGAAAATTGTTCAGCGTGTTTTGAAAACCAATGATTCCTTTGGAAACACCCGATTTCGATATTAAGTTTTTGGCGTTTTTTCCGATAAAACATATGTAGTATTCGGGGAAGTTTTTTAGGCTGATGGGAACAGGGAAGTTTCCGTCAGAAGGAGAGCGGATATAAATGGCTAGACTTAACATAGCGTTATTGGTTGGAGATATAAGAGATATATACAGCAACTCACTGACAAAAGGGGCGTTGCGGGCCGCAAAAGAGAATGATTGCAATCTCTTGCTGGTTCCGGGACGTTATTTTCATGTCCGCAAGGAAATTCTTTACGGACAGTATGAGTATATGTTCCAGTCACTGTTTACATATTTTAGCGATAACAACATCGATTTGATAGTTGTTTGCGCGGGCGCCATCGGAATGGTCAGCAATACGGGCGGACGTAACTCATTTGAAGAATTCTACAAAAATGTCGGCGGAATTCCCGTAGTGACGATTTCGGGCGAGGCCGACTATGTACCGAATATCTGCTACGATAATGTGGTGGGCTTCCGTGAAGGAATAGACTATCTCATTCAGAATCAGAAATGTCGCAGAATAGCAATGGTAGCGGGACCGGTATCGAGTCACGATTCCAACGAGCGTCTCGAAGCCTATAAGGATGCGCTTGAAGCCGGCGGCATTCCGTTTGAAGAACGACTTGTAATTCACGGTGATTTTACCGAGCGTTGTACACCGGCGGTCGTTAATCTTTTCAGGCAGAACAAGAACATTGATGCCGTTGTTTTCGCAAACGACAGAATGGCCATCGGCGGCTACGATGCAATGCGCCAGCTTGGTCTTCGTGTCGGAATCGACGTGGCATTCATGGGATTTGACAATATGGAAAAAGACGTAAACTTAAATCCTCCGCTTGCCAGTGTCAGCGCGGATGCATCTCTGCTCGGCTACGAGGCGATAATCACAGCGCTTGAATACAGAGAGACCGGCATCGTTAAAAACCGTACAATCGGAACTCAGTTTGTTCTGCGTGACTCCGCCATGCGTGAGACTGATGGAATCGTCAATTATCAAAACGAATTTAACGTTTCTGCCAAGACGGATTTCGATACTTTTGCCAAGCAGTCTTTCAACTACATATATGTATCCAAGACAAGCACTGCCAACCGCGAAAATCTATACCGCAAATATCTTTTCCTGGTGCTTGAACTTGAGAAAATGTACAGAAGCGAAAAACCTGAAGATATCGATATGCGTAGGACAGCCGACTGTTTTAACGAGTTGTTTGAAGCGGATATCGATAATGAAATCGACATCGGCCACATTATGACAATTTTGGAAAATGTCAAAGAAGCGGCTCTTGAAGAGACAACGTCCAAGGAGAAGAAGAACCTCATAAACTTCGCCTCAGCTTATGCATACAGGCGACTTGCCGCAATTCTCTGCCTGCGTGAGAGCAACAGAAATTACGTGCTAAAAAGAATGCAGCATGATGTCTACCGAATTTCCGCCGATATGGTCGGATTTAAGGATTCAATCGAGAGTGAATATGCTGCAATTCTTACAAATTTCCATCGAATAGGCATAAATCACAGTTATCTGTTTCTTTTCGAAGAACCGAGAATTTGCAATTTTGACGACAGATTCGTCCCGGATGAATATTTGTATCTGAAGGCAATTCAGAACGGAAGCGAACTGATTGTTCCGGAAACCTCAAAGCAGCGTGTTTCGCTAAAAGACATGTTCAGAGACTCTTTTGCCGGAATGAAGGGCCAGGGACATCTTGTAATGCTTAATCTCCATGTCCGCGACACCCTGTACGGCGTGCTTTTAAGCGAACTTCCGTATGAGTATTTCGACCTCTACGAGAGCCTGATCTACCAGGTGAGCGCGGCAATCCGAATTCTCGGCCTGCTGAAAGTCAACGAAGAGACAAGGCAGAAATTAAAAGAATCTCTCGACGATGTTCAAAAGAGCAACGGCCGTCTCGATATTCTTTCAAAAACCGTTGAGCTTACCGGCGTTTTGATCCGCCGCGGATTTTTGAACGAAGCGATGAAAATTCTTGACGGCAAGCCGGAGACACATTTCGTCGTGGGCTATGCGGATATCGACAGGATGAAGGAAATCAACGATACCTACGGCCACGAATCCGGTGATGACGCCATTACCGCGACGGCCCGCATTATTCGTAAGGTTATGGGTAAAAGAGGTATCATGGGACGCCTCGGCGGTGATGAATTTGCACTTATGTTCGTTTCCGAAGACAAGAATGATGAAAGAAAATTCCGTGCGGGAGTTCAGAAGGAAATTAAAAAATACAACGAAGAAACACGCAACCGTTTCGTGCTTTCGGTATCGCTCGGACTCAACAGTTACGATTTGTCCGAAAAACATGACATAAACGAGTTGCTTGAAAACGCGGATGCTTCGATGTACAGAATCAAGAAGAGACACCACATGCAAAGAGAGTAGACAAATGTTACGACGCTTATCGCAAATGCGACAGGCGTCGTTTTATGTTTATCTATCTGCGTGACATTAGCGTGCATTTATGTTACAATTCGGTTTTGGAGTTTGTTTATTTTTTAACAGACCATGTCGACGAAACACCAACCGTAACGGAAATCCGGCGCTTAATTGTACGTCCGACTGTATTGAATTAAGTGTATTTGTGGTGTAGAATAAATGACGTATTAATAATAAGGAAATATGTGTGAAAGAGGATTGACAATGAGAAGATTTGAAACGGTCGTTTCAGCCGGCCTGGTAATAGCGGTTTCGTTAAGCGCATGTTCGCACGGCGGGGAATCATCGACCGCTTCGGCAGGTGCTTTTGACGAGTTCGCACTCGTTTCATCGGAGAACGCGAATATGTCCGAAGAAGAAAGTTCGGAAGCGGAATCTGCGACAGAGCAGGAAGAGGACAATTCACATTCGGAATCGGTTGACACGACGGGATCTCCCTATTTCGTGCTTGACGAGTCTGCATTAAGTCCCGCTTACGCGGCTTTTTATAACAAAGTTGTGGAAGAGAGAGCGAAGCGTCTGGAAGCTTTGACCGACGAGAATCTTTATGAGGATTTGTCGATAACTGCGGAAAGTTATATGTTTTACGATGCAAATGGCGACGGAAGTAAAGATCTCGGAATTAAATTCGGAAGCTGCGAAGCAGACTATTACTACGAATTCTACTCATACAACGAGAAAAAGGGAATTGTTGAATCATATTTGACATTGCCCGGCGGCCATGCGGTTCTTTATTCCAATCCGGGCGGAGGACTTATCCGCAACTGGGGACACATGGGTTATCAGTCCGTTGAAATGGTAACATTTGACGATAAGGGTGAACCGGTGTATTCGGAGATTGCTTCCATGGATCTGAACGAGAATCAGGAAGCGGAATTCGTTAAGGTGGGAGATGTTGTTCCGGGTGCGGAATTTATCCCTTATTCGGATATCTTTTACACTTTCCCCCTTGAGCTGGAGAATTCGGAATCGACCGATACTTCATCCGGACTTACAAACGACGAAGTTCACGAGATATTCAAAGATACGTTGTACAATGACAAAGATGTATATGCCATTCATGAGATTATTTCATTCGGTACCGCGCCCGTTCAGAGTGCTCTTTTACCGACAAAAGCAATCTCGGGTTATATCGAAGGAAAGGCTTTCAACGAATATGTGAACGGAGAAGCGTTTGTTCACAGTTATGCTTTCGTGGATGCCAACAATGACGGACAGGACGAGATGCTTATGCTTATTTCGGCAGAAGGAACACCGTACCATTCGCTTTGGAGTTTGCAGGACGGATACATTTATGCGTACAGCTTAAACTACATCAGTCAGGAAAGAGCACTGGTTATTGACGGAACCGGACTTGACCGAATTTATTCGACAAGCTCCGAATATTACGTCAGACCTTACTTTGACAAGAATGAATTCTTTTATCTGTCATTTGACTGTAACGATGATATTGAATCCAAACCTTTGATTGATTGGCAGGAGTACTAAAATGACTTTCGGAACATTTGATCCCATTACGCCGGCGGAAGAGAAGCTTCTTGAAGAACTTCACCGCACGGAAGAAGAATACAGAACATACAAAGACTCGATGTTTTTATGTCAGAGAGACATGAGCAGCATTAACAATACGGTGAATCCGGTTCCGTCAATTGTCTGGGGAATTATTTTCGGTATATTCGTTATAGTTATAGCGCTGACATTCCTGATCGGATTCGGAACGGATTATTCGCTTGGCAGAATGAGTGTCGGATTTGTGTTGGCTTCGGGCGGACCGGTGCTGGTACTTATTTCGGGGATTTTCTTTTTCAGAAGCTTTTACAGGTACAGATTAAGTGTGTCATCCAACAGTAAAACGATTGAGAAAGCGCGGGCACGCGGAATCGTCAACGTTGTTGACAGAGAGCGTCAGATAAGGGCCAATTACAATCTTATCGAGTCAAAACTGGCCGAGCTTAAGGCGCGCAAAGAATATTTACAGGACGAAATTGACAGAATACATTATGAGCAAAGACAAAACGAACAGACAGGAAATCAAGAATAAACCCAAACTGTCCAAATCCGCAAGGAAGAGAGAAAGAAAGACAACGCTCAAACTCAATGCTTTTCTTGCACCGAGTCTTATCGGCGTGCTTGTTTTCTACATCCTTCCTTTCCTGGTTGTGATTTTCTATGCTTTCGTGGACAACCCTGTCACGAAGCGGTTTGTGTTTTTTAAGAATTTCTTTGATGTATGGAATAATGCCGCCTTCAAACTTGCGGCGACCAATACGATTAAATTCTCACTTCTGGCGGTGCCGCTGGCAGTGATTATTTCTATGCTTATGGCTTTTCTTCTCGATGAGAAAATACCTCTTGCGTCGAAATTCAGAACGGCATATTTAAGCCCGATGATGGTACCGGTTGCGTCGATTGTACTTGTTTTTCAGGTGCTTTTCGGTTACAACGGCGTTGTCAATCTTGCACTGAATCTTTTTGGCGGCGGCAAAATCGACTGGCTTAAATCCGAGTATGCCCCGGTGGTTGTGCTCTTTTTGTTCCTTTGGAAGAACCTTGGCTACAACATGATTCTGTTCCTCGCCGCACTCGGCACGATTCCGAAAGAGGCAATTGAGGTTGCGCTCCTTGAAAGCGCTTCACCGTGGAAGATTTTCATTAACATTAAGATAAGATATCTTTCCCCGACAATCCTTTTCGTAACGATTATGTCGCTTATCAATTCGTTTAAGGTATTCAGGGAAGTATATCTTTTATCCGGAAGTTATCCGTACGACTCGCTCTATACGCTTCAGCATTACATGAACAACATGTTCGAAGCTTTGAATTACCAGAAGCTTTCCGCCGCGGCAATTATCATGAGCGTCGTAATGATAATTATCATCGGAATCCTCTTTATCGCAGAGAATAAATTCAGCAAGGATATGGAGGAAGACTGATGAAAAAAGAAAGAAACTCACGTCGTAAAAGACTTAAAATAAAAGACATAATAAAGAGAAGTATTCTTTTCGTCGTAGCATTGTTTTTCGCGGCTGTTTTTATTCTTCCGACACTGCTTACGGTAACGAATTCGTTTATGTCGCAGTCGGAGATTTCGGCCAACTACGGTCAGATTTTCGCAACAGACCCGAACGGCGGAAAAGTATTCGTCTCAGAAGTTGTCAATTTGAAATTCATACCCGATATGGTAAGTTTCGAACAGTACAATTCCGTGCTTTTCAAGAGCCCGGACTACCTGTTCAAGTTCTGGAACTCGGTGATTTTCGCCGTGCCGATCGTACTGCTTCAGCTGTTGATTGCGGTGCTGGCATCCTATGCTTTTACCAGACTTAAAGGCAAACTTAAGGCAATCGTGTTCTTCGTATATATTATCATCTGCCTTATGCCGTATCAGGTTACGCTTGTTCCGAACTATCTGGTTGCGGACTGGCTTAATATTCTCGATACCAGGTGGGCAATCTGGCTGCCGGGTATTTCGTCGCCGTTTGCGGTTTATCTTTTAACCAAATATATGAAGCGTATCCCGACCTCGATTATTGAGGCGGCCAAGGTTGACGGCGCCGGAGAATGGCAGATTTTCCGTAAAATATGTCTGCCGCTTTGCAAGGGTGCACTGTTTTCGGTCGGCATTCTTGTATTTATCGATTACTGGAATATGGTCGAGCAGCCGCTCATTATGTTCACAACCGATGAGAAATATCCGCTTTCGATTTTCTTATCGAAGATAAGCGCGGGTGAAATCGGACTTGCTTTTGCGGTTGCAACGGTGTACATGATACCGTCCCTTCTGGTTTTCATGTACGGAGAGGATTATCTTGTAGAAGGAATTACATATCAGGGCGGAGTCAAGGGATGATTCTTTTACCCTGAATATACGGAGGTTTATGATGGCTGATTTGGATAAAAGCAAAAAAAGAGAAATTATCAAGAATGTGGCAATCGTCTTTCTGGCGGTAATGCTGGTGCTTACATTCTTTTCAAATACGATTATGAATTATTCGCTTGCGGAGGTTTCGACAAGCTATGTGCAGGGCGGCAATATCATGACGAGGGTTACGGGAAGCGGAACCGTTACAAGTGTCGACCCGTACAGCGTAGTTGCCGAGCAGTCGAGGAAAATTAAGTCGGTTGCAGTGAGAGTCGAGGACGAGGTCGAGAAAGGCGATGTAATTTATTACCTTGAGGATACCGAGAGCGATGAACTCAAGCAGGCCAAAAGCGATCTGGCCGACCTGATAAGCGGTTACGAGAAAGCGGTAATTGAAAGCGGTCTTTCCGCAGGACAGATTTCGCAGATTGAATCGGGCGGAAGCGGAACACTTGCTTCTTTTATGTCGGAACTCGACGGCAAGGACAAGGGCGTTGCGGATGCGAAGAAAGCATACGACGAGGCTCAGGCGAAGGTTGATGAAATACAGAAGCAGATTGATCTTTGCAAGGATTCTTCTGTCGATACTTCAAAGGAGAAAAAGAAGGTAAAAGAAGCGCAGAAAAAGGTTGACGAGGCTGAGAAAGCACTCAGTGAAATTGTGACGGAGTTCACTGTCAAGGAAAATGCTTACAATCAGGCAAAAGAGATATACGAAAAACTGTTGGAAGCAAATAACGGCAGCGATCTTGCGGATGACGATCAGGTAAAAATCGATTACAAAAATGCCGAAGCTGCCTATAATGAGATTTTCGCAAAATATACGGAAAAGGAAACTGCACTCAACAGTGCAAAGAGTGCTCTTTCAAAAGCGCAGGACGCTCTCGACAATAAAAAGGCGCAGACATCGACGAATTCAACGAAGGAAAATCTTGAATCCCAGCTTGTCGTTGCGGAGTTTGACAGAGACCGTGCAAAGGAGAAATACGAGGAGATAACCGCAGGTAAAGAGGATGTTCTCAATGAGATTCTCGCGAAGATTGCCATTGCAGATTCGTATGCCAAGATTACCGAGAAAAGACAGGAAGTCAAGGATATAGAAGATGCGGATATCGGCGGTGAAATCGTAGCACCTGTTTCCGGAACAATCACCTCGCTCGGATATGTTGCGGGAGAGACAACTTCACCGGATGAAGAGGCTGCTGTTATTCAGATAGCGGGCAAAGGATTTACTCTTTCCTATCCCGTAACGAGAACACAGGCTCAGAAAGTCAAAGTCGGCGATGAAGTAACAATCGGCGACGGCTGGTGGTATTCGGACATTAAAGCAAATCTTGTTGCGATTCAGCCAGACAGAAACAGCGCAAACGGAGACAAGATTCTTGAATTCGAACTTCAGGGAGATTCGCTCGTTGCGGGACAGACGCTTTCTCTTTCGGTCGGACAAAAGAGCAGCTACTACGATTTCGTTGTCCCGAACAATGCCGTTAAGGAAGATGCCAACGGCAAATTCATTCTTATCATTAATTCGAAGAATACTCCTTTCGGCAGCAGGTATATTGCCAAGAGATGTGATATTCAGGTGCTTGAATCGGACGATATGTATACGGCTTTTACAGCGGATCTTTACGGATATGAATATGTGATTACAACCGCTTCGAAGCCTGTCAAATCGGGCGATCAGGTTCGTCTGACATCGGAAGCCAATTAACCTTTGGGCTTCGGAGGTAGAATCAGATGAAGAAGATAAAGATTAAGATAAGAATACAGCCTTACAGATGGATAATCTACGGCTCGACTCTTGCCATGTTAATCTTAATCGGTATTCTCGGAATCGTGCTTGAAACGGGAGCCAAATCGCTACCGGACCAGACAATCGCTTTGCGGTGGTCCGAGGAAGATGATTTAGCTCAGGTTTCGGCTTTTTTCAGCGAAAGAAATCTTATTACGACGGAGAACGTAAGATTTTTCAGACATTCGATAGAAGAAGCGCTGAAAGCGGAGAATATCGAGAGCAGGAACACTTCGGCAAGACTCTATGTGGATGATTTCTATTCGACGGGCGAGATAACGATTAAGAACGGGAAGACTGTTTCGAATGTCAAAGCATTCGGTGTTGACGGTGATTTTTTCCTGTTCCATCCGGTGAAGCTCGTAAGCGGTTCCTATTTTACCGGGAACGATTTAATGTCGGATTCGGTAATTCTTGACAGGGAGACCGCATGGCAGCTGTTCGGTTCCGACGATATTGTCGGAATGCAGGTTACAATCGGCGGCATTCCGCATCGTATCGCAGGAGTTTACGAAAGACCGGAAGACGATATTTCGGCACTTGCCGGAATCGGCGAACCGACGGTGTTTGTTTCATACAACACCCTTTCACTCAATTCTCCGGATGGGGCTCCGGTACTTATGTACGAGGTGTGTATGCCCAATCCGGTTAAGGGGTTTGCACTGAACATTTTTAACGGGGAAGAAGGTTTCTTAAACGGTTACAATTCGATTTGCATTGAAAATTCGAAGCGTTTCTCGTATAATTCGTATGTCGGTTTATTAAAGACTCATTCTTTGCGAAGAATGAAAAACGACTCGATTGTTCTTCCGTATTGGGAGAATCTTGCCAGGGTTAAGGAAGACCGGCTCATGTACGTTGCTTTGGTACAGTGGATTGCCGCAGGAATAACCGGACTGTTCTGGTTTGGCTATATCGTCTTTCGAATTACCCGTATCAATGTTAAGAAAATTATGAAAAGAGAAGAGGAGAGTTATTTATGAGAAATAGAACATTAAGAAGAGCCATAAGCTTAGGCTTATGCGCGGTAATGGGACTTTCACTTGCAGGATGTTCAAAGAACGGAGGCGGCTTAGGCAATCTTTTAAGCGGCGGAAGCTCATCCGGTAACGGTGCGGCAGTAAGCGATGCTTCAGATTCTTCGGTAGCCAAGAATGCCGTTTATCACGAATCCGGAACAATTGAACTTGACGGTTTCGATTATATGGGCAATTTATTCTATGCCAACGGCAAAGCATATATCTGGACAACCGTGTATGAAAATTCATACGGCGGTTACGGTGAAGAACCCATGCCTATAGCCGTTGCGGAAGACGCCCCTGAGGTTATTGAAGAAGAGGGCGCAGAAGAGGCTGTTGAAGGCGAAGATCTCGGAGAAACTGCTGATATCATCGGCGGCGAAGATGATGTTATGGAGCCGTATCCGGACGAATATGTTCCCCAGCCCGAAAAAATCAAGATTGCCTGCTTCGAAGGAAACGGAGAGAATCTTGTATATACAACGATTACACATCCCGTTGATGTTTATACCAACAATCTTACAATGGACAATGACGGCAACTACATCCTTATTGAGAATCACAATGATTACGATGAGGCAACCGGTGCTGACAACAGTACGACAACCATTTCAAAGTACGATGTAAACGGAACTCTTCTTGAAAGCAAACCAATCGATTTGTCAAAACTTGGTGAGTATGCTTATGTTTCAAACGTAGCTGTAACCAAAGACGGATCTGTTTTACTTGCTTCCGACAGAGAAATTCTCGTATGCAATCCGGATCTGAGCGTTAAAGGATCTATCAAAATCAATGAGGACGAATATCTTTCAAATGTGCTTGTTACAGGCAGCGGAGACGCAATTCTTACTACCTACCGTAACGAAGGCGCAAACGGTTATTACAGAATAAATACCGATAACATGACAGCAAGTGAGACGATAACCCTTCCCGCAAACTGGTCATGGTGTTTTGCCGGTGCACAGTATGATTTTTATTATACCGACGGTAAATGCATGAAGGGATATAATATCGGCGATGCAGAGCCTACCGAAGTATTTAACTATTTCGATTCGGATGTTGAACCCAACGGAATCGGAAATATCTGTCCCGTTTCGGATACAGTGCTTGCTGTTTCGACATACGATACCGAGACATACAATTTCGACCACATTGCTTTCTACACCAAAGTAGATCCCAAGGATGTTGCAGATCGTCAGATTATCACTCTCGGCTGTATATATCCTTCAATGGTTCTTTCCAAGAGAATTGTCGATTACAACAAGACCAACACCGAGTACAGAGTAAGAATCGTTGATTACGATCAGTACAATACTCCCGAGGATTACAATCTCGGAGCAAAGCAGCTTGACAGAGACATCATTACCGGAAATGCACCGGATATCATTGTTCTCGATTACACAATGAATCCTGCCAAATATTCAAGCAAAGGCGTATTCGAGCCTTTAGACAAATATCTTGAAAGCGATCCCGATGTTAAGCGTGAAGACCTTCTTCAGAATGTTCTCAATATCGGAAGCTACAACGGTAAGCTTTATACGATTACTCCGGATTTCTCAATCAATTCTTTTATGGTTAAAAAATCCATTGTCGGAGACGAAAAACTTACTTTCGCCAAGATGAAAGAAATCGAGAATCAGACACAGGGTAATTTCTGGTATAAGAACGAAACACAGGCAACGGATGTTATGAGAAATATTATTTCGGCAACATACGATGAGTATCTTGATCTTGCGACCGGTAAGTGCAATTTCGATTCACCCGAATTCGTTGAACTTCTCAATTATGCGGCTCAGTATCCCGCAGAAATTGACTGGGAGCATTACGAATATGATTACTCCGAGGATTACTACTCAAGATTCAGAAGCAACAAGGTTCTCGGAAACAGCTGTTATATAAGCACTTTCAGAGATTTCAATTACCAGATTAACGCATGCTTCGACAAGGATTATGTGATTACCGGATTCCCTTGCACGGACGGTGTAGGTGCCGTTCTTACAGGCGGTACCAACATGGGTATCAACGACAAGAGTAAATTCAAAGACGAAGCATGGAACTTCATTAAGTACTTCTTCATGGACGAATACCAGGATTCATTACAGTATTCACTTCCGATTAAGCGTGCTTCACTTCTTAAGAAAGCAGCTAAGGATCAGGAGAAGCAGTTCTGGACGGATGAAAACGGCGAGAAGCAGTATTATGATGATACATATTGGATCGGAGATCAGGAATTCATTATCGATCCGATGACTCAGGAAGAAATCGATTATCTTGTCAATTACATTGAGACAATTGACAAATTTGAATTCTATGATGATGAAATCTTCAAACTTATCGAAGAAGAAGCCAAACCTTTCTTCGCAGGACAGAAATCGGCCGAGGAGGTTAGCAAGATTATCCAGAGCCGTGTTCAGATTTACGTAAACGAGAACAATTAGTGAGGAGAAAAGAATGAGTAAAACAGCGGTTTTTCTTGCCGACGGATTTGAAGAAATAGAGGCGCTTACCGTCACGGATCTTTTACGGAGAGAGCATATTGAAACGCTTCTCGTATCGGTAAGCGGAGAGAAGGTTGCCAAGGGTTCGCACGGAATCAATGTCGAGACCGATACGGCAATCGGCGATTTGGATTTCGATTCACTCGATATGCTGATTCTTCCGGGCGGAAAGCTCGGAACCGATAATCTTCTGGCATGCAAACTTCTTGAAGAGAAAATTAGGGAGTTTAAGCAAGAGGGCAAATATCTTGCAGCCATTTGCGCGGCACCTTCGGTTCTCGGACTTCACGGTGTTTTAAACGGGGTAAAAGCATGCTGCTATCCCGGATTTGAAGATAAACTGCTCGGGGCGGAAATTGTGACGGACAAGTGTGCGGTTATGGACGGTACAATTATTTCCGGACGTGTTTTGG
>JAKSSB010000055.1 GCA_024403285.1 Lachnospiraceae bacterium | reverse complement strand
TTTTTGAATTTCTTCGGGTGTAAACCGGTAAAAAGTATTGCAGAAACCACAGTTTAACTCGATTTCCTTTCCTTCGGAAACCATCGCTTCAAGTTCATCGTTTCCGACGCTGATAAGAGCTTTGGAAACTCTCTCCCTGCTGCAGTTGCATCTGAATGCGGTTTCACTTGTTTCGGTAATTTCATAATCCATGCCTTCGGCAATAATTCCGATTAAATCTTCCGGTGTGCATCCCGAATCGAGAAGTGACGTGACCGACTTAATCCCGGAAAGATTCTTCTCGAGAGCCGCAACGGTACTCTCGTCCGCGAAAGGCATCAGCTGGACAATAAATCCGCCGGCCTGTCTTACCGTATTGTTCTTATTCATTAAAACACCGAGTCCGACAGCCGAAGGCACCTGTTCGCTCGAAGCGAAGTAATAAGTTAAATCCTCGGCAATTTCGCCGGTCTGAAGATCGGTTTCACCGACGTACGGTTCTTTTAATCCCATGTCTTTTATGACACGCAAAAAACCCTGTCCCACTGCTCCGGAAACATCAAGTTTACCGATGCTGTTGGCAGGAAGATTAACATTCGGATTGCCCACATAGCCTTTTACCGAGCCGTGTGAATCGGCTGTAACGGTTATTCCGTTAATGGGACCGTCTGCATTTATCGACAGTGTAAGTAAATCACTGTCGCCTTTGAGCATTGTTCCCATCATGGCACCGGCCGTAAGAAGTCTGCCGAGTGCCGCCGTAGCCACAGGCGAAGTATTGTGACGGCTTCTCGCATATTCAACCGTATCCAAAGTATACGCCGAAAATATACGAATCTGAGCGTCCGAAGCGATAGCTCTGACTACTCTGTCCATGTTATTCTCCGTTTTTCCCTTTTTCACGAGCAATAATTCTGAAGCGCTGCCCGGGTTCGTCGTCATCTGCGTCGATGCAGTCAAGGAAAATCATTCCGGCCTTTTCTATTAGGCCTTTCATCTCCTCAACCGTATATCCCCTCTGGTAATGCGTTTCGGAAAATTTCGAGTAGAGCTCACCCTGCTTCTTGAACACGGTAATCTCATACTCATTTATATGTTCCTCCGGGTAATATGTGTTCTCCCAGATAAAACTTGCTTCATCACGGTTCTCGGCGATCGTACAGTCACCGATAACCTCTGCGTATTTGTAATCCGTATTGAAATCAAAGATAAAAATACCGTCCGGATCGAGATAATTGTTGACCAGCCTGAAACATTCAAGCAAATCTTCCGGTTCGGTTACATAATTCACCGAATCACAAATACATACAACCGCCTTTACGGTTCCGTAAAGTTCGAACGAACACATATCCTGATTAAGATAAAGAATGTCCCGTTCGCCTTTTTTGGAATTGGCGATATTGAGCATGTCGGGGCTCAAATCCACTCCGATCATGTCGAATCCTTTATCGGAAAGACGCATCGTAATTTCGCCGGTTCCGCAGCCCAAATCGAGCACCAATCCGTCTTTTACCCCGTATTCCGAGAGCTTGGTGATTATGAAATCCGTCCACTCGTCATACGGAACATCTTCCATGAAAAGATCATAAACTTCCGCGAAATCCGAATATGCTTCCAATGTGCTTCTCCTTAAAAGATTCTAAAAAAGTCCGGCAATCCAGGGGATTCCGTATGTGATAAAACTCATAATCGCCGCGGCAAGAACAAGTCCGGCAAGTTCGGCGCCGACGGCCTTCCAGAGTTTAATATCGAAAAGTGCAGCAATAAGAGATCCTGTCCACGCGCCTGTTCCGGGAAGCGGAATTCCGACGAAAAGCATCAGCCCCCAGAATTCTCCCTTCTTAAGTGCGTCGCTCTTTTTATTTGCTTTGTTCTCAAGCCAGACAGCGAATTTACCAATCAGTTTCAAAGGTCCTTTCGAGTTCTCGAACTTCTTCATCCAGGAAAGGATTTTCTTGATAAAAAGTAAGATAAAAGGTATCGGAATAATGTTTCCGATTATGCAAAACACAAGTGCTTTAAGGTAGGGAACCTGTAAAAGACTCGCTACGATAAGTCCTCCTCTCAACTCAAGAATCGGAATCATCGATACTATGAAGCACACCCACTCAGCCGGTATCCACTGACCGAGCGTGGCTGCAAACCATTCAGCTAAAGCCTGCATTATTTCCTCCAAAAATTACAAAATTTCTTCGAGAGCCGCAAAAAGCTCATCCATTTCGGCATCCGTACCGATTGTAATTCGCAAGTAATTGTCGATACGTTTATTGTTGAAATGTCTTACGATAATGCCTCTCTCCCTGAGTGCGGCGAAGATTTCCGTCGCCGGTTTCAGCGGATGTGAAACAAATAAGAAGTTTGTCTTCGAATCGGTAACCGAGAAGCCCAGTTTTCTGAATTTCTCCTTGCTTCTCTCTCTTGTTGCGACGATCTTGCCGACTGTTGTGCGGAAATACTCCTCATCATGAAGGGATGCGACGCCGTAACAGAGCGCAGGGATATTCATCGTATACGAATTAACCGAGAATTTGACATCGTTCATGTATTTGATAAGCTTCGGATTTCCGAAAGCCATTCCGATACGCATTCCCGCCATTGAACGTGACTTGGAATAAGTTCTTACAACCAGAAGATTGTCATACCTGTCAATTAACGAAAGCGCCGTTTCATCGCCGAAATCGGCATAAGCCTCGTCAACGATTACAACACAGTCCGGATTCGATTTGATAATCTCTTCGATAGCGCCCTTAACGGGAAGCTCTATTCCGGTAGGCGCGTTCGGATTCGCGATTACGATTCCGCCGGCATTTCCTTTGCAGAAATCCCTGTAATTAATCGTAAGATCGTCATTTACGGGAACCGTCTCATACGGAATCCTGTAAAGGGATGCCCATACATCATAAAAAGAATATGTAATGTCCGGGAATAAAAGATTTCCGGACTGCTTATCCTTGAAATCAAAAAACGTAAGAAATGCCGTATCAAGAACATCATCGCTTCCGACGCCGACGAAAATTTTGTCTTTGTCGATTCCGTAATATTCGCTCAGTGCATCAATCAGCATATCACAGGTAGGTGACGGATAAAGACGAAGCGTTCCGAATGTCTTGGTAAGCGCCTTCATCGCCTCCTGCACGCCGGGTGCGGGCGGATAAGGATTCTCGTTTGTGTTAAGTTTAATTATCTTATTCATCTTGGGCTGTTCACCCGGTACATACGGAACAACCTTTCTGACATTTTTCTCCCAGCTCATTGATTTGACCGCCTTTATAAGGATATACGCCGGAGCGCACTCCGACGTATCACATTTTAACCTATATGCCCTGTTTTTTCAACTTATTTCGTCAAAAGAGTTCGGCTTCCGACGGTAAAAGAAACCTTCTTCGTGCCGCAGTACTCTCCCAGTCCGCGCACCGTCACGTAAGCCTTTCCTTTGCCGGTATTATCGGAATAATCGCAGATTTCGTAATCGGTTCCTTCTTTCAGAACCGTTTTGCCGAATTTGACAAGAATCTCGCGTTCTCCCGGTTTCGATGACCCTTCGGGTGCCGGTAAAAGAGTTATCGCCTCGCCGTCGAAACAACATTTGCCGACTTTGACGGATGCGTCTTTAATAAGTGCTTTCGAAATTCTGTAAGTACACGACAGTTCTTTGCCTGTATAATTACCGCCTGTTTTTGGTTCACATACAACCCTGATTACACTTCCCGGGCTCACCGAATCGGTCTTGGCCACTTCATCGCCGGCGCTCCTTGCAAGTCCGTCCGAAGTCACCGAATCTTCCTCGTAGAAATATCCTTTGACCGTGTAATCTTTGTTCACGGCAAGTTTGGCGCCGTCCTTATCGACAATGACGGGAGAAGCGAAGCATTTGCCGCCTTTTGCCCGTGCTGCCATGTCAGGTGCCGTAATTGTCAGTTCGTCGAAAATTCCCGGCACAATCGTGAAATTCAATTTGTAAGATCCCTTGAAATTCTTCTTTCCGGTTATCGTGATTGACGGAGCCTTGCTTCCGTTCACGGTTTTGTTGTCCGAATACTTCACCTTGAAATCGGTTCCGTTAACAAGCACATTTCCGTTAAAAGAAACTTCCGCCTCAGGCTTTGCACCGCCTTTAACAAACATTACGTTTCCGGGTACCGTCACGGTAAAAGGATTGGCCCCGCCGCCGGCAAATGACGCTTTGATATCTGCCGGAGTTATCTTGAAAGTTTTCTTTATGCTTCCGGTCACGGAATTGATTCCCTGTATTGTGACGGATGCCGTTCCCGCATTTAAATTCTTCGAATAACTGAGCGAATAATCGATATCTTTGATCAGCTTTCTCTCGTTTTTCTTTCCCTTGTTGAGAATTACTTCCGTCGGTTCGGGTGTAATTTCCTCCCCGGTAAAAGAAACTGAATTTGGCAGCCCCGTTATCTTCGCGCCCTTGATTGACGTTCCGGTGATTTTGAAAGTTTTTGTACGGACTCCGCAGTACTTTCCGATACCGGCAACCGTAACCGATGCCGTTCCGATTTCGCGGTTATCCGTAAATTCTATTGTATAGTCTCGACCTTCCGTAAGGATGATTTTTTTGTATGTAAGCTTAACTCCGGGGCAAATCTCTTTACCTGTATAAGCAAACGACGACGGCAGTGAAATGTCCGCCTTGGAGATGTTCACCTTCTCCTCGATTGCCTCGAAAGCGGTAAACTCTCCGGCATAGTTTCCTATACCTTTTACCGTAATTTCATATTTGCCGGGTTCAACGTATGCTCCGTCCGAAACATCGTTGTATTCAAGTTTGTAATCGCTGTTTATTTTCAGTTTCTTTCCGTTGGCGTAAACTACGGGTTTGCCCTTTTGTTTTTTACCGTTCGAAATAAGAAGCGCGGGATTCGACGTTACATCGGAATCACTTAAATTCTTCGGAAAAATTCTGAAAGAAGTCGAAAGCGTTCCCGAATAATTGCCCTTGAGTTTAATGGTGATTTTCGGCATCTTTTTCTCCGATGTCGTGGCCTTCACGTTATTCGAATAAGTAAGCGTATAATCCCTGTCTTTGACAAGAAGCCTGTCGCGGTCGTAAACCTTGACTTCAGGCTTAATCTGTGCCCCGGTGTATGTGTATTCGCCGGTCGGCGCGATAACGCACAGCCCGCTTTCATTCTCAATGAAATAAGGGTAAAAGACGGTGTCGGCGATAATGACGTTCTTCGAATCATAACGAATGCCCGTTCCGCCTTCGCACGTGAACCAGCCTGCGAGGAATGAATTCTCCGGAGTTTCGATTTCCGGTTCTTCGCCGCACACGCCGCCCCACGGTACACTCTTGACTACCGGCTCTTCACCGTAAGCAAACGTACTATCGATCGGAACGTTTACTTTCGCACGTTTCACGCTTCCGCCTTCGTTGCCCTCTCCCGCCGTCATCGTTACTTCGATGTCGCAGATTCCGGGCACATTGGCGGTAACCGTTCCGTTTTCGTCAACAGTTGCAATTCTGTCGTTTGTGCTCGCATATTTATATGAAAGTGTGTTGAGAATTTCTTCCGGAAGTTCTTCTTCCGGCTCCATGATTTCTATCGTTTCAGTTTCGGTTCTGGGTATTGCGAAATCGTTTTTCACAAGATTAAAGTTGCCGGGGAAAACATATATTTTCGCACTCTTCTCACGGCCGCCCACGCTTGCGGTAATGACACAGTTTCCGCATTTGTGCGTACTGACAACTCCCTTCGAAGTTACGGTTGCAACCGTTTCGTCCGAAGAAACAAGCGAAAGTTTCGTCGGCTTTTCTCCCGACTTAATCTTCCATGCAATCTGAAGTGTTTTGTCGATACCCGAACGAAGGAAATATTCACTTGCTTCCGTACCGGAACCGTCGTCAAAATAGATTCCCGTAACGGTGATTTTGATTGAACCCGAGTGATTCTTGAAGTTCTTCCTGCTGCCCTTGTATTTGGCCGTAATCTTAACTTCTCCGGGCTTTTTGGCAAGAATTTCAATTCTTCCGCCGGTCGGTGATTCGAGGTTTCCTTCTCCGTCATCAACCTTAACAACTTCGGCGATTGAGGGATCGGAACTTGTCCAGGTAAAAGAATCTTTTTCGCCGGGATCGGAACCGTCCATCTGAACGTATATTTCTTTTACCGAGCCGGTCTCCGCAAATTTGCTCTTATCAGCCGAAAGGACAGTCAGAACATATTCCTTATCCGGATACGGCGTATCGGGAAGATTCTCATAAACCGGAATTTTGAAAACATAAGATTTGCCGATGATACCGTTCTCGGCATATGCCTTGGCCGTGCTGCGTGCTTCCGAATACGGTGCCTGAATGTTCTGCATGTACTGATGAGTGGCTATCGGAGGAGTCAAGTCGAATTTCTGAAGATATCTTGTATCCTGACCGACGCTTGCGTCAAAGTATCCGCTCGAAAGAAACTCGGCGCCGCCTCTCAAAGCTTTTGTTCTGGTATTCCAGCCCTTTGTTTTGGCATACTCGAGTCCGTTTCTGTATATGGCATCATTGGAGCTTCCGTTCGCCTTGATGTTATAGAAATTGTAATAGCCTTCATATCCTGAATATGTTCCGGAAATTAACGGAGAAGTTCCGTTTCTGCCCTGCTCCTGCAGAACTCTCGATGCAAGATGGTAAGGGCTTACATTGTAATCTTTGCCGGCTTCCATGAAAACTTCCGTGTATGTTTTACCCTCGTTCGGAATTGTACAATCCATGAAGCTGCCGGAGACAATACTCTGAACAACGCTTTTATCGGAAGTCGCTTCCGAATAACTCAACAGTTCGAACTGAAACATGTCATATTCCGTGAAGAAATTTCTCGGATCCATGTAATACTTAAGAATAAAAGGTTTGGCGATATACCAGCCGTTGCTGGCCTTCGCGCCTTTCCAGTTTGCCGGCGAAGAAGGACTGACCTCGCTTCTTTCCCCGATGAGTTCCGCTTCGACAACCGTATTAAAATCAAGTCCCGTATTCATGGGAACAATTTTCCAGTTCGGATGCATAGCAACTATATCTTTTAAGTACTTGCTGTAATTGCCCGGGAATCTCGAAAGGCCGCTGTCCGCACATATGGAAGCTCCGAGACGCACATCCGTTGAATAAGCGCATACTCCGTTTTTTCCCTTCGTTTCGTCTGTCTGAAACAGCCAGAGATACTCTTCTTCCCAGTCCCTAAAAAGTTCATTCGGGCAGTAAATATCTTCGGACAGAACGAAGCCCTCGTTTCTTGCTTCGTTACGAACCGAAACCCGGTAAAAGACTTTACCGTGTTCGCAGTCAGCTCCATTAATCACAACAGTTTCCGCCTCCGGTAAAACAGCGACAACTTCGGATTCAGCCGAAGCTTCCTCATAAAGATTTGCGAAATCGCGCATAAAAACAACGGAAGCAAGTTCTTCGCCCTCAACAATCCTATCGAGTTCCTTAATTGCTTCTTCACGTTTTGCAAGGAGATCATTCAGATATATTTCGCCCGAAAGAAGTGCTTCTTCGGTTATTTCCTCTTCTTCGTCCTCTTCGATTATCTCATCTTCTTCGGTGACCGCTCCGTCTACCGAAGCTTCATTACCGTCATTTTCCTGCTCGCCCGATTCTTCTTCGGGCATACTTTCATCATCTGTATTTTCTTCCGGAAAAAATTCATCCGCTTCGCCGTAATCCTCTGATTCCGGAGTCGCAAACTCTTCTTCCTGATTGACGGATTCATCTCCTTCTGCCGCATAAACGCACAAATCACCCACGTTTCCCAGGCACAGCAAAAATGCAATTGTTCCCGCTAAAATTCTTAAACCTTTTCTCTTCATTCGTTTTTCTCCAAATTGATATTTCCCCTCTGTCACAAACAATACATCATTTTATTATACCACATTGCACCCGGAATATGCATACTTCTCATTGTGAACAATCGAACAGGAAGGAAATCCCTCCTATCGTCTCGCCGGCTGTGCTTCCTCATACGGCCGTGTGCATAAAACAGGGGCAGTCCCGCCCCAAACGGTACCGCCCCCAAATACCTGAAGTTAATTCTTTATTGATTATTCAAATCCCCATAACCTACTTAAACATCTTCATCTTAATGAACGCAATCGCAACGATAATACTGAGCACCAGAGATGCCGCAACGATAATCAAAAAGCCGTACTCGCTTCTGGAAAACGGCATTCCCGCAGCAGCCACATTCATTCCGTAAGCGGAGTAAATCATGGTAGGTACGGAAAGCACGATTGTGATAATTGCGAGTGTCTTCATGACAACGTTCATATTGTTGGAAATAATCGAAGCAAACGAATCCGTCATGCCTCCGATAATTCCGGTGTAGATATTGGCCATCTCGATGGCCTGCTTATTCTCGATGATTACGTCTTCAAGCAAATCCTCATCTTCGGGATATTTCTTGAAACGCTCATTCTTGAAAAGTTTCTCCATAACAAGTTCGTTAGAACGAAGCGAAGTTGTGAAGTAAACCAGACTCTTCTGCAGTTTGAGAAGTTCCAGAAGTTCGCTGTTCTGCGTTGCCTTATGCAGCTTATCCTCTACCGTTTCACTCTTCTTCTCGATACTACGAAGGTATAAAAGAAACAGTGATGCGTTCTTGTAAAGAATCTGCATAACGAAACGCGACTTCATTGCAGTATTAAAATCCCTGACTCTTCCTTCCGCGAAAACAGAAAGAATCGGTGTTTCCTCAAGGCAGACGGTAATAATCGTCTTTTTGCACACGAAAACAGCCAGAGGAATGGTATCATACAACTCATTCTCCGTGTCATCTTCAATCGTCGGAATATTAACAAGAATCATTGTGTAATTGTCCTCAGTCTGAATACGCGAACGTTCGTCGGTATCGAGAGCGGACCTGAGATCGTCAACGTCAATATCGAATTTTGCAGCAATCTCCGATACTTCGTCAACAGTAGGATTAATTAATGAGACCCAGCATCCTTCCGCCGGAGCTTCCAGACTCTTGACAGTCCGGTCCTCGGAAATGTAATAATTCAGCATATCATCTCTTCCTTTCGTGGCCGACAGACGGTCCCGAACTTACGAAAGAGAACACCTATCAGCACTATAATTTGTAATTGTTCATGTTATCTGCGTGATAGGGATCCGCGTCCATTTCCATGCACCTCCTGAATAGATAAAAAACAAATTTGAATGTCCGTTAAATTAAGTTTCCCGTTACATAAAGAAACCCACGGACAATACAAAGTATATTTCCGTGGGTTAAAAAAGTCAATATGTCAAAATGCTCAAAATTCATCTTATTTTAAGCAAAAAGGAATTGTGGATTTGCAAAGTTTATCCGTTCACCGAAGCCGTTCTGATTTCAACCTTTGGACCGCCTTTTTTCAGGATATAATCTTTGGTAATCGTAACGGTTCCGATGTTGTCATCTTTCGGGATTTCATACATGATATCAAGCATGTATTCTTCCAAAACGGCACGGAGAGCTCTTGCTCCCGTTGCTCTTTCAAGAGCTTTGGCCGCAATTTCTTCGAGCGCCTCGTCCTCAAACTTCAGATCTACTTCGTCGATGCTCAACAGTTTCTGATACTGTTTGATGATTGCATTCTTCGGCTCTTTGAGAATCTCAACAAGCATCTCTTTTGTAAGGCCGTCGAGCGGACAGAGAATGGGAATACGTCCGACAAACTCGGGGATCATTCCGAACTGCTTAATGTCATCCACAATGACCTTCTTAAGTATGTCCTTATCTTTGTCATATTTATCCTTGAGTTCACTGTTGAAACCGATGGTTGCCTGCTTGCTCAGTCTGGATTTGATAATTTCTTCCAGATCGGGGAATGCCCCGCCGCAGATAAAAAGAATGTTTCTGGTATTAACCGTTGTAAGCGGAACCATCGCATTTTTGCTTGTTGCGCCTACGGGCACCTCTATGTCCGAACCCTCAAGCATCTTCAAAAGTCCCTGCTGAACGGCCTCACCGTTTACGTCTCTTGTTGTCGTATTTTTTTTACGGGCAAGTTTGTCGATTTCATCGATAAAAATGATACCGCACTCAGCCTTGTCCACATCATTACCCGCTGCCATCAGAAGCTTACTTACAACGCTTTCAATATCGTCTCCGATATATCCGGCTTCCGTAAGAGAAGTAGCATCCGCTATGGCAAGAGGAACATCAAGAATTCTTGCAAGTGTTTTAACGAGATATGTTTTACCGCATCCGGTCGGTCCGAGCATAAGGATATTCGATTTCTCGATTTCTATCTCATCCATCGTATTGGTCGCAACTCTTTTATAATGGTTGTAAACCGCAACGGAAAGAATCTTCTTGGCATATTCCTGACCGATTACATATTCGTCAAGTTTGGCCTTAATTTTGTGGGGAACCGGAATCTTTTTAAGATCGATGGGCGGCTCCTTCGGGCCTTTCTTTTTCTTCTTGATACGCTGACGCGGGCTCATGCCGCCACCGCCGAAAACATCTCCGAGATTTACGAACATCGGATTTGAGTACGGATTATTGGTCTTATCGTCGCCGTCTTTATCACTCGAATTGTCGACTTCGTTGAAATTCAAATTTCCGGGAGTCGTACCCATGGTAAAAGAAGGCATTCCCATTCCGGGAAATCCGGGGCCGTAACTGTCGATTGTATCAAGCGATTTCTGCATGCAGTCGGCACATACACAGAATTCCTTCTGAAGTTTAATCATCTTGCCGGCCACCGACTCCGGTCTGTGGCACATCATACAGACCTGCTCGTACTCGTTTTCATTCTGATCAATATCGTTATTGTTAATGTTATCTGCCATTAAAAAACCTCTTTAAAATTTACTGTTTGCTTCCGAGAGTAACCGTAGTTTCGTGAGCAACATAACCGGTATCCTCGTATCTCTTGTAGGTAATCTTAACTTCCGTACCTGCGGGATAAGCCGCAAGATATTCCAGAAGTTCATTCATGTCGGCAAGTGAGTTACCGTCGAATTCGGTAATGATATCGCCCTGCATGATTCCGGCCTGATCGGCTGCAAGTCCGGGAGTAACACCGGCTACATATACACCCTGAGGGATGGGAATACCCGTGTTGGTGTACTTACCGCTGCCTACGCTCGCACCGGAGATTCCGAACAGAGACTGCTGGTCTTCGGGAAGTGCTACAAGTTCCTGCTTATCGGAAAGATTGTCGATAATGTCTTTTACCGCGGTAATGGGAATTGCAAATCCCATACCTTCTACGGTTTCATCGGCGTACTTGTTGGAGTTGATTCCGATTACCTCGCCGTTTAAGTTTAAAAGAGCTCCGCCGGAGTTACCGGGGTTGATTGCCGCATCGGTCTGGATGAATTTGTTGGTTTCACCTGCGGCCGTTGTATATTCACGGTTGAGCGCACTGATTACACCGCTCGTAACCGACTGGCCGTATCCGAGTGCATTACCGATTGCAACTGCAGTCTGTCCTACCTGAAGTTTGTCGGAATCACCGATTGTGGCCGGTCTGATGGCAGCTTTGGTGCTTTCGCCGAGAGAATCCACCTTAACCGAAAGAACGGCTACGTCCATGGAAATCTTTTTGCCCTTCAGGGTTGCGGGAGCTGTGGAACCGTCGTTAAACTGAACAACGATTTCTTTGGCACCTTCAACTACATGATAGTTTGTTGTGATAAGGTATTCATCTTCATGCTGTTTATATATGAATCCCGAACCGCTCGCAGGAACATCCTGAACGGTACCGTAGATATCCATTTCGATTGTTGTGTTGATGCTGACGATTGAAGGCATCGCTTCATTGACAACACCGATAATTGCTGCTTCCGCATCGGTGGACGCGATAAGCGGTGAATTGTCGGGCTGTGTTGGCTGTGTTGATTCCGGTTCGCTCGAATCAGGTTCACCCGAATCGGGTTCAATCGTACCCGGTGTGTTCGATGCGACATTTACAACTCCGAGTTCTTCACCCCAGAAATGAATTGCCGCTGCCCAGATTCCGAAGGATACGACTCCGGCTACAACGCCGAAAGCAAGTCCGCAGAGAAGCGATTTGCCGATTGATTTGCCGCCCTTCTCTTTTTTGGCTTTTGACGATTCTTTTTTCATTTCCGCAAGTGACTGCACGGGTGCACTTGCCACGGGTGCTGAATTCATAACCGGCTGCTGCGTGTTTTCCGGCTGTGCAGTCGTAAATGAAGGAACTGCCTCTGGTTGTGGATTTGTGACCGAAGGAGCTACCGGTGCTGCTTCAGGCTGTACATTTGCAAATACAGGTGTTGCGGGTGCTACCTCAGGCTGTACATTCGTAAATGCAGGCGTTACAGGTGCTGCTTCAGGCTGTACATTCGTAAATGCAGGCGTTACAGGTGTTACTTCAGGCTGCACGTTTGCAAATACAGGTGCTGCGGGTGTTACTTCAGGCTGCACGTTTGCAAATACAGGTGCTGCGGGTGTTACTTCAGGCTGCACGTTTGCAAATACAGGTGCTGCGGGTGTTACTTCAGGCTGCACGTTTGCAAATACAGGTGCTGCGGGTGTTACTTCAG
>JAKSSB010000054.1 GCA_024403285.1 Lachnospiraceae bacterium | reverse complement strand
TATCTCACGATAAACGGACCGTTAAGTCCCATTGATTCCCTCATGGCTTCAATTCTCTCCGGTGTAGCATTTGTTCCGAGCTTGTCAATTGCCGGATCTCCCGGGATAAAAGAGAATAAGGCGAACACAACAAAAGAGACCAAAAGCATGGTCAGTAAAAGCATTATTATCTTTTTGAAAATATACTTGCCCATTTCTTGGTCTCTTTTCGTTATTACAATATTAAAACTACTGTTCCACAGGTTTAATCTTGGAAATATCCATTACATACATCGGATAAAAAACATATCCTTCGAATCTTTTGTTCATTGCCACGAATTCAGGAAGGTCCTGAACGTAAACGTTTGCCGCATCCTCGGCCAGAATTTTCGCACACTGCTTGTAATCTTCAGTCTGCTTTTCATCGTCATTTTCCTTAAGAGCGGTCGAATATGCTTTATCATACTCCGGATTCGAATAATTGATAAAGTTGTCTCCTGCGGAGCTTTCAAATCTCGAAAGAAGTGAATCTGCTGTAAGCTGTGCCGCATCGACACCGATTACGGTTGCGTCAAAGTTTCTTCCGACATAAGTTTCCGAAAGCCATGTGTCCCAGTCAACGATGGAAATATCCATCGTAACACCTATAGCCTTGAATTCCTCCGCCATAACCTGTGCGGTATCAACGTGCTGAGGATAGTTCGAAGGTGCCGTAACGGTAAAAGAAAAACCGTCCGGATAGCCGGCTTCTTTAAGAAGCTCTTTGGCCTTCTCCGTATCGTGAGGATACATATTGCTCAAATCCTCGTAATATTTACCGAAATTCGGATAGATACTGCTTCCGATGGGTGTTCCTCTTCCATCCGAAACAAATGTAAGAATTTCTTTTTTGTCGATGGCATAGCAAAGTGCCTGACGAACCCTTACATCCTTGAAAGGCTCAAAATTCTGATTAAGATACAAAGCCTGAACAAGATTCATGGTTCCTTCGTAAACGACGAAATTGTCGGCATCAATCTGAAGTCTCTGAGCATTCGTCAGATGGGTAATCATATCGATGTTGCCACCCTTCAATTCCATGGGAATCGTATCCGTGTTTGTACAGATTTTGAAAGTGACATTCTTAATCGATGCTTTCTCACCCCAGTAATCTTCGAACTTCTCCATTTTGACATTCTCCATGGGAGTTCTTGATACATACTTATACGGACCGGTTCCGATGGCGATACCGTCCGGATTTGCATTGTTCTTCGGAATAATGGCTGCTTCGACTGTTGCAAGATTGCTTAAGAACTCATTGTTCGGCTCAGTGAGCACGATTTCAACCGTCTTTTCATCTTTTACATTGACTTCTTTTACAATTGAAAACGCCGATATCGAGGGGTTGTGATTCTCGATGTCGGCGAATTTGTTAACTGAATATTCAATGTCATCCGCCGTAACCGTTGTTCCGTCGTGGAACTTAATTCCTTCCCTAAGCTCGAAGGTGTAGGTGCATCCGTCATCGGACTTAACCACAGAGCTTGCTACAGCGGGCACAATATTTCCTTCACTGTCGGATTTAACAAGACCTTCAAAAACATTGAAAAATATTTCCTTGGTTCCGGCCGCCAGCATATCGTGGGGGTCAAGACTCTCTTCAATGTCCTGTTGAATACCGATTGTGATGGAGTCAGAAGCCTTTCCTTCCTTGTCACCCGCACATGCGCACGGTGCAACAGCAAGCATGAAAGCCAGTCCGAAGAGGCATGCCTTTTTAAACATAATCCTCTTCATTTTCTCTCTCCTTTAATATATTTAAATTATAAAATTGGGAACTAAATCGTTGCGGTAATTCTCAAAAAAATATACCGTTCAAAACTATTTAAGCATTTTCTTGAGCTCATCCATGAATGTATTGACATCCTTGAACTCACGATAAACGGAAGCAAATCTTACATATGCAACCGGATCGAGGCTCTTAAGCTTATCCATGATGAGTTCTCCGATATATGCCGAAGGAATCTCTCTGTCCTCTCTGCTGAAAATCTCCGTCTCGACTTCGTCAACGAGCTGAACTATCTGTGCTGCGGAAACGGGACGTTTATGGCAGGCTCTTACGATACCGGCCTCAATTTTCGTTCTGTCATATGTCTCACGATTTTCATCTTTCTTGATGATAATCAGGGGAATCGTCTCGATTTTCTCGTAGGTGGTAAAACGTTTGCCGCATTCATCACATACACGACGACGTCTGATTGAGTTATTGTCCTCAGCAGGTCTTGAATCTATAACTCTTGTATTTTCGTGATTACAAAAAGGACATTTCATGTTTCAACTTCTCCTTGTCTTCAGACTGAATAAAAAACTTATCACTTCTTAAGGAAATCCGGAATAACAAGTGTTTTTTCTTCTACTCTGCTTCTGACAGGCTGAGTGGGATTAACCGTAGCCGGTGCTTCCTTTCTGACTGCCGCACTGTTGATTGAAGCGGTATTGATTGAAGCTGTTCTTGAACCGATCGGAGTTACCGTTCTGGCGGGTCTGGCATTTGCAGGCGTTGCATAAGGGGGAATATATCCCGTAGCGCCTTTGGCGAAAGGACTTACAGGTTTCATATTGGTATAAAGACCTGTAGCAATAACGGTTACCTTACATGTATCAACTTCATCCGCATTGTACATGGCACCGAGAATAACATTAACATTCTCACCTGTAATGCCTGTAACATAAGATGATGCAATATTCGTATCAAACAGAGTGATATCACCGGAAATGTTGATGATAACATCTGTAGCACCTTCGATTGTTGTTTCAAGAAGAGGACTTTCGACAGCCATCTTGATGGCATCCTCTGCCTTGTTGTCACCGGAACCGAATCCGATACCGATATGAGCAATGCCCTTGTCGGCCATAACGGTCTGAACATCGGCAAAGTCAAGGTTGATAACAGCGGGAACATTAATCAAATCGGTGATTCCCGAAACGGACTGCTGTAAAACTTCATCGGCTTTCTTGAGTGCATCGGGCATTGTTGTATGTCTGTCAACAATCTCAAGAAGTCTGTCGTTGGGAATTACGATAAGTGTATCAACGTTCTCTTTAAGTCTTTCGATTCCTGCTTCGGCATTGGCCATACGTGTACGTGCCTCGAATTTGAAAGGCTTGGTAACAACACCTACGGTAAGAATTCCTTTATCCTTGGCAAGACCAGCCACAACGGGAGCCGCACCTGTTCCTGTTCCGCCGCCCATACCGCATGTTACGAATACCATGTCGGCACCATCGATTGCGGTATTGAGTTCTTCAATATTCTCCTCTGCAGCCATCTGTCCGATTTCAGGTTTGGCACCGGCACCGAGACCTTTGGTAAGCTTCTCACCTATCTGGATGAGTTTGGGAGCTTTGCAGTTCTGTAAAGCCTGTTTATCTGTATTGACGCCGATAAATTCAACGCCTGTAATATCTTCTTCAATCATTCGGTTAACAGCATTATTGCCGGCTCCGCCGACACCGATAACGATAATTCTTGCTGCTGCATTTGATTCACTGGTTTTAATTTCAAGCAAGGTTTTTTCCTCCTTAACATTCGTCTTTTACACATCAGACCGAATAAAAATTACACTCCGAATCTATGATATAATTTTTTTTGTAATTTATCAACCTATTTTTGAACATTTATGAACAAAATCAATAGTTTCACGGATTATCCGATGTTTAAATAATTTTGTTTCACACGCTCAAAACCCCTCTTTTATATCTCTTCAACTTCGAAATACAGCGGATTGTCCGAATTCTCTTCATTTTCTTCCGAATTTTCGTCACAGGCAGGCTCTGTCTGCGAATCCTCGGTAAAAATCGTATCTTTCGATTCCTCGGTATATGTCGACATGTCGAGCGTACCTTTTTTACCTTCCAAAGTCGGCAAAATATACGGAAGCTGCATGACTTTAATCTCGGGATCGTTGTCTGAACCGAGAATCACACGCACATCTCCGAAATAGAGCGTCATATTGTAATCCGCATCGAAAAAAATCTTGTCTGCGGTAAGCTCATATTTGTTCAAAAGCTGGGTGGTATCGAGGATAAGCTGAAAGACTTCCTCGTTTTCGACGGGAAGCGGCTCGTGAAGAATCACATAGTCGAATTTGAGACCGGTAACCTGCGTAACACCGGGAGTTTTGGTTCGCGAACTTTCAACGACGATTCCGTCTTTATCGAAATACATGCAGTTTCCCAGGCATTCGACATAACCAGCCAGAGCTTTTTCGTAGACCTCAATCTTAACGGAATGATTGTCAAGAATCGAAACGTCCATTCGCTCAATAAACGGAATGTCGGTAATGCTTTTATTCCGGTACTTCATTGAAAGAATAACGGAATTCTCGCTGAATTTGTCGGTAAAAACCATCTGTTTGATTTCTTCCGTCGAGTAATGGGTACTGCCCTCCACCCTGACGGAATCTATTCTGTACGCACTGATAAAAAGAGAGACCGCAATGCCGACAAGAATTACGCAAAGTGCCACCACGAGAAGTCTTAATTTTTTAAGCGAATTAAGTTTTTTGCCTGCCATGTGTCTCTCCTGAAATCTCTTTTACTCCGATTTGGGATTCTTAAAACTGATATTTCTTCCGACGTTTAAGACAATTCCTATTTCTGTCAGAAGGAACAGCACCGATGAACCTCCGTAGCTTATGAACGGAAGCGAAATACCGGTGTTGGGAATGGTATTGGTAACTACGGCTATATTAAGGATAACCTGAATTGCAAAGTGTGCCATGATTCCCGTTACGAGAAGTGCTCCGTACGGATCGTCGGTATTGCTCGCGATTACAAGCATTCTGTAAAGAAGAATTCCGAACAGAATCAGCACGCAGATTCCGCCGATAAGGCCGAGTTCCTCAACAATAATTGAGAAAATCATATCGTTCTGTGCCTCGGGGATATAATTCAGTTTCTGCATACTCTCTCCGAGTCCCTTGCCGAATACGCCTCCGGAACCGATTGCATAAAGTGACTGCAGTGTCTGGAAAGAAGTATCGTCCGAATAATTCTCCGGATGAACCCACGCAAGAATACGTCTGAAACGGAAGCCCCATGAATCCTGACCGAATTTAAGAATTATAAGCACAGCCGCCGCGCCGATAAAAGCTACGGAACCCGAATAAATTGCCAGCCATTTCTTGTCTTTGCAGGCTACAAAGCTCATTGTAAGAGCAATGAGGAAAATAATGATTGCGGAGCTTAAGTTATCGCTGATAAGGTATACAAGTCCCGAAAAAGCAAGCGCGATAACCGCAAGAACCAGTGTACCGTTCCATTTCTTGGCAAGCCACGAATAAGATTCAAGAAGCTTTGCATAGACGAAAATAATGATAATTTTAATTACCTCGGCGGGCTGAAGCGTAAATCCGCCGAAAAGTCTGATCCATCTCGTAGCACCGTTCGCGGAATAAGAAATTCCGGGTATTTTAAGCATAATCAAAAGAATAAGTCCCGCAGATATGTATATTATCGAACTTATTTTACCGTAAAGCTTATACGGGATAAAAGATACACCGAGCATTACGAAAATTCCCAGGCCTGCCGCAATCGCCTGTTTTCTCAGATAATATGCGGCATTGTCGAACGATAACTTGGCTTCGTACGAACTTGCCGAATATATCATAATCAGGCCGAAGCCGACAAGAAACAAAACGACAATCAGCAGTGAATAATCGAAGAAATGTACTTCTCTTTTTTTATCTCTTTTATTCTCAAGTTTAGAAAGTAAATCCAAAACAAACTTCCTCCCGGATTAATCCTCAAGTGCCCTGCAGAGGTCTTTAAACATCCTTCCGCGGACTTCGTAGTTCTCAAACATTCCCCAGCTTGCGCATGCGGGTGAAAGTAACACGGCATCACCCTCTTTGGCCAGCCCGGCGCAGATTCTGACGGTTTCCTCAAGACTTGATGCCCTGTAAATCTCCGTAAGTCCGTGTTTTCTGGCACATTCTTCGATTGCGTCGGCAGTCTGTCCGAGAAGAACAAATGCCTTGACTTTGCCGTTAAATGCTTCTATCCATTCATCGTATGTATTGCCTTTGTCATAACCGCCTCCGATAAGCACCGTAGGCCTGTTCATCGCCTGAATGCCTTTAATTGCGGCGTCGGGATTGGTTCCCTTGGAATCGTTGTAGTAATCGACACCCTTCTTGGTGCAGACGTATTCGATTCTGTGCTCTACGGCCGTGAATTCCTTAACCGAAGCAATAATGTTGTCAAACGGTATTCCCGCTGCGTAACACATACAGATTGCAGCCATGACATTCTCAACATTGTGCGTTCCGAGAAGTTTCATCTCGTAAATATTCATAAGGCGCTTCTCTTCGCCGTCTTTGATAAAATAAATATCCTCATCCTTTAAAAAGCATCCGAAATCAACCTTTCGTGCGGATGAAAAATACATTACGTTTGCGGAACATTTCGGGCCGAATTCTTTTAAGTATTCATCTTCGTAATTCAGTACGCAGAAATCGTTCTTTGTCTGATTGAGGCATATGTCCTCTTTGACTTTGACATAATTCTCCATAGTCTTGTGACGGTTCAAATGATCCGGAGTAATGTTCAGTATTGCGCTGATTTCCGGATGAAATGCATGAATCGTTTCAAGCTGAAAAGAAGAAATTTCGGCTACCGTCACCGAATCATCTTCCGTATTCAGAGCCTCACATGTATAAGGATTGCCGATATTTCCGACTACAAAGCACTTGCCGTAATAATCTTCGCATATTTTACCCGTAAGCGCTGTCGTGGTCGTCTTGCCGTTCGTACCGGTAATGGCTATAAGTCTGCCCTTCGAAAGCTCATATCCGAGCTCGATTTCTCCGAGTATGTAAAGTCCGTGAGCGGCAACCTCGGCACCGATGCCTTCCATAACGGGAACTCCCGGTGAAAGGACTGCGAAATCATATGACTTCCACTCCTCCTCTGAAAGGTTTCCGACAATTATCTCCGTCTTATCGCCCGCTTTCGTCTTTGAAGCCGTTTTGGCGATGTCAAGATTTGTATTTGAATCAAAAATCACAGGATTTGCTTTCGCATCGTATAAAAGATTGAAAGCAGCGATTCCGCTTTTACCCGCACCTACTATAAGCGCTCTTTTACCTGCAAATTCCATATTATTTTCACCTTCTTATAATTATTCTATAAAGCAAGATATGCAATCAGACAGCAGCAGATTGTAACGATGGTAAAAAGTGCAACAACCTTTGTTTCCTTCATTCCGCATTTCTCGAAATGATGATGAATCGGCGCCATCTTGAAAAGTCTTTTACCCTTTGTAATTTTAAAATATCCGACCTGCAGAATTACCGAAAGGACTTCCGCAACGTAAATGAATGCCACGATGACAAGAATAATCGGCATTTTGAGGACATAAGCCATGCCGGCGACGAAGCCTCCCAGCGCCAGAGCGCCCGTATCACCCATGAAAACCTTGGCGGGATAAGCGTTGAATAAAAGAAATCCCATCAGGCCGCCGAACATTGCGCCGGCAATGTAGCCGACTTCGACTCCGAGAGTAGCGCCCGCCATGGCAAAAAACAGCGTGATTACCATAGTTACGCTTGTGGCAAGTCCGTCGAGGCCGTCCGTGAAATTGGCTCCCGTATCGGTTCCGAGTACAACAAAATAAAGCAACGGAATCGCTATCCATCCGATATCGACGGTGCTGCCGCCTGTAAAAGGAATAAGACTTTCAAGCGAGCTTTTCGAAATTGTAAGCATATACATCAGAAAAGCGGTAGTGACAATAATCTGGAGTCCCATCTTCTGCCATGCTTTCAGGCCTTCCGACTGCTTGCGTACGACTTTAATATAGTCATCGATGAATCCGACAAGACCGAATCCGATGGTAAGAATCATTACCGGGACGATTTCTTCATGTCCTCTCGCTCCGTTTCCCGTTACAAACGTCAGAATAAAATACAGAGCAAGACTTACGAAAAAACCTCCGAGAATGAGGATTCCGCCCATAGTGGGAGTTCCGTTCTTCTTCAAATGGCTCTCGGGGCCTTCCGTTCGCACGGTCTGTCCGATTTTAAGCCTGGTAAGAACCGGTATCATTAACGGTCCCAAAAGTGCCGAGATTCCGAATGCCACTATTGTTGAAAAGATAAAAGATTTGTCCAGCATTTTGATTATTCTCCCTCCGAAGCGTTACTGTCTTTTACAATGAATGAAGATTCCGGATTAATGGGATAACCCGTCTCCGGATCGAGATATTCGCCTGTTAAAGGATCGATTCCGTATCCTGTTTCGGGATCAATCTTCATCTCGGGTTTAGCCGGTACTTCGGTCTCTTCCGTTTCTGCGTTTACATCCGTTTCTTCCTCTTCCGGACGGTAAAGTGTTGCGTCGTAAAGACCTTTCGCCGTAAGTTCGGCTATTTCGGTTTCGGAAAGCTCCTCAGTCATAAACACGTTGAGATAAGGAAGAATTTCCGTATAAATTTCTCTTGTAATAACAGCTGCCTGTCTTGTTCCGTTGGTCTGATCGGGCATATTCGGTCTGTCGATAACCACATAGCAAAGATACTTGGGATTATCCGCAGGAGCATATCCCATAAAAGATACAACATAATCGCCGGTTCCACGGGGTGCGGTTTCGGCGGTACCTGTTTTACCTCCGATTGAATAACCTGCCGGTCTCGCATTCTTACCGGTACCGTCGGTAACAACACCGTTACAGTACTCGACAATCCGGTCGGAAGTCGATGCCGAAACGGTCTGCTTGAGAATTCTCGGCTCGATGCTTTCTACCACGGAACCTTCCGGGGAAAGAATCTTGCTGACCATGTGAGGCTCATAGTAATATCCGCCGTTAACAAGCGAATTGAATGCGGAAATCATCTGAATCATCGTAACGTTGAAGCCCTGGCCGAACGTCGATGTGGCAAGTTCCGTCGGTCCCATTGAGGCCGAATTGAAAACAAGCGAATCGGTTCTTGCCTCACCGGTAATGTCAACATTTGTTTTAAGTCCGAAATTGAAATTCGAAAAATATGAAAGGAAAGTATTCTGTCCGATTGTCTCTCCCATCATCATTAGCGAAACGTTGCAGGATTGTGCGATTGCATTTGCGACAGACATATCTCCGTCACCGTTTCGATTATGGCATTTGATTGTATAGCCGCCGACTTCATGGTATCCCTTGCAGTAGTAATGCTCGTTGCCGTTCATTTTGCCGGAATCAAGTCCCATGGCAACGGTAAAAGGCTTGGCTACCGAGCCGGGCTCGTATGTGGCCGAAACGCAGTAATTGCTCCAGAGTTTGGCAAGAGCATACTGATTAAGGTCAGCTTCGGAAACAAGCGAAGCAGCATCAACGTAATTCACAGTACCGACAGCTCCTGAATCGGTTGTTTCGGTGTCTTCAGTATTTCCCGATGATTCGGCATTCTCCGTTGCTTCGGTTACGGTACTTTCTGCTTCTGTTGTATTCATAACGGTTCCGTCAGCCTCACCGTTATTGATAACCACGGTGTTGGGGGGAAGCTTCTTAATTGCCTCTTCTTTAAGTTCCTCCCTGAATTTGTTCATCTGCTCGGATGTATAATATCTCTCCACATTACGGGGTTCATTCAAATCCCATGTGGGAGCGCTTGCCATTGCAAGAACATTACCGGTATCGCATTCCATTACTATGCAGCCGATATTGTTGCAGGCAAATCCTTCTCTGTAATTGTTCTCATACTCCGTACAATAATCATTGATTTTGTTCTCAACGATTCGCTGAATATTCGCATCAATCGTTGTAACTACGGTCTGACCGTCGATTGCGGGAATTGTCGTTCTTTCAAGATTCTGGTCATCGTTTAAATAACCGTACTCTCTTCCGTTGGTGCCGTTTAATACGTCATTGTAGAACTCTTCGAGACCGTAAGCACCGGAGTTTCCCGAGTTTGTATATCCGATAACATCACTTGCAAGGCTTCCTCCGGGATAGTATCTTAAGTACTCCTCTTCAAACCAGATTCCTTTAATCGGTGTCGCCTCTTCCGTTTCGTCCGCTTCGGTAACCAGGTTGTTAAATTCCTGAACTTTTTCGTAATCGAGCTGCTTGGCAACAACATAATATTTTCCGGTAGGATTGTCCGTCATGTAGCTTACAAGCATGCCGCTGTCCAAACCGAAACATTTGGAAATCGCATCTGCGGTAGCTCTTTTATATGAACCGTCATCCTCGCCGCGTTTCTCATAATACTCCACGATACTCGAATCAAGAACGGCATTGTAAACTTTCTTGCTGACAGCAAGTGTTGTACCCTTGGCATCGACAATTGAGCCTCTCTGATAGGGAATTGTCTTCGAATCATATTTTCTCTGGGAAAGGACCGTTTTCTTGTATTCATCTTCCTTCGTTGTGGTAATATAAACAAGTCTTGCCCCTAAACACAAAAAGAGCAGCACAACAATTCCGTAGAATATGGTGAGCTGTCCTTTCATTTGTCTGGCAAAAATCTTCTGTTTCTTAGCTTGTGTTGATTTATCTTTTTTCACTTGAAAATACCTGCACTATCAGTCAATATCGGAATACTGTCTTACATAATCGCTCTTCTCGTCGGCGTATGTGACAATCTGTCCCTCCTTCGCATAATGCATTCCGAGTTCCTCGATGGCCACTCTCTTGATTTCATCCATATCAACGCTGCTTACGATTCTTGAATACTCTTCCTCGTTGTCGGTCTTCTTGTCAAGATATTCGCTCTCGAGTTTGGAGATTGTTTCAACGCTGGCGGTTACTTTTGACTGTACTCTGATATAGTTTACCAAAATAATGGCAGAAATGCAAAGAGCAACCACAAAAAATAAAACCTGAGGAAGATCCATATGCAATGCTCTTTCTCTGTTTCTTCTGACGTTGTTGCTGATTTTCTTTCTGGGCTCGGAATCAAGTTCTCTGAATAAATCTTCCGCTGTATTACCGAATGCATAAGGTGTGTTTCTTCTGCCCGATGCATAACTTCTGTTTGAATTGGTTCTTGCTGTATTTGTTCTTACCGAATTTGTTCTCTCTGTCATGTTCTTTTATACCTTCCTTTGTCTTCTTGCCGGAATCGTAATCCTTTACGAATCCTTGTTGATTTACCCTTTCTCAAATACTCTGAGCTTCGCTGATTTGGCTCTGGAGTTCTCCTCTGTTTCTTCTTCTCCCGGCAAAATCGGTTTCTTCGTGATTACCGTTCCGAAAGGTTTTCTTCCGCATACACACACCGGAAATTCAGGTGGGCAGATGCACGGGTCTTCAGCATCTTTAAATGCTTTCTTGACTATTCTGTCTTCCAGCGAATGGAATGTGATTATTGCAAGTCTTCCACCCGGTTTTAAAACTTCTATCATGTCCGAAAGCGAATCTTTTAAGACTTCCAGTTCCCTGTTGCATTCAATTCTTATTGCCTGGAATGTTCTCTTTGAAGGATGACCGCCTGTGGCTCTCATCTTCGCCGGTATGGAAGCTTTGATGATTTCGTTTAATTCAAACGTTGTCTCCACCGGTTTAATCTGTCTTGCCATAACTATATGTTTGGCGATGTTCTTGGCGAATTTGTCTTCGCCGTAATCTCTGATTATTCTGTACAAATCGTTCTCGCTGTATTCGTTTACGATTTCTCTTGCGCTGACCGCCTGTCTCTGATCCATTCTCATATCGAGCGGCGCGTCGGTTTTGTATCCGAATCCTCTCTCTGCCGTATCGAGCTGGTATGAAGATACTCCCAAGTCTAAAAGAATTCCGTCGACACCTTCGGGAGAATATTTATTGACGATTTCTTTAACAGACCGGTAATTGCTTCTTACGATTGTGATTCTGTCTCCGAAAGGAGCAAGTCTTTCGGTTGCCGTTTCGATTGCCGCCGCATCCTGATCGATTCCGATCAGCTTGCCGTCTTCGTTCAGCTTTGATGCGATTACACTTGAATGTCCCGCACCTCCGAGTGTTCCGTCTACATAAGTTCCGTCCGGCCTGATATTTAAATTTTCAATAACTTCATCAAGTAAAACCGACTTATGTTTGAATTCCATCGTATGCTCCGTTTATATCAGCCAGATGCCTGCTTCATCAAGTTCGTTTGTAAGCTGCTCAATATCTGTGGCATCCATTGTTTCTTCGTACTTCTCTCTTGCCCAGATTTCTATGTGGTTGCCCATACCTACCAGAACAACATCCTTATTAATTGATGCATGTTCTCTTAAATAGTTCGGTACAAGGATTCTTCCCTGTGAATCAAGTTCGACTTCTGTGGCGCCTCCTACAAGATATCTTGTGAATTTCCTTACCTTGTCGCTTGTAAGTCTTGCTTCGGAAAGTTTGTTCATAACTTTCTGCCATTCTTCTGAGTCATACACAAACAGACAGGTGTCAATTCCTCTTGTAACAATGAAGGAATCTCCAAGTCCTTCTCTGTACTTCGCCGGAACAATCATCCTGCCTTTGGCATCCATTGTGTGGTTGTACTGACTCATAAAACTCATATAGTACTCTCCGCTCGTGCTGTCTTCGCCGGCGTCGGTGCGGGTTTTCTTCGGGGTCTGTTGGTGTGATGGTCGGGCGCCCACCGAGATCTACACGTGCGGGGCGGGCACGGACGCCGAATTGCGCAAATACGGCGTCGCGAG
>JAKSSB010000053.1 GCA_024403285.1 Lachnospiraceae bacterium | reverse complement strand
TGTTGAAGAGTCTTACGGATACATACACATTAGCAAACGGAGTGAAGATTCCGTATTCGATCAAGCCTCGAAGAGAGGGCGATATTGCAACCAATTACTCGGATCCGGGCAAGGCATTCAGAGAACTCGGATGGAAAGCCGAATACGATCTTGAAAGAATGTGCAAGGATTCGTGGAGATTTATTTCGTTAAACCGAGATTAACAGGACTGTATACGATTTACAACAGGGGGTACATTTATGAAATATGACGTGATTATTGTGGGCGCCGGCCCCGGCGGTATTTTTTCCGCATTTGAACTTGTCAAACTTAACACAAATCTTAAAATTGCCATTTTCGAGGCGGGAAATTCTCTCGAGAAGAGGAAATGCCCGATTGACGGCGACAAGGTTAAAAGCTGTATCAAGTGCCCGACCTGCGCGATTATGAACGGCTTCGGCGGCGCGGGAGCTTTTTCCGACGGCAAATACAATATCACGAATCAGTTCGGCGGCTCGCTTTACGAGTATATCGGCAAGCAGCAGGCAATCGACTTAATGAAATATGTCGACGAGATAAACTTAAAATACGGCGGCGAAGGTACGAAACTGTACTCGACCGCCGACACCAAAATCAAGAAAATGTGCCTGGAGAACGGACTTCACCTTCTCGATGCGCAGGTGCGTCATCTCGGCACCGACATCAATTATGTGGTTCTTGAGAATCTTTACAATCATCTTAAGGATAAGGTTGATTTCTTCTTCAGAACCCCCGTTGAGAAAGTTCTCAAAAACGGTGACGGCTACCTTGTTAAAACTGCTTCGGACGAATATGAGTGCGACAGATGTATCATTTCCGTAGGCCGTTCGGGAAGCAAATGGATGGAGACGGTTTGCGAAGACCTCGAAATCCCGACCAAATCGAACCGTGTGGACATCGGCGTCAGAGTCGAACTTCCGGCAGAGATTTTCTCTACGATGACCGACGAGCTTTACGAGAGCAAAATCGTTTACAGAACCGAGAAATTCGAGGATCTGGTCAGAACCTTCTGCATGAATCCGCACGGCGCCGTGGTTAACGAGAATACAAACGGAATCGTCACGGTTAACGGCCATTCCTACGAAGATCCGAGCAAACATACCGACAATACGAACTTTGCCCTTCTTGTTTCGAAGCATTTCAGCGAGCCCTTCAAGGACAGTAACGGTTACGGTGAGAGCATCGCGCGTCTTTCCAACATGCTCGGCGGAGGCGTAATCGTCCAGCGTTTCGGCGACCTCGTCAGAGGAAGACGAAGCAACGCGGCACGAATCTCGGAAGGCTATGTAACGCCCACGCTTGCGGCGACACCCGGCGATTTGAGCCTCGTTATTCCCAAACGAATCCTCGACGGAATTATCGAAATGATTTACGCACTCGATAAAATCTGCCCCGGCACGGCTAACGACGACACTCTCCTCTACGGTGTGGAAGTCAAGTTCTACAACATGGAAGTCGAATTGGACGAGAATCTCGAAACACGCAACAAAGGTCTTTTCGTCATCGGCGACGGAAGCGGCGTTACCCATTCGCTTTCACATGCTTCGGCGAGCGGCGTTTATGTTGCAAGATACATTGCGGAGAATATGTAAGCGCCGTCTGTACAAGTCACAGACCGGGTAAAAGACATACAACAAAACGGGGAAATTCCCGTAAATATACATTAATGGAAAGCGTCATTGTGTTATGTAAGTGACGCGGAAATCAGGTTAAATGGAAACAATAGAAGAAGTCAGAGAATTTTTCAAAAAAGACAGATATGCAACCGAGAGCGGAATGGTTATCGACGAAATCGGCGATAAGTATGCGAAATGCTCGATGGATTTAACCGAAATGCATCAGAACGCGGTCGGCGCAGTCATGGGCGGAGTATATTTCGTTCTCGCGGATTTTACCTTTGCGGTTGCCAACAACTGGAAGGAGCAGGGCTGCGTGTCGCTTAACTCGAACATCACGTATCTTACACCGGCTAAGGGTAAAAGACTCATCGGCGAAGCCACATGCATCAAAGACGGCCGCACAACGAATCTTTTTAGAATCGACATCAGAGACGATCTCGACAATCTCTGCGCAACCGTGAATATCACAGGCTTCAAGAAGAGGTAATTTCAACCGGCAGAAAGGGCCCGAATCCGTAACGATAACGATTCGGTGCTTGGAATAAATAAAGATTTATGAGAGTCGGATTAAGAACATCAAAAGCATTTATGAGAACATTTACAGGTCTCCTGACGGGAGGCCTTGTTTGCGTACTCTTATCCCCGATCGCTTCGGCGACCGGATCGGAAAACCGTAAAGACACTTCAAATCTGTCAGGCGGAATTGCCGCAATGCTTCGTAAATCCGACGTAAGCGAAGCCGATTTGGAAATGCTTGTGACCGAAGATATGTGCAACTACCTTATTCTTTCTTCCAAAGTCGGCGAAATCGGCGTGGCCCGCGCAAACGACTATGTCAATGTTCGAAGCGCCCCCTCGACCGACGCCGGAATCATCGGCAAAGCTCTGCCGGGCGTAGTCGTTAACATCCTCGAAGAAAACGACGGCTGGATTAAGCTCAAATCCGGAGACGTCGAAGGATACGGCAAAGCGGAATACTTCACAACCGGCGAAGAACTGATGGAACGGGTAAAAGAATTCCCGGACTCTCTTTCGATGGAGTATCTTTCAAACCCCACGGAGTGGAAATTCGTTCTCTCAAAGGAAGAGGAAGCAAGACTTCTTGAAGAAGAGCGCGAAGCACTTGCAAAAGAGGCCCGTGAAAAAGCGGAAAATGATAAGAAGAATACAAATGAAGCCGACGGCAATACCGAAACCGGTCCGAAAGAGCCTGAATTTGTGCCCTCCGGCGATTCTTCGGATGTCCGCACGAAAATTGTGGACTACGCAATGACATTCCTCGGAACGAAGTATGTTCACGGAGGTTCGTCTCTTGCGGAAGGCACGGACTGCTCCGGTTTTACCTGCCTCATCTATAAAGACTTCGGCTACTCAATTGACAGAACGCCGCAGGGACAGTTTATTTCAGCCGGCAATTCGGTATCTCTCGAAAACATCCGCCCGGGTGACATCGTCTGCTACGGCTCGGGCAGCAAGGCCACCCACGTTGCCATCTATATAGGAAACGGACAGATTATTCACGAGGCGAACTCGAAGAAGGGCTGCCTGATTTACGATATCGGATACGATACGATTATTGGCGTTAGAAACGTTATAGACTGACGGTTGTGAGGCGTAAAAACCATAAAGACTGTCGGTTCTAAGACCGGAAACGCCGATTTTTATCCGGCCAGCAGTCAATACGGAACACACTGTTTAACATTGGAATGAGGAAAGAAAGATGATTTTACCGGAGAAATTTTCCGAAAGAATGCGAAAAGAACTCGGAGACGAATACGAAGCTTTCGCCGCATCGTACGACGCGCCGCTTAACAGAGGTCTTCGAATCAATACACTGAAAACCGACGAGGCCGAAATCAAGAGACTCACCGGTTTTTGTCTTGAACCGGTTCCCTGGACGGAGACGGGCTTTTACTACGGTGAGGAAGACCGCCCCGGTAAAAGCTCTCTGCACGAAGCGGGAGCTTTTTACATGCAGGAACCGAGTGCCATGTGTGTTGCAAATCTTGCAGCCGTAACCCCGGGGGAAAAAGTTCTCGATTTGTGCGCGGCACCCGGAGGAAAAACAACTCAGCTTGGTGCTGCCTTAAAAGGCGAAGGCCTGCTTGTTTCCAACGAGATTCACCCCGGAAGATGCAAAATTCTTTCCCAGAATGTCGAGAGAATGGGAATTACAAACTGTGTAGTCACGAACGAAACACCTGATTCGCTCGAAAAAGTATTTCACGAATTTTTCGACTGCGTCGTTGTGGACGCACCGTGTTCCGGCGAGGGGATGTTTCGTAAGGAAGAGGACGCTCTTAAGATGTGGAGCCCCGAAAATGTCACAATGTGCGCCGAAAGGCAGCGCGAAATCCTCGATAAAGCTGTCCGCATGGTTGCTCCCGGCGGAAGGCTTGTCTATTCCACCTGCACTTTTGCGAGAGAAGAAGATGAAGACAACGTCGATTGGATACTCGCCGGTTTCCCTGATTTTGAACTTGTCGAAACAAGGAGAATGTGGCCTCATAAAGTTAAAGGCGAAGGTCATTTCGCCGCGCTTCTTCAAAGAAAGGCCGGGGATGAAGCCCGCTCGGACAGAGCGAATGCGGGGGGCGATAAAATCACACCGGAGCGAAAAAAACTTCTCGATAAGTTTCTTAATGAATCTTTTACCGGGGAATTTATTGAATCAATAAGGTCCAAAACGGAGTCAACGCATCGTTTTGTGACTTTCGGCGACAGCCTCTATCTGTGTCCGGCTTCGGTTGAACTTAAGAAGCTTAAGGTACTTCGCGCAGGACTTAAAATCGGTTCCTGGGAGAAAAACCGCTTCGAACCCGACCATGCGCTTGCGATGGCACTAAAGGAGGAAGACTGCAATTCTTTTATCACGCTTAAATTTGACAGTCCGCTTCCGCTTGCCTACCAGAAGGGCGAGAGCATACGTACGGACGGAAACGACGGAATACTCAAAGCGGACGGTCCGAAGGGCGCGCCGGACGGCTGGACGCTCGTAACAATCGAAGGAATCTCCGCCGGCTGGGGCAAAACAAGCGCGGGAGTGTGCAAGAATCACTACCCGAAGGGACTTCGAATCAACGCGTAGAATTTTGGGGGCGTAAAAGAGCGAATTTATTCCGTAAAAACGAAAATAATATCTCGAAACCTACAAATAGTTAACGATGAGTTAACATTCACAAAATATACTTAAATGGGTTTTCACGGACATATGCATGAAAACGGAAAGGTTGTGTTTAAAATGAAGGTATATATTGACGGAAGCGAAGGTACAACCGGCTTAAGAATCAACGAGAGATTCGCCGGACGTGACGACATTGAAATTCTGAAGATTTCTTCCGAACTTCGTAAGGATCCCGAGGAGAGACGCAAGTTCATCAACAATTCGGATGTCACATTTCTCTGCCTTCCGGACGCAGCTTCAATCGAGGCTGTCAGCTTAATAAACGAAGACAACGATCACACGGTCATCATCGACGCGTCGACCGCTCACAGAACCGAACCCGGCTGGGCATACGGTTTCCCCGAACTCGGAAGCGAATTCCGCGACAGAATTAAGAACGGAAAGCGAATCGCGGTTCCGGGCTGCTACGCTTCGGGCTTCAATATGATTGTTTATCCCCTTGTTTCGAAGGGACTTATCGCGAATGACTATCCCGTCTGTGTTACGGCTCTTTCGGGTTACAGCGGAGCGGGTAAAAAAGCCATCGCCCTCTACGAGTCGCCCGACAAGACCGAAGATTTGTTTGCTCCGCGTGAGTACGCGCTTTCCCAGAAGCACAAACACGTAAAAGAAATGAATGCAATATGCGGACTTAAAAGAGAGCCTCTTTTCACACCGGTCGTTGACGATTACTACAGCGGAATGATTGTTTCGTTCCCGATTTACGCGGATTTAATGACGAAGAAAGTTACTCCCGAAGAACTCCGTGAGATTTACGCTTCGTTCTACGAGGGAGAGAAATTCATCCATGTAATGCCTTTCGGCAGTGAGGATGAAGGCAACGGTTTCTTTGCCGCAAATGCTTATTCAGGTCGTGATGACGCACAGATTTACATTACCGGTAACGAGGACAGACTTCTTGTTTCGGCAAGATTCGACAACCTCGGCAAAGGCGCTTCGGGCGCTGCAGTTCAGTGTCTCAACATCTTAATGGGATGCGACGAAGCCAAAGGCCTCAATATCGGAGAATAGTTATTGGGTTTTGAGATTTTACAGAAAGTGCAGATAGTTAAATGTTACCTTATATTTTTATGATACTCGGCGTGCTCAGCGCACTTGCAATAATGCTTTTAACCGGAATGTATACCGCATGGTATCACATCCTTATTTTCCTTGCTCTTTCACTGGGATGTTTTGTCGTGTGGGTAATTCTGTTCCTTCTTTTTGTTTTTATCTGTTCGATTTTTGTGGATAAAAGAAAAGAAAGAACGAATATCAACAGATTCTACTACCGCCTGGTTGCAATGAGCGCCCGTCTCGGTATATTTTTTACCAATACGACGTTACATTTCGAGGGTGGAGAGAAACTGCCGAAGGATGAGAGATTCCTTATGGTCGGAAATCATCTTTCGAATCTCGATCCGATGTCGGTGCTTACGAAGATTCCGGACAAAGATATTCTTTTCGTTTCCAAACCCGAGAACTTCGATATTCCGGTTGTCGGCCGCGCGATTCAGAAATCCGGTTTCATGGCGATTGACCGTGAGAACGTAAGAAACGCCATCGTAACCATCAACAAGGCAGCCGATTATATCAAGAATGACAAGGCATCCGTATTTATTTTCCCGGAAGGCACGCGTAACAGAACTGCGAAAGGTCTTCTCGAATTTAAGAACGGTGCTTTCAAAATCGCTACGAAAGCGAAATGTCCGATTGTCATTGCGGCATTTTCCCATACGGAGCTTGTAATGAAGTCAGGCCCCTGGAAACATAAGGACATCTACCTTAAAATTGTCGATGTGATTCCGGCTGAGCGTGTTGCAACAATGCGTACACAGGAGATTTCGGACGAGGTATACGAAAAGATTCTTGCTAATACACTGAACAGGTAAATTTTTCCTACAGGGGGACGAAGTGATGAAGTATGTTCTTTACAACAGACTGTCTAACAACGGAAAAGGAGAGAATTCCGCCGATGAGGCAATGGCGAAATTTGCATCCGACGGTGAGAAAGTGGATCTCGTAGGCCTTTCGGTCAAAGAATGGTTAACAAAGGTTACCGCCGATGATACCATCTATCTTTGCGGCGGCGACGGTACGCTCAACCGTTTTGCCAACGATGCTTACGGCGTAACGATTCCCTGCCCGGTGCTTCTCTACAAAGCGGGAACGGGTAATGATTTTTACCATGACATCTACGAGAATTACGACAAAAGCGAAACTCCCGAAATCAGGAAATATATTAACAGACTTCCGATGGTTAAGGTAAAAGACATCGAGTGCCGTTTCATAAACGGTATCGGTTTCGGAATCGACGGAATGTGCTGCGAGACCGCGGACCTTCAGAAAGGTCAGGGCGTTGAGAAGATTGATTATACGGGAATCGCAATCAGACTTCTTTTATTCAAATACAAGCGTCCGAACGCAACCGTTTATATTGACGGTGAGGAAATGAAATTTAACAAGGTCTGGTTTGCATCCGCCATGAACGGAAGATTCTACGGCGGCGGAATGGACAATGCTCCCGACCAGGACCGTCGCGGAGACGAGCTGACGGCTATTGTCTGGCACGGAGGCGGCAAAATCAGAACTCTCATGCGTTTCCCCAAGATTTTCAAGGGAACGCTTATCAATGAGAAATGTATCTATGCGAAGAAAGGTCATACAATCAGGGTTGTTTTCGATCGCCCGACCGCTCTTCAGATTGACGGAGAAACCGTTACCGGCGTAACCGAATATACTGCAAGCAAACTGTAAATGAAAAGGGAATTATCGAATTAACAGGAGATTATGGTGAACACTTATACATATAAATGCCCGAATTGCGGCGCGGCGGTTGAGTTTGATGCCGAATCCGGACTTCTGTTCTGTGCCGCATGCGGTCAGTTTTACCCGGTTGATGAATTCGGGGGCAAAGAAAAAGCAGAAGAAGCTGAAAGCGTAGAAAAGGCTGAAAAAGCCGAAAGCGAAGAACCCGAGAGCGAAGAACTTAGGAATTATTCTTACATGGAAATGAAGATTTTCCTCTGCTCTTCCTGTGGTGCGGAAATCATGACAAACGACGTGGAAGTGGCGAAATTCTGTTCTTACTGCGGCCAGTCCACGATTATGTTTGACCGTGTTTCGAAAGAGAGAAAACCGGATAAAATAATTCCTTTCTCAATATCTAAAGAAGAAGCTCTCCGCAATGCGAAAGAACGTTTTGCGAGGGGCAAATTTCTTAAAACCGGAATCGAAAATGTTCAGGTCGATTCCGTCTACGGAATCTATATGCCGTATCATTCATATGATGCGAGCGAGACACTCATCGTCGATTTCCCTATCAGAAGAGGAAGAAGTGTCGAACATATCACCTCCGAAGGATACAAAGAAATGGTTATTTCACTTGACGCATCAAGGCGCTTAAGCGACTATGCGTCTGCTTTTCTTGAACCTATTCCCATGGACAAAAGCGTTCCCTTCGATTCGGCATATCTTTCGGGGTTTTTTGCCGACAGACAGGACGTTTCAGCCAGGGAACGCGAGGAAGACGTTCAGAGAAAACTTACCGAAATAATTATGTATGAAGCCAAAATGAGAGAAGACAGCAACGAAGCGGTGTATGCCGAAGCGTCGCAGGAGTATGAAGCATTGCTTGCAAGATCCGGACAGGCTCAGTCAAGTATACTCAATGCCGATTTCCATATTAAAAATACGGAGTATCTTTTCGTTCCCGTATATTTCATAACATTCTTTGTGGAAGACACTACGATAAATCTTCTTGTAAACGGTGCTACCGGCAAGGTTGTCGGAAGCATCCCCGTCGACGAAGAAAAGGTTCGAAAAAGACAGACGAGGGACATGATTATATATGCGGTTATTTTCGGACTTGTCGGAGCGATTGCCTTTTTCAATTTCCCGATTATCTGGTCAGCCTTACTGCTTGGAATTGTTACGTTTTTTACCGGATTTGCGGGAGTGCAGGAGAAGAAGAAATACGAGGCTTTGTACGATCAGATGAATACGGTTTCGATGTTCTCGATTTCGAGAAACAGAGAGAAGGAGTAATATGGATGAACTTTGGGACGGAATAAGAATTACAAAGACAATTCTGGGACTTATACTCGGAATGGGATGCGGCGCGTTTGTCGGCAGATACATAGTATATATGGTGCTTAACAGAGACAATTCCGCGGGCAACAAATCCCGTACGGTCGTAAATGCTCAGGCACCGAAGATGGCAGTCAAAGAGCGATTTATTACGAGTGCGGTCGGACTTGCGTTTACCGTTTTCGGAGGCGTTTTCGCATACTGGGGAATTACCGGCAACATCCCCGAAGGAGTCCACGTGAGCGCAGGCGTCAGCCTTCCCGGTGTCGGCATCTTTTTTGCGGCCATCGGAATTTTCGTATTGTCTTTCGGTCTTTTCGGTAAAAGAAAAGGATAACCATGAGAAAATGTTCAATGTGTCCGCGCAAATGCGGCGAAAACGATAAATACAAAGAAATAAATTATTGCGGCGAAGGAGATTCGATGCGCGTTGCGAGAGCGGCGCTGCATTTCTGGGAGGAACCCTGCATAAGCGGGAAGTCCGGCTCCGGCGCCGTTTTTTTTACCGGCTGTAACTTAAAATGCGTATTCTGCCAGAACTACCGGATAGCCAATAACGAAATCGGCGCGGAAGTAACACCGGGGCGCCTTGCGGAAATTTTCTTTGAACTTAAGGAAAAGGGAGCCCTTAACATCAATCTCGTCACGCCGACGCACTTCATCCCGGGAATCGCTGCGGCAATCGGAATCGCAAAAGAGAAAGGCTTCGACCTTCCGTTTGTCTACAACACATCCGGCTACGAATCGGTGAAAAGTTTGAAACTTCTCGACGGCCTCATCGACGTCTATCTTCCGGACTTCAAGTACTCGGATTGTGACAGAGCCGCGCGTTATTCGAACGCACCCGATTACGTTTCCGCGGTAAAAGAAGCACTGGCCGAAATGTACCGTCAGACGGGCCCGGCGGACTTCGACGAAAACGGAATAATCAAAAAAGGCGTCATCGTACGCCACCTGCTTCTGCCGGGTGGAGTCAAAAACGCCAAAGGTGTAATCGAATATCTCTATAACGAATACAAAGACAATATATACATATCAATCATGAATCAGTACACGCCGCTTGATTCGCTCCCCGAAGGATTCGACGAAATCAGGCGCAAAGTTACGAAAAGGGAATACAATTCCGTTATCGATTTCGCAATCGATTTGGGTGTAACGAATGCTTTTATCCAGGAGGGCGGAACGGTCTCGGAGAGTTTCATTCCGGATTTCAATTTAGAGGGCGTGACTACAGACGGTTCTTCTTGTTAAAAGAAGCGCGCAGACCGTATTCCTCGCCTTTGATAATTCGCGGATAGTTTTCCTTGTGCTTGTAGAGGATGACGGCGGACGCGATGGCAACAATCAGTGCGTTTATCCAGCTTGAAGTCGTGATTCCGATGTAGACCGGAAGCGAGAGCATTGTGGTGACTGTTGCTATAACGATAAAGTCGGTGATAAGTGTTATAAGAATTATGCAGAGTCCGATGGCGATGAAGAAGCGCCAGTCGAGACCGAGCGACATTCCTAAGAAGGTGGCAAATCCCTTGCCGCCTTTTCCTTTTAAGTAGAAAGGGAAAATGTGGCCGAGGACACAGGCGACGCCGCAAACATAAGGCAGGAAAGCAAGATCGGGGAAAATCAGGCGTGCCGCGAGAACGCAGGCAGTTCCTTTAAGTATATCGACAAGACCTACAAGTACGCCCCATTTCCATCCGAGTAAAAGAGTCGTGTTGGATGCGCCGAGATTACCGGAGCCGGCGCTTCTTATGTCTTTACCCTTGATTTTGGAAATGACAAGAGATGTCGAAAAAGTTCCGACAAGATAGGAAACGATGATTCCGATACAGTAAATTAAGATATCCATGTATTGTAATTCCCCCGTTTTCATTTTTGTATTTTTATGGTACTCTTTTTACGTGGGTAATACAAATTAAAAAAGTATTAAGCAAAGGGGTAATATATGAAATTAAATTACAGAAGAACAATACTGGTCGGTCTCGCATTCATGTCAATTTCCGCTTTCTGGCAGATGTATGACAGCGTTGTTCCGCTTATTTTATCGAATACATTCGATTTGAACGAAGGCCTGACAGGCGCAATCATGGCAATCGACAATGTGCTTGCACTGTTTCTTTTACCCGTATTCGGAACACTTTCCGACAAGGTTAAGACGCCGATCGGCAAGCGAACACCGTTTATCATCGTCGGAACCGCATTTACCGTTATCGGAATGTTCTTTATGCCGAAGGCGGACAATTCGGAGAATCTTCTGATGTTCATGATTATGACCGGAATGGTGCTCCTTGCGATGTCGCTTTTCCGTTCGCCGGCTGTTGCGCTTATGCCGGATGTTACGCCGAGACCGCTTCGAAGCAAGGGTAATGCGATTATCAACCTTACCGGTACGGTCGGTGCGATTTACGCGCTTGTGATGATTAAGGTTGTAGTAGGACCGGGACTTCGCCCCGATTACACGAATCTGTTCTTAAGTATGATTATTTTCATGGTTGTCTGCACGGTTCTTTTAGCGTTTACGGTTCATGAGAACAAGTGGGAGAGAATTGCCAAAGAAACGGAAGAGGCAGCAGGCATTTCACATGAGGAAGAAGTTAATGTCGGCAAGGGCAAGGGAAGTCATCTTCCTTCCGACAAGAGGAAAAGTCTTATCTTTCTTCTTTTATCGGTATGCTTCTGGTATATGGCTTACAACGCAGTAACAACCGCGTTTTCACGTTATGCGACGGCTGTCTGGGGACTCGAGGAAGGCGGCTTTGCAGACTGTCTTTTAACCGCGACAATCGCAGCCATCGTCGGATATATTCCCATCGGTCTTTTTGCCAACAAGATCGGACGTAAGAAATCGATTATCATCGGTGTAATCATGCTGATTGCGGGATTCGCTTATGTCGGATTGTTCAGTTCGTTCTCATGGCCGATTAATCTCGGATTTGTTGTTATCGGTGTCGGCTGGGCGGCGATAAACGTCAATTCGTTCCCGATGGTTGTGGAAATCGCAACCGACGGAGATGTGGGCAAATACACCGGATTTTATTACACATTCTCGATGGCGGCACAGGTTATCACACCGACGCTTTCGGGATTCCTTCTTGAGGTGGATTACAGAATTCTTTTCCCGTATGCGGCATTTTTCTCGATTCTTGCGCTCATTACGATGCTCAATGTTCATCACGGAGATGTAAAACCGCTTAAGAAGAAATCGATTCTCGAGAATCTGGATGTGGATGATTAACGTCACACCGGTTATATTTATGATTGTAAAAAGCATTATTCTTCACGGATAAGAATGTGTAGAATAAGACAGGAGATGCTTATGAAGCATATTAATTCAAGAACGCTCCCGTTTGTGGTGGGCGTATCGATAGTTGCCTTATCGGTGATTTTCGCGGTGATTGCGATAATCCTTGCGGTAAGGGCAGACAAGGCTCCGGTCGGGACGGAGAGCTCAACGCAGATTGTTTCGTCGGAGGAACCGGGAAGCGCAGAACCGCCGTCGGATAAGCCAAAAGATACGAAAGATAATCCGGATGACGGTAAAAAGACATCATCAGACGACAAGGATAACGAAGTCCAGCGGTGTGATGTCAAGTGAAGAAAAATAAAAATCTTTTTATTTTTTGATATATTTCACGAAAACAAAAAACGACCACCTAAGCCCTGTCGGCCAAGTTTTTTTAAATGAGCAGGGCGGACTCATCAGCAAGTAGATTTATCTACTAAGCTGAGCGATATAGACGATTGTCTTTCAGCAGTCGAAAGACTAACCGCACA